>CAYLSA010000069.1:0-5823 GCA_964386575.1 uncultured Oscillospiraceae bacterium | reverse complement strand
CGCCGAAGCTCGGCTCCACGCGGCCGCAGATGTTGAAAAAGTCCTGATTGCCCCATACGATGCGTCCGGAATCGAGCAGATAGGCCACGATGGGCAGCGGGAAGTTGAGCATGGTGTTGTTCTTCGCCGCGTCCGCCTCGTAGGTCACGGATTCGATATAGCGCACGAGATTGGCCCGTTTGCGCCGCGACACGATGGCATTTACGACGATCAGCACCACGGCGGCGCCCGCCTCGGCCAGAGCCAGGATCATCGCGTCGAGCAGCACAAAGGTCAAAACGGCAAAGACCAGCAAAACCGCAACGTATAGCTTCGCGTCCGGCTCCGCGATCTTTCTCATCTTGTTGTTCATAGCGATACTTCTCCAATTTAGGATTCAATTATTATACCAAATCCAAATCCTCTTGTAAATAAAAAAGCGGTCTGCGGCAAAAACTATTGCCGAACTTTTTCAGCAAAGGAGCCTTGCAGATGAAGGCTGTTATTCTGGCCGGCGGCGAGGGAACGCGCCTTGCATCCATCTCCGGCGGACTACCCAAGCCCATGATGCCGCTTTTGGGAAAGCCGCTGCTTGAGCATATCGTGGCTCTGCTGCGCTCGTGCGGCTTTGACCGGCTTTGCATCACCCTGCGCTATAAGCCCGAGATCATCCGCGCCCATTTCGGCGACGGACGCGATTTCGGCGTTTCCATCGAATACCGAACGGAGGACGCCCCGCTCGGCACGGCCGGCAGCGTGAAGTCCTGCGCCGATTTCTGGGCGGACGATCCGTTTCTCGTCATTGCGGGCGACTGCGCCTGTGATTTCGCGCTGGACGAGGCCATGCGCCGCCACAGCGGCGGCGTGAGCATCGTGCTTTCGCATGACGAGGAGCCGCTGCGCTATGGGCTGGTCGTGACCGAGCGCGACGGGCGCGTGGCCGGATTTTTGGAAAAGCCCGCGTGGGAGCGCGTGGTCACGGATGCGGTCTCCACGGGCATATACATCCTGTCGCCGGAGGTGATGGACTTTGTGCCGCCGGACACACCCTTTGACTTTGCCAAGGACTTATTCCCGCACCTTCTGGCGCAGGGCGTCCCCATGCAGGGCCTGTCGCTCGACGGCTATTGGTGCGACATCGGCACGCCGCGCAGCTATTATCAGGCCAATCTCGACGCGCTGGACGGGCTGTATCGTCTGCCGCAGTCGGGATGTGAGCACCGCAGCATCGTGCCCTGCCGCAGTCGTGCCGCTCTCATGGGGCAACTGGCCATGGCCGCGTGCGAATTCGGCGCGGACTGGTCGGACGGGCTTCGCATCGCGGACAACGGCGGCACCGCCCACGCCGCGCCCCTGCCCGACCGCAGTGCCATCGTCATCGAGGGCGAGGGCGAGCGCTGCCGCGCACTGCTGGCGCTGGCCCGGCGACTGGCCCGCGAACAGGGATAAAAAAATCTCCGTATGCCGCGAAAGCATACGGAGATTCTATTACATATAGTTATCAGCCTCGAAGCTCCTCCATGAAGTTCGGGTCATCGGCATAGCCGGACATGGACAGGATCTCATTGTAATCGATACCGGTGCCGGCGGTGACTTCCGCCGTGACCGTACCGTCCGCTCCGATGCACAGAACAGCGGAATCCTTCGTCGTCATAGGCACATTTGTGTCCACAAAGTTCAGATATACATCCACCCCACTGTCGCAGCGCAGCACCTCGGCGATCATGCCGTAGCTGTCGCCGCGGCAGAACGAGCCGTAGTTGACATAGGTGAAGTTGATCTCCTTTTTATCCGTGGGATTTTCATAACTCCATGTCATCTTCGAACCGGCCGGGCAGATGGTGCCGTAGCGCGGGTCCTGGAAGGTGTGGTTATGGCCCCAGAGGAAGATCACATTGGGGTAGTTATTGAGAATGTCGATCAGCGCGTCGTTGTTCTCGGTCTGGCGATGGTCGGTGGCGGGGATGCTGTGGGTCGCCGTGGCGCAGGCCAGATGCAGCGGATAGTGACTGAGAACAAAGATGGGCTTATCCGCGGGCGCGGCGGCAAGATACGCGCTGATGGCATCCAGCTCCTCCTGCGGGAAGAGATAGGTCTCCGTAGTCGCGCCGATGTTATAGACGATGTAATCGTCCGTATTGGCGACCTCACCGCAGATCTTGAAGCCCTCGCCGATCTCGTCCCAGGTGGGGCCAAGAGCGCCGGACTTAAATTCCTGGTTGCCCGTGGTCACATTGTAGCGCCCCGGCACGAGCTCATCCAAAACACCCTTCCACTCATCGAACACATCCTGCACCCACGATTTTTCGCAGATGTCGCCGGAATAGTTCAGCATCGAAAGGCTGTCGCCGTAAACAAGAAGCTGATCTTCCAGCCACACGCGGTAGCCCGGCGTTTCGCCGTGCTGGTCGCCCGTGAAGGCCAGATAGCTTGCGCCCTCATCGGGCGTAAAATCGATGGGCTCGGCATGGTCGGGCACTCTCTGGTTGGCTGCGCTGATGGGCGCGTCGCCGCTGCCGGCGGCCTCGCCGGAGGGTTCCCCGGAGGGCTCTCCGCTGGCCTCGCCTTCGGGCTTGGCGGGCGGCACCTCGGCCGCTTCCACCACGGTCTCCACGGTCGTTTCGGCCGTCGTTTCGGTCGTTTCCACTGCCGCTTCCGTCTCGCCGCAGGCGCACAGCGCCAGAAGCATCATGACGGCCAGCAACAGGCTGATCCACTTTTTCATGCTGTCTCTCCTTTTCGCGAATTTGCCATTATTATAACGCTTTTCTTCCCGTCTGCAAGCACAAATTTCCGCCCGCTCAGACGCACACGGCAAAACTGTAACCAAATTGATGTTGCGCGATCGGCCCCCGCGGGCGTATGATAGGCGTACTTAATAAAATCTTTTAGGCTGGGAGAATAGCAATGAAACACCTTTACAAGCCTTTCTTTATAACCCTTCTCGCGCTGGTGGCCGTGCTGTGCATGGGCGTTTGCGCCCTCGCGGCGGAGGCCGAGCCCGCAGAGGAACCCGTCGCCCCGCTTTCCGAGCAGTTCGGTGATCTTTCCTATTCGGAAAATGCCACCGCGCTTTCGTTCATGATCGACCGCGGCTTCATCGCCGGCTATACGGACGGCACCTTCCGTCCCGGCCGCAGCTACACGCGTCTGGAGCTGGCCCAGCTTGTCACGGCGCTGTGCGAACTGGAGACCGTCTCCGGCTATGAAAGCAGCTTTTACGATTGCGAGCTGGCCGGTGCCGAGAGCATCGATGCCGCCGTATCGAACGGCCTCATGACCGGCCGCAGCGTTCAGAGTTTCGACCCCTATGGCACCGTTCTCAAGGCCGAGATGCTCGGCACGTTGGAAAAAGCCGCCGTCTACCTCGAGTTGGACGGCTTCTATGACCATGCCGCCGGCGGCTATACCGATTGGGCCACCGACTATACCATCTGCACCGCCGACGAGGCCATGCAGAGCGCCTATCAGCTGGCGCAGGCGCTGGAGCTTCGCGCCGAGGCCGAGGCCAAGGCCGCCGAGGTGGAAGCTACGGCCAACGCCGTGACCGAGCTGACCGGCGAGGGTGAGCCCTCCGCCGAACCGGAAGCCTCCGCTGAGATGCCCGCTTCGGGCGAACCTTCCACCGAGCCCGCCGGGGAAACCGAAACGGAAACCACGGAAGCTGAGCCGACCGATACTGCCTCCGCTGAACCGCAGCCCTCCGGCGAGATGAACGCCGCCTCGGGTGAACCTTCGGCTGAGCCCGCCGCACAGGAGGAGCCCAGCGCCCCGCCCGCCGGTGTGACCACGCCCGCAAGCGCCGCCGCCCCGCAGCAGAGCGCGCCCACCGCGCCGCAGGCCGACACCGCCACCACGGACAGCACGGATGAATCGGACGAGCTGCGCAACGAGGTCAAGGGCAAATACGCCGACATCCGCGACAGCATCCTCGCCTTCCTGCGCGACCTGCTGGGCGTATAACGAAACCAAAAACCAAGCCGCCGTGACCGGATTTCCGGCTGCGGCGGTTTTTTCATAGGAGGACATGATATGACCGAAATACAGATCGACATCCGCTACCCCGACTGCGACCCGATGGGCATCGTTCACCACGCGGTCTACCCCGTCTGGTATGAGATCGCGCGCATGGATTTCTTCGCAAAGCACGGCTTTCCGTGGGCGGAGATGAACGAGCTGGGTGTGGACCCGGCCATGGTGAATCTGGAGCTGAATTATCTTGCGCCGCTGCGCTATCCCGGCCGCGTCACGGTGCGGACACAGCTTCTGTTGTGCGAGGGCAAAAAGCTCAAGCTGCAATACGAATGCTTCTGCGGCGATGTGTGCGTAAACCGCGCCACGAGCTTCCACGTCTGGACCCGTCGCGGCGAACAGGGCACGCTGAAAAGCATCCGGCTCGATGAGCTTCTGCCCGCGAAATATGCCGCGCTCATGTTCGAAGCGTGAGACAAAGGCCCTCAGTGGATATCCCTAAAACAAGCGCCCCGCCGCAATGGCAGGGCGCTTTCGCATATTAGTTTTTCTTCCCCCGCAAAACCACATAGCCGAGAGACAGTGCGGACACCGCCGAGAGAGCCAGCCACAGGGCGATCATGCTGTCATCGCCCGTTTTGAACACGCGCGTGCCGGAGGCAGCGAGTCACTGCCCGTGACGTTCTTATCGCTGATCTTCGTGCCGCCTTTGGTGCTATAGATCACCGTGTAGTGGTCGATCTTCTTCCAGTGCGCGGTGTATTCGCGGTCGCCGGTGGCCATATAGATCGTGATGGTCTCCGTCAATTCCTCAACCCCCGTGCCCGTCCAGCCGAGGAATTCAAAGCCCTCTTTGGTGGGCGTGGGCAGAGCGAAAGTCTCGCTCTCAATGGTAAAATCACCCGGAGCGATCGTAGCAAACGCGCCGCCGTCAAGTTCATAGGTGATGCTGTAATGGGTCGGCTCCCATTGGGCTGTGAGCGTATAGCCCGCAAGATCGAGCGTGACCGTTACGCCGCTATTGATATAGAGGTACCGAGCCAGCGCCAGCGAAGTTCCCAGCTTATAGCTGCCGCTTGGAAGTATATATCTTCCATCTTCATTCCTATATTTCTCTATCTCCGTCGCCGTCAGCGTGACCACGCCGGTGTCGCCCACCGGCTCCGCTTCCAGCGAAAGCAACATGGGCTCCCCCTCGGGCTCCGCTGTAACTTCGGGCTCCGGGGTGACCTCCGCTTCGGGCGCAGTCGTCGGCTCGCTCGCAAGCACCGGCGCACTCTCGATCTCGGCGAGTTCCTCGGCATACACCGGCAGCGCCGTTCCGCTCAGCATCAGCGCAACGAGGATATAAACGACCGCTTTCCGAATGTTCTTCATGGCAGGCTCCTTCACAAAGGACATAAAAAGCGCCCTGCCGAAGCAGGACGCTGTAATCATTTCGCGCTATTCTGTTTTACACCAGGCGCACGCGGTACACATCCGGCATGGCCTGGATCTTCTCCACGACCTCCGCGCCGAGGGTATCGCCCAGATCGAGCATGGTATAGGCCACATCGTCGCGGGCTTTGTTTATCATGTGCTCCACGTTCAGCTTCGCCTCGCTGACGAGATCGAGGAAGGCGTTCAGCATACCCGGCACATTGCGGTGGATAACGCACAGGCGGCATTTGCCCTTGCGCTCAAGCACGGCGTTGGGCAGGTTCACAGCGTTTTTCGTGTTGCCGTTGAGCAGGTAATCGGCCAGCTCCTGCGCGGCCATCACGGCGCATTTTTCCTCGCTTTCGGGCGTGGACGCGCCCAGATGCGGCGTGGCGATAACGCCCTTGACCCCGGCGATCTTGTTGTTGGGGAAGTCCGTCACATAGCAGGCCA
>CAYLSA010000068.1:2081-5928 GCA_964386575.1 uncultured Oscillospiraceae bacterium | reverse complement strand
TCCGGTTTACCCGCAGCCTGCGGGAGGACATGGAACGAAGAGATTTCACCATGAACGCCCTTGCCTATAACCCGCGGCTCGGCGTGGTGGATCTCGTTGGCGGAAAAGCGGACATCGAAGACGGGTTCATCCGCTGCGTAGGCGAACCGGACCGCCGATTCCAGGAGGATGGTCTGCGCATTTTGCGGGGCCTGCGCTTTGCCTCTGTTTATGGGATGCGCATGGAAGCGGCCACAGCGGCGGCCATCCACCGGAACAAGGACTTGCTGAAAAACATCGCGGCGGAGCGAATCCAGGTGGAACTGACAAAGCTCCTGTGCGGAAAGGGAGCTGCGGCGATCCTGCGGGATTATGCGGATGTGATCGCCGTTCCTATTCCGGAGCTTGCGCCCCTGTTTGGCTTTGAACAGCACAATCCACACCACGATAAGGACGTCTGGGAGCATACGATCGCCGTTGTGGACAGCAGCCGTCCCGAGCCGGTGCTGCGCTGGGCAGCGCTGCTTCACGATGCAGGCAAGCCTTCGTGCTTCGCGATGGGCGACGATGGGCTCGGCCACTTCTATGGCCATGCAGCGCAGAGTACATCCATTGCGGACTCGGTTTTGAGCAGACTCCGGTTTGATAACGCCAGCCGCGAGAGGATCATGCGCCTGGTGCGCTATCATGATATGCCCATCACGGCGGATCGAAAGCAGATCAAACGGCTCATGAGCAAGCACGGCGAAGCGGCGGCCCGGCAGCTTATCGCGCTGCACAGGGCGGATGCCTGCGGGCAATCGGCGCTCTGCGCGTCCAGACTCGCCATGTTCGATGAGGCCGCCAGTCTGATCGACGAGCTTGTTGCGGAGGAGAGCTGCTTTTCGCTGAAAGATCTATCGATCAAGGGCGAGGATGTTATGGCGCTCGGTTTCCGCGGCAAGGAAATCGGCAAGGCCCTTCAGGCTTGTCTGGATGCAGTGCTGGATGAGCAGATCCATAATGATCGCGATGAACTACTGGCATTTTTGAAAGGAATATGATCAAAGCAGCCATACCGGTGTGGTATGGCCGCTTTTGTATGTTCGGGCGGTTTATTTTTCTCGCCTTGATAAAATAAGGAGACAGCGGAAATCCGAATAATGGAAAACTGTTAAATGAGCACAAAAATAAGGCGCTCAATCTGTGGAAGTTCTACTTAAAAACAGGTGGATACCCGGTTGCCCATGATAAAAAATTATCTTATAATGAGAAATAGAGACGAACGCGCAACAAGTTGGATGCAAGGAATCAAACAATGAAATTTGGGAGGAAAACCAGATGCAGACCTATCTGAAAAATGGCTACATTGTGACCATGGGCGCGGACGAAACCGTCTACGATGGCGGCGGAGTGCTGGTGGAAGACGAAAACATAGTGGCTGTTGGCAAAATCGATCCCCAGATGGTAAAACCCGATGCGGAAGTCATTGACCTGCAGGGCAAGTATGTACTGCCCGGCTTCGTCAATACCCACGTTCACACCTCTCAGCAGATCTCCCGCGGCGTTGGCGACGATGTGGACTTCATCACCTGGCTGCACAAGAGAATGTGGCCCTATGAGTCCAACATGACGGAAGAAGATTCTTATGTTTCTACCCTGATGACCTGTCTGGAGCTGATCCGCAGCGGCGTCACCTCCTTTGCGGAGCCCGGCGGCCAGTTCGTGTCCGGCATGGCCAGAGCCACGGCCGAATCCGGTTTGCGCGGCAAGCTTGCAAAGTCCGTTATGGACTGCGGCGACGGTCTTCCGGCCGTGTGGCAGAAGACGACACAGCAGGAGTTGGACGAGCAGGTCGCGGATCTTGAGCGTTTCCACAACACGGCGGACGGCCGTGTGCAGGTCTGGTTCGGCCTGCGTACTATTTTCAACAACACCGATGAGCTGATCGTCAAAACCAAGGAGCTGGCGGACAAGTACGGCGTCGGCATCCATATGCACGTGGCGGAGGCGAAAAGCGAGCAGGAATACACCTATGCCAAGTTCGGTGAAGGCACTGTGAAGCATCTGGAAAATCTGGGCGTGCTGGACAAGAACCTGCTGGCGGTCCACACCGTTTACCTGACGGATGAGGAGCTGGAGCTGTTCAAAAAGCGCGATGTCAAGGTGTCCCACAACCCGGCGTCTGCCATGCGTGTGCTGGGCTTTGCCCGCATCCCCGAAATGCTGAACATGGGCATCATGCCATCCATCGGCACCGACGGCGCTTCTTCCTCCAACCGTATGGACATGGTGGACGAAATGTGGCTGACGAGCCTGATCCACAAGGGCCGTATGCTCGATTCCACGGTTGTTCCCTCGCAGGATATCCTGCGGATGGCGACCAAGTGGGGTGCCCGCGCGGTGCTGGACGATCATCTGTATGGTTCGCTGGAAGCCGGCAAAAAGGCGGACCTGATCATCATCGATCCCCATGGGCCCTCCATGATGCCCGTTAACGATAAGATCGCGGCCCTCGTCACGGCCATGCACTCCAACAACGTCCAGTCCAGCATGTGCAATGGCAAGTGGCTGATGCGCGACCGCGTGATCCTCACGCTGGATGAAGAAGCGATTTTGAAGGAAGCCTGCGCCCGCGGCGCTGCCATCTATGACCGGGCCGGCATCAAGCTGCCCGACCGTTTCCCCGTTGTAAAGGTATAATAAAAGCAAGACCCTGAGCCCCCCGCTTTGGGGCAATACGATCGTCGACCCTTTATTTACAATAAATTAGGAGGAACATCATGACACGAGAACTTTTGGCAGTGGCCAAGGGCTTAAAGCCCGCCGACTTGGTGATCAACAACGGTAAGATCGTCAATGTCTACTCCGGCGAGATCTATGATGGCGGTGTTGCTGTCTGCGGTGATACCATCGCGGCTGTGGGCGATGTAGCGTACTGCATCGGCGAAAACACCAAGGTGATCGACGCACAGGGAAACTACATCACGCCCGGTTTCCTGGACGGTCACATCCATCCCGAAAGCACCTGTCTGTCCATCCGTTCCTTTGCAGAAGGCGTTCTGCAGCACGGTACCACCGGCATCATGACCGACCTGCATGAGATCGGCGTCGTTTCCGGACTGGAAGGCATCGAGGCCGTCCTGAAGGAAGCGGAGGACACCGATCTGGCGGTCTACTTCATCGTTCCTTCCCATGTTCCCTTCGCCCCGGATCTGGAGACCTCCGGCGGCAAATTTGATCCCGAGATCATCCGCAAGGCCCTGCAGCGCAAGGATGCAGTTGGCCTGAGCGAATGCGTTGGACACTACATCATTGCCGAGCACGAGGAGCTGCTGGAGTCCATGAGCGACACCCTGTCCATGCCCGGCAAGACCCTGCAGGGCCATCTGCCCGGCATCTATGGCCCCAATATGGCCGCCTGCGCTGCCGCCGGTGTCAACACCTGCCACGAATCGTTCTGCGAACAGGATGTTTACGAGCGTCTGCGCAACGGCATCCATCTGCAGATGCGCGAGGGCTCTGCGGCCCGCAACATGACGCTGGGTCTGCTGCAGGCTGTTATGAACAGCGGTGTGGACACGGCCAATGTGTCCATCGTCACCGACGACCTGCACGCCTGCGATCTGAAGGATCGCGGCCATCTGGATGACGCTCTGCGCACCGCCTTTGGTCAGGGCCTGAGCTTCCTGAAGGGCATCCAGTTCGTCACCATCAATGCCGCCCGCGCTTTCCAGATGGAAACCCGCATCGGCTCTCTGACTCCCGGCCGTCGGGCGGACATCAACATCACCACCGGCGCTGAGGATTTCAAAGTCCTGTCCACCGTTGCCGGCGGCAAGCAGGTCATGGACAACGGCACGATGCTGGTCCACTACGAAAAGGCTGT
>CAYLSA010000068.1:0-1981 GCA_964386575.1 uncultured Oscillospiraceae bacterium | reverse complement strand
GGCAAAAACGGCAACATCGGCAAGGCCTTCATGGGCGGCTTCCACATCAAGGGCGGTGCTCTGGCTTCCTCGGTCGGTCACGACAACCACAACATCATCGTCATGGGCGACAGCTTTGAGGATATGGCGCTGGCGGTCAACCGCTGCGCGGAGCTGGGCGGCGGCCAGGTCATCGTTCGCGACGGCAAGGTGGCCGCGGAGATCGCGTTCCCCATCTGCGGTCTGATGAGTGACCTGAGTCTGGACGAGCTGGCCGAGCAGAAGAGAGCCATGAACCAGATCGCTTACGAAATGGGCACGCCCATCCAGATCCCCTTCATGTTCCTGTGCTTCATCTGCCTGGCGTGCATCGAGGCCTATGCCGTCACCGACAAGGGCTTCATCGACGTTGAGAAGAAGCAGATCATCGACCCCATCCTGGAAGTCATCGAGTAATACCATCAAGCTTGTCATTCGCGGATGCCCCTAAAAAACTACAGAAAGAGATTTTAGTCCAATGAACAAAGATTTTTTTCGGCTTGGTGAGCGCAACACCAACATAAAGCGCGAGATCCTGGCAGGCGTTACCACCTTTGTCACCATGGCGTACGTACTCGCTCTGCAGCCCTCGGCTATTGTTGGTTTTGGCCCCGACGCCGGCATCACCGATATTAACGGAATATTTATCTCCAAATCCGCGCTTCTGGTCATGTGTGCCCTGATTTCGGGTCTGGTCACCATTTTCATGGGTCTATATGCCAATCTGCCTTTGGCGCTGTCCTGCGGCATGGGTACCAACTTTATGCTGGGCGCAATGGTTCAGTCCGGTGCGGTTTCCTTTGGCTGGGTCATGGCGCTGCTGCTTTGCTCCGGCGTGATCTTTATCCTGATCACTGTTTTCGGCGTTCGAAAAGTTGTGGTTGAAATGCTTCCGAAGAACATGAAGATCGCAACCGCCACGGCGGTCGGCTTCTTTGTGTCTTATCTGGGCTTTGATAATACCGGCTTTGCCCTGTTTGAGGGCGGCTCTCTGGCTTTGGGTGACTTCTCCCAGCCCACGGTCCAGTTGGCTTTGATCACGCTGGCCATCACCGCGGTCCTGACGGCATACAAAGTTCGCGGCGCGATTTTGATCGGCATATTGGCCGGCACCGTGGTCGGCATTCCTATGGGCGTTACCGTTTGGCCCGGATCTCTGGTGGCGCTGCCCGATATGTCGGAGGTCGGCAATCTGTTCCTGAGCTATGACTTTAAGTCGATCCTGGCAAATATTCCGAGCGCACTGGTCATGATCTTCGTGCTGTTCACCGGCGACTTCTTTGCCACGTTCTCTGCGCTGACGGCGGTCAGCGTGCAGACCGGCTGGATCGACGAGGACGGCAATCTGCCCCACATCGAAAAGCCCTTCCTGGTCGACGCGATCGGCACGGTGGTCGGCTCTGCCACCGGCAACACCACCATCACTACCTTCATCGAGTCTACCATCGGCGTGGAGGCCGGCGGCCGTACCGGTGTCGCGGCTCTGGTGACCGGCGTTTTGTTCCTGCTGTGCATCTTCCTGAGCCCCCTGTTCCTGATGATCCCCACCTGCGTTACCGGTGTGGCGCTGATCTTTGTTGGCTTCTCCATGATGTCCACCTTCACGTCCATCGATTTTTCGGATTTCAAGAACTCCTTCGGCGCTCTGGTTCTGATCATCTTTACCACCTTTACCGGCGATATCGCGGCCGGCATCTGCCTGGGCATTCTGGCGGATGTGTTCATCAAGGTGTGCACCGGCAAGGCGAAGGAAGTCCACTGGGTCATGTATATCATTTGCATCCCTCTGATCCTGTACTTCATCGTCTGAACTTTCAAAAATGCCCGGAGCGGGAATTCCCGCTCCGGGTTTTTGATTTTTATGGCCATCCATTTGCGGCGGCAAGGGAGCGCTGTGCTTTCGGGAGACGCTCGCCGTCGGTATAATCGCGCGGTTATAACCGGCTTGTGATATCATATTTCC
>CAYLSA010000067.1:3896-5968 GCA_964386575.1 uncultured Oscillospiraceae bacterium | reverse complement strand
CAGTGGATGTTCATGCTCGCGGGCTTGAAGATACGGAAGGCTTCCTTGTGGCTCCAAAGTGCATCGCGCGCGTAATCGTCCAGCATCTCGATCACGTCCACATCGTGGCCGGTGTCGCCCAGATGCATCGCGACCTCCACGCCGACCTGGCCGCCGCCGATCATCACGACGCGCTTGCCGGGGGCATGGGTGTAGCAGTCGAGGGCGTACTTCGCGTGCTCATGCAGGCCGGGGATGCGTGGGGCCACGGGCCGTCCGCCGATGGCGAGGATGAGCGCGTCGGGAGCAAATTCCTCCACCATCTCGCGCGTCACGGTCACGCCAAGCTGCACATCCACGCCCGCGCGGTAGACGCGGTTTGCCAGATGGTCGCGGTATTTGCGCATATCGTCCTTGTGGCAGTCGTAGTCGGTGTACCACAGCGCGCCGCCGAGCTTTTCGCCCTTGTCCATGAGCGTGACGCGGTGGCCGCGTTCCGCCGCCGTGAGCGCCGCCTGCATACCGCCGGGGCCGCCGCCCACGACCAGCACCTTCTGGCCGGGCGTTTTCACGGCGGGCGCCCATTGCAGCCGCAGCTGCCGCATGGAGGTGGGGTTTACGGTGCATTCAAACGGAACCACCTGCACGCGCTTTTCCGGATCGGAGGCGAGGGGGTTGAAGCACGAGCAGCGCAGGCAGGGCATGATCTCGTCCTCTTTGCCCATGGCGGTTTTGTTCACAAAATCGGGGTCGGCCAGCATTTGACGGCCCATGGCCACGAAGTCGCACTTGCCGGAGGCGATGGCGTCCTCGATCTGCTGGGGGTCGTTGAACCCGCCCACGGCGGTCACGGGGATGTCCACCGCGGCCTTGATGGCGGCGGCGAGATCGAGATTGCAGCCGTGGGGATGATAGATGGAGGAAAAGGCCTTGGACTCGACATGATTATGATACATACCGCTTGTGACGTGGATGATATCGACCTTATGCTGCAGGAGTTTGCAGAACTCCACGCAGTCGTCCAGCTCCAACCCGCCGGGCACGCGCTCGGAGCCCGACACGCGGTATTCGATGAGCAGATCGTCGCCGCAGACCTCGCGGATGCGGTCGATGACCATGAAGGGGAAGCGCGCGCGATTTTCGATCGAGCCGCCGTATTTGTCCGTGCGGTGATTCGTCAGCGGGGAGATATACTGGCCGAGCAGCCAGCCGTGGCCGCCGTGGAGCATGACCATCTGGAAGCCCGCGAGCTTCGCGCCAAGACAGGCCTGCGCGAAATGATCGGCGACCTCGTGCATATCCGCCTCGGTCATCTCCTCGACCTGCACGCCGTCGTCGCGCAGATAGGCGGAGGGGCCGAAGGGGTTCTTGCCGTCTTTGATGGTGGAGGGGTGATTCACCGCGCCGACGTGGTTGAACTGCACGCTCGCCACAGCGCCGTGGCGCGTGATGGATTCGGCCAGCACGAACAGCGCCTCCTGATGGTAAACGGATTTGTTTGGTGTGTAGAAATCGATGGAGTGGTCGTGGCGGCTGCCGCGGTCCTCATCGACAAACGACTCCGTGATCGTCACGGCGCCAACGCCACCGCGTGCGCGGACTTCGTAGCCGTTGATGCACTCCTGCGTGGGGGTGCCGCCGGGATACACGGTGCGGTCGGTGGTGGCGGGCGAGGCCATCACGCGGTTTTTGAACGTGACGCCCTTGATCGTGAGCGGCGCGAACATATGCGGATATTTCATCATGGTGATGCAGCTCCTTTTCTCAATTCTTCTTGTCAATATAGTAGCATTGCCGGAAAAGCGGCGCAAGACGGCACTTTGAAGTAACCCGACGGACAGATTGTGCTTGTGCCGTGGAGCAGACAGTGATACAATAATAACAATTGCAGGAAACGGGCGGGAGGCGTGCGCTGTGAAGCAGCTGGACTTCGACATTGAAAAAGACCCCTATAACCACATGGCGCGGATGCTTTTTGGGCGCTGGAAGCCCTTTATCCTCATGGCCATGATCTTCGACGAGGGCAAAACGAACTTTTCCGATTTTGCCAAGCAGCTTCCCATCAGCCATAAGGTTCTGGCGGAGAATCTGCG
>CAYLSA010000067.1:0-3796 GCA_964386575.1 uncultured Oscillospiraceae bacterium | reverse complement strand
GGGGCTATACTAGAATGCAAAGGAATTGACGGCATGAACAAAAAAACCATCCGCCTTATCATCCTCATTGTTGTGGCGGCGCTTGTGGTAGCGGCGGCCCCTACGGCGTACTCTTATCTTCGCTATGGCCGCAGTCTGGAGGCCACGTTCTTTGAGCGCCAGATCCGCGCCGGCGGCAAGGACCGCGAGCCGGATGCCGGGCCGCTCTGGATGGCGCGCAAGGCGGCCGTTAGCTCCGGCGAGGTGATATTGCCGGAGGATATGCAGTGCGATTGGCGGCAAAGCCGCTTTGAATACGATGGCGGTGCGATGGACTGGTTTTCCACCGAGCCGGACGACACGGTCATCGTGTATTTCCACGGCGGCAGTTTCATCGACCGGCCCAGCACGGCGCACTGGCTGTTCGTCGACCGCCTCGCGCAAAATACCGGCGCGCAGGTTATCGTGCCGCTGTATCCGCGTCTGCCCGATAACACGGCGGACGATGCTTATGCTGTGCTGGATGCGTTTTATGACGCGGAGCTTTCGATGCGCCGCAGTAAGCTCATCTTCATGGGCGACTCCGCCGGTGGCGGCATGGCGCTGGCCTTTGCCGAGCGGCTGGCGGCAAACGGGCTTGCCGGCCCCGACCGGATCATCCTCATTTCGCCGTGGCTCGATCTGAGCATGGCAAACGACGAAATGGACAAATACACCGCCGCCGACCCCAAGCTTGACCGCGAGGCCCTGCGCTATGCCGGAAGCTGCTGGGCGGGCGGGCATGATGTGAACGACTGGCTCATAAGCCCCATAAACGGCGATGTTTCCGCCCTGGGGGAGATCATACTTTACGCCGGAACGCGGGAACTTTTGTATCCCGACATCGTGCGCCTTGCCGCGCGGCTTGAGGAGGCGGGGCACGATTACACCCTGTACACCGGAGACGGCATGAACCACGTTTGGCCGCTGTTTCAGTGTTATAATCTCAAGGAGGCCGAACAGGCCGCAAAGGACATCGAGGAGAACATCCTCCGCTGAGAAAGGAGCATTGCCCATGAAGAAAACGAAAACCCTGTGCCTGTTTTTGGCGCTGTGTATGCTGCTTGGCTGTTCGGCTATGGCGGCCAGTGGCGAGGCATCCGGAGAGCCCGCGTCCCGCTTGGTCTCGATCTCCGGCGGCAGCATGAATGTAAGTGAGAGCGGCGATTATGAGCTGGAAGGCGAGCTCGGCGTGGACGCGAAAGATATTTCCGGCATCCGCTTTGTGGCCGGAGCGGCCAACCAGAGCTTTCTGTCCGTGACCAATTCCACCCACATCGACCCGCTCAAGGACGGCTTCACGGCGGTGCTTGGCGGCGAGGAGAGCTATTATCCGCTGCCGGATTTTTCCGAGGTGTATTCAAACGTCGGCCTCAACCCCAACGCCGAGGGCTTCGAGCTGGACTACGGCTGGATAAACCAGATCGGCCCGGACGGCAGTCTTTCCGCCATCACCCCGGCGGGACAGGCCCTTTTGGGCGAACTGCTCGGAGCGCATGAGGACGGCTTCAACGTGTATATCGAGGGCGGCAGCCGCGCCGACGAGCGCTCGAACCGCGGCCCCACGCAGGTGTCGGTTTCCGGGGGTGCGGCGCTGCTGGTGGAAAACGCCTATATCTATTCCGAGGGCCTTGAGGGCCTCGCCATTTCGAATAACGGCACCTCCGGTGTCGGCTCCACGATGGTCGTGCGCGACAGTGTGTTTGCAACGCGCGGCTATGTGCCCATGAGCCAGAATGTCAGCGAGAATCTGCCCAATGACCCCCTGCTTGTCACGGGCGCGGATCGCACCAGCCTTTCCGGCGGCGAGAGCGTGACGTATTACTACGACAGCGCCGTGGTCACGGACGGTTGGGCCAGCCTGTCCACGGACGGCGCGAGCGGCGAGGGCGTTGATCTGATCGGCGTGAACACCTTTGCCTCCGCACTGCTCGGCGGCTACGGCACCTATGCCGACGGAAACTGCCGCGACTATTTCTATGGCTCCGTGCTGGAAGGCGCGGAGATCGGCGTGATCATCGCCGGCACCGGCGAAGTGAATATCTTCGACGGCGACGAGGGTGCCGAGGGCGGCACGGGCTACGCCGCCGGTAAAAACGGGGAGCTTACTCCTTATGCCTTCGCCGATGAGGCGGATGCCGAACGCTACGCCAAGCTTGGCGGCAGTGCCGTGGCCGGTGGGCGCTGGGGCGTTTTGATCCACACGGCGGGCAGCGCCGCCATCGATCCGCAAGGCGTATTCTATGCCAAGGATTCCGCCATCATCACCGACCGCGCGCTGTATTCCGATGAAAACACGGAAAACTCCGTCAATGCAAGCTGGTATGGTCGGGAGCTGAGCCCGAACATCCAGAAATATATTGAATACACCGAGGGTGCGGATTTCCTCATCCGCAGCTCCAACGCCCAGATCGTGCTTGACGGCGTGGAGCTTGAAAGCTACAGCGGCGTTCTGGTCCACAGCGTCTTGAATAACGACACTTCCACGCCGGAGACGCCTGCCGGGTCGAATGCCGCCGGAACGAGTGTGTATCTGGTGGATATGACCGCCGAGGGCGATATCCTCGACGAGGACTATGAGCGCGTGATGAACATCACGCTCGACAGCGCGAATCTCACCGGCCGCATCGTGTCGACGACCTGCGCCGAGTGGACGGGTAAGTGGCTCGCCATGGGCTATGCCGAGGATTATACCATCGGCCTTGCTTCCAACACCTTCGGCTCCGAAGCGCCGCTCGATGCCTTTGTCCACGCGCTGGCTGTTGGCGAGGACGGCACCGTGACCTACAAGCCCTATGGCGACGATCAGGGCACTACGCTCTCGCTTCTCAACGGCGCGATCTGGACCGTCACGGGCGAGAGCCGTCTGAGCAGTCTGACGCTCGATTCCCGTTCGGAGATAAACGGCGTTTTGTATGTCGATGGCGTTCAGACCGCGATCGAACCCGGCGTGTATGAGGGCGAACTTGTGCTTCTGCCCCTTGCCGCCAGCGGCGAAATGGCGGAGTAAAAAAACCATAGAACAAATCGGCGGACACGATTCGTGTCCGCCGATTTTTTTAGCTTATTAAAACGGTCAGAAGGCTTGGGCGCTCTGCTCGTTATAGGAAGTTTCTCCATTTATATACACGCTTTGCAGGTCAAGATCGCGGCTGCATACGAGGAAATCGGCGCGCTTACCGGGGGCTATGCTGCCAAGTCGGTCGTCACAGCCAAGCTGTCGGGCCGGACGCAGGGTGGCGGCGGTGATGGCCTCGGCGGCGGGAATACCGAAGCGGATGGCGTTTTTCATGCAGTCAAACAGATTCGCGGCGGAGCCGGCGATGGTGCCGTCGGAAAGTCGGGCCACGCCGCCCTGGAGATACACGGTCTGGCCGCCCAGTTCGTATTCGCCGTCCGGCATACCGCAGCAGCGCAGCGAATCGGAGATCAGACAGATACGGCCGGGGAAAAGTTTGAAGGCCATGCGAACGGCGGACTCGTGAACGTGCAGCCCATCGCAGATGAGCTCGGCGCAAACGGCGTCGCTTTCGCTGGCCGCGCCGATCACGCCGGGACGGCGGTGATGGATGGAGGGCATGGCGTTATACAGATGGGTAAGGTGCCGCGCCCCGGCGTCGAACACGGCCTTGGCCGCATCGTAATCGGCGTCTGTATGGGCCACGGAAACGGTGCATAACGCGCGGGCTTTGCGAACAAATTCCACCGCGCCCGGAAGCTCCGGAGCCACGTCTACGATGCGGATGAGCCCGCCGCAGCCGTTTTGCAGGGCGGCGAA
>CAYLSA010000066.1:0-6013 GCA_964386575.1 uncultured Oscillospiraceae bacterium | reverse complement strand
GCATCGGCATAAAGGACCCGCTCTCCGGCGAGGCACTGGCCCTGTTTTACGAGGGTGAACGGCTGGAGGAAAAGGTTCTGCGCGAGCATCTGCGCGCGGCCTTGGAGCCGTATAAACTGCCGGCCAGCATCACATGGATGCAGGCGCTGCCGCGCACCTATAACGGCAAACTCGACCGCAAAGCTCTGCGCGGGTGAGCCGGAGAAATCGGTTTTAAGGAGCGTATTTCGCTTTGATGGATAAAGTTAACTCCCCCCCGCATCGCCACATCCCGGAGTTGGACGGACTGCGCGTGCTGCTGGTGTTTCTCGTGAGCTGGTACCACTTCTGGCAGCAAAGCTGGCTGACACCCAGCATCGGCCGTATGTCGCTGGATTTTCTGCTACGCACGGGCTACATCCATGTGGACGGAACGATATTGCTCAGCGCCTTTTTGCTGTTTCTGCCCTATGCCCGCGCGATGTATGAGGGCGAGCAGCTTCCGGATCGGGATGAGTTCTACCGGCGACGTGTTATGCGCGTGGTGCCAAGCTACTATTTCATAACATTGCTTCTGTTATTTGCCGTAGCGCTACCATGGGGGCTATACGCCTCCACACGTTTTATGGCGAAAGATATACTCACGCATCTGACCTTCACATCCACCTTTTTCCGGGATACATGGCACGCCACCCCGCTTGGCGGCGCAAGCTGGACGCTCATCATCGAAATGCAGGCGTATCTGCTGTTTCCATATCTGGCGCAAAGCACCGTGCGACACCCGAAAACCACGCTGCTGAGTTTGGCCGCCATTTCATGGCTGTGGCGGGCCCTGTGTTTGCTGACGCTGTCGGACTACAGCATGGTGGTCAACCAGCTCCCTTCGTTTTTGGATGTGTATGCGCTGGGGATACTCGCGGCAATGGTGTATGTCCGCCTTGCGCGGCGGCGCGATCGCCTGAAAGAGCGGCGAAAACAGGCGCTGTGGCGGATCGTAGCCACACTTCTGGCCATTCTGTGCGTTTGGGCGCTCGTTTATGTATTGAAGTCGCAGGCGGCTTCCGACGGACACGAGGGCATCCAGGCCGGTCAAATGCTGCGCCGTCCGCTTTATGCGGCGCTCGTGGCAGGCGTGATGCTGTGTCTTCCGTTTTCCACGCGGCCGGTACGATTTCTGTTTGGAAACCGGCTGATACGCTGGCTTTCGGGGCTTTCACTGAACTATTACCTGCTGCATCAAAACATCGCCGTGCATTTGAAACGGCTGGGGATCCCGCCCTCCGTGAGCAAAACGCCGCACAAGGACGGCGAACTTTTGTGGCAGCAGCGCTACACGTTTTTGTGCTTTGCGCTGTCGCTGCTGCTGGCCATCGGCGTGACCTATCTGGTGGAAAAACCCTGCGCACGGCTTTTGCAAAAGATGTTCGATCAACACGACACCAAAAAAGCACACAGAAAACAAGCTCTATAAAAAAGCGGCACGTGTCATCCCGTGCCGCTTGGCGTTTTTTCTTATTTTGCCGCTTCGCTCAGGGCTGCGGAGGCCTCAGGGCCGATCTTTTCATGATACAGCGCAGCCGCCGCATCCCAATCGGCATATCCCGGCATCCCGCGCAGGTCGGCAAGACCGTAGTTTTCGGCCAGATACTCGGCCAGGTAACGCGTGAATTTGATCGAGCCGAAGATGTTCGTGTGGGTATTGTCCATAAAATCGTCCAGTTCCAGTCCCACGGCATCGTATACCACCCGCTCGTTGAAGTTCACCACGCCGAAGCCGCGCTCGCGCGCCATGTCCGCAAACCAGTTCAGCCGCTCTTTCTGGTTCACGTGCTCCAAAAGCGGCGCCGCCACGAATAAAACGGTGATCTCGTTTTCCTCGCAGTAGTCCATGAGCTGCTCAAACGCCCGCACAGCGCGGGCTTGCGGCTCCGTTCGCACCTCACTGACGGCAAAGCGCGTCTGCTCATCCTGCACATCCTCAAGAAAGCTGTTCGTGTAGTAGCTGCATTTCGTGCCGTCGTCCTCTGCGAGGCGAAAATCTGCAGCCTCCAGCTCATTCCAGCGGGCGTGGAAGCGCAGCACCGGAAAATAATACTCCAGCGCCTCATACGGCCAGTAGCGCTGGTAAACACACAGACGTGTGACCATGCTCAGGCGGTTGAAATTGAGCGGCAGGAAGTCGATGATGTTGTGGAGATTTGCCTCGTTCAGTTCCGAATCCGTAAACGCGCGCAGATCGACGATGAACATATCCACGTTCTGCGTTTTGAGCGTTTCTTCCATCAAATACTGCGTGGCAACGCCCGGCATCGAAGCCGTGGCCAGATTCATCACGGCGATGCCCTCGCAGTCCCACGCCGCCGCCGGCTGCCAGAACCGATAAACGCCGGAATTGCCGATATAAACGGCTTGCAGCGTATTCTCCGGCTCCGTGAGCGCGCCCTGCACGATGCGCTTGGACATGGGCGTGTCCACCGTGAAGGGAATGCTCAAAAACCACAGAGCCGCCGCAAGTGCTACCACGAATATCAGCGCACGCGCGATGTCTTTTCGATGTTGTCCCTTCATATCAAAACACCATGTAGATAAAGTCCGCCGGGTCATATTCCGCGCCGTACTCACCCAAAATGATGAGCGCCAGCACGAATACAAACTCGCCAACAAGCTGCAAAACAACCGGCCGCGCCTCGATCCATGCACGGATATCCCGCCCACGCTCGCGCAAAATGCCGACCAGCAGCATCACACATATGCCGACTGCCGCCACGGTGAGATTTTTCCCATCCGCGCCGAGCGAGAGCAGGTCGGTCATAAAGGCCGGACCATCGCCCCAGCCGGTAAAGACCCGTCCGAGCATAAAAAACGCCGTTTTCAAGTCCGCCGCGCGGGCGAAAAAGCGCCCGATCGTGACGAGCAGAAACGTGCGCAAAATGCGCGTGCCATGCAGCGCCCAATGGTTCTGGGCGATGCCGTGTTTATCGTAAAAGCGCGCAAGTGCCGGTTCCGTAAAGGTGCCGATGGAGATCAAAAGACCGTTCCAAAGGCCGTAGGCCACATACTTCCAGCCCGCGCCGTGCCATATACCAACCACGAGGAAAGTGACCAGCGAGGCGATGCACAGCGGGATCGCCTTTCCGGCATAGTTCCCAAGCTTCTCCGACAGATGGCGGCCCAAGCGTGTCATGCGCTTCGACAGCGCCAGCGGATAAAAGATGTAGCTGCGCATCCAGTTGCCCAGTGTGATATGCCAGCGCCGCCAGAAATCGGCGATGGACGTGGCAAAATAGGGCTGGTTGAAGTTTTGCTCCATGTCGATGCCAACGAATTGCCCCGCGCCGCGCACCACGTCGATGCCGCCGGAGAAATCCGCATAGATCTGCACGCCGTAGCACAGCGCGGCAAAGACCGCCATGGCGCCGGAATGGGCCGCCGGAGCGTCAAACAGTGCCGCCACGACCGGCGCAAGCTTGTCCGCCACGATGCATTTCTTAAAGTAGCCCCACGCCATCAGCCGCAGGGCCGAGCGCGCGCGCACAAAGTCGAAGTCGTGCCCCTCATACAACTGCGCGGCCAGCTTGTCATGCCGGGCGATGGGCCCCTGCACAAGTTGGGGAAAAAAGCTTACAAACAGCGCGTAGCGCGCCAGATTTTTCTCCGGTTTTTCCTTCGACCGGTACACATCGATCACATAGCCCGCCGCCTGGAAGGTATAAAACGATATGCCGAGCGGCATGAGCAGTTCCAATCGCTCGCCGCCCAGCAGATCGACAAAGAAATTCAGATATTTCAAAACGGCCAGAATGCCGAAATCCAGAACCAGACACGCGGCAATGACCCGTCGCTTTTTCTTCTGCGCCGCCGCTTTTACGGCCCGCTTTTCCTCCCGTTCCGTCTTTTCGGCCATCTGCGCCGCGGCCTTTTCGGCAATGGCGCCCATGGCCCGCGCGGCGAAATAGGTCGAAAGCGTCACCACCGCGAGAAATGGCAGATATGCAAGACCGCAAACGGCATAAAACACCCAACTCGCCGCCAACAGCACCCACCAGCGCTTGCTGCGCGGAAAAATGAAATAGGCCAGAAACGTCAGCGCGAGAAAAAACAGATATTGAAGCGATACGATGCCCACTTCGTTTCCTCTCCTTTATCAGATGCGGTCCTGCATATCCTCCACCAGCGCAAGGATAGCCTCGGCGGAGTTGAAATTCTCCGGCAGGATCTCATCGGCGGAAATGTCGATATCGTAATGTTCGTTGAGCTCGCCGATGATCATGACCACATCAAAGGAATTGAGCACCGCGCCGTCCACCAGGTATTTCTCATTTTCAAAATCCACGCCGGGACGCACGCGTTCCAGCAGCTCCAACAGTTCTTCCATTGTCCTTCTCCTTTTTACATACACAGCGGAGGGTCTCCCACCCTCCGCAGGATCGACCATTTTCGCATCCCGTCAGGGATACGTATGGGTGAATACATTATAAGAATAAGCATGGGGATCCGGCTCGCCGCTGGGGGCAAAGCGGTCGCGCAGACGCTGGGCCGGCGCCGTGCCGCCAAGCAGCACCGCAAAAAACCACAGCAAAAGCGCCGCCAGCAGCACGACTGCTGCCATGCGAAATGGCGAGGGCGCGTGCGTGTAGCGGTATTCATCGCCATAATCCGGCGTTGAAGTCCGGCGATAGCCTTGGTAATAATCACGGAAAGGATCGTCCGCCGCATAAGCGCCACCGGAAGCAGCCCGATTTCCGGACTGCCGCAGGCGCTTTATCTCATCATAGGCCTGATTGATCCGACCCATACGCGCCGTCGCAGCAGCATTGTCGGGATTGAGATCGGGATGATAGCGCTTGGCAAGGCGCTTGTACGCCTTGGCGATCTCCGCGTCGGAGGCATCCGGCCGAACGCCGAGGACCCCGTAGGGATCGGTCATCGTCAGCTTTTCCTTTCAAAGCGGCTGCCGCACTTGCGGCAGGTCAGCTCGATGCGGCCCTTCCCCTTCGGCACACGCAGCAGCGCATGGCAGGACGGGCAGCGGAAGAAGCGATATTCCTTTCGCTGGCTCCAGCGGGTCTTGACGGATTCACACCAGCGCACGACCGCACCCTTCATGCGCAGGTATTTATCGTTTTCCGCACGGCGCTTATCATACTTGCGCGACAGCGCGCGAACCCAATACCACACCAGCGCCGCCACAGCCAGCACCCACAGGATCAGATTGGCGATGCCGCCAAAGAACATGGACGCCACCAGCAGCACCAGCGCGGCGATCACCAGGAAGCGGCCCAGCGGGTCCATTCCATAGCGGCCATACATAAAGCGGGCGAATCTTTCGCGAAATTTCATAGAATCTCCTTCATATTAAATATGGTATAGCTACAGTGTAGCGCATCGGACAGACATTAGCTTGAACAAACTGTGAATTGATCGCAAGGAGAATATACTATATATTATAGCGGATGTCAAAGCTTTCCGCGCACCTTTCCGCATCCAGTCTTTATCCATCTCATTCACCCGCGCGGGAATATATACACGTCAAATCATGGTAACAATCATTACAAAACTGGTTTCCATAACGATATTACAAATCGTAATATCGCGATTTTTGACGAAATATTCAAAATTTGTGGATTTTTTTTGTAAGAATAAAAGCTTTATGGGGTTGATTCTGTAACTTTTTTAGTTTAATATATAGCTATCCTAAAATCATTTTGCAAAAGGAGAAAAAGTATGAAGCACCTGACCAAGATTCTGGCACTTGCAATTATGTTCTGCATGCTGCTCAGCATCGGCGTCGTCTCCTTCGCTGCTTCCGGCGAGCCCTCCGCGGACCCCTCCGCTGAGCCCTCCGGCGAGCCTTCCGGCGAAGTGGCCTCGTTCGGTCCTGAAAGCATCGACACAATGCATGCGTCTGAGTACTCCACCAGCAACAGCTTCAACCGCGATGACACGGGCTACATTTATATTGGCTACGACATCGTCAACGGAGCTCTGACCGCCAACTCCAACTGGAGCGGCGCTACCGCCACCGACGTCGTTC
>CAYLSA010000065.1:0-6138 GCA_964386575.1 uncultured Oscillospiraceae bacterium | reverse complement strand
GATGCAGCGCGTGGGCCACCTTCGCTTCGGTGTTGCGGCCAAGCCACGGCGCGGCGGTCACGAAATGCTTCAGCGCGCGGCAGATGGTCTCCGGGCTTTCGCTCGCGGGCAGACGCAGAAAGTTCTGGACATAGCTGACGGCCTGGCCGGGCTTGAGCCGGTCGGCCCATGCCACGCCGCGAAGCTGGGATAAGATCGCCTCGTGGTATTTTTCCGCCAGCGCATAGGGCAGCGACTGCGTTTCCAGAAGCGCCGCCCATGCCTGGCGCAGAAAATCGCCGGCGGCCTCCACCGCTTGCTCGGCGGACAGAAACGCGCCGGGCTCTGCGGGGGCCGCGCCGGCTTTGAACGCCTCGGTCTGCTCGGCGGTCTCCACGATGTCGCGCGGCCAGGCGCGCACGGACCGGCCATGAAAATGCAGATAGCGCGGCTTTGGCAAAAGCTCCGCCATCAGCGTGTTTGTCCAGCCGCGGCCCTTGAGCGTTCCGGCGGTATAGAATTTATCGTTTTTGGACACAAAAATGCGCCCCTTTCCCATGTCTAAGTCAAGGCGCCCGCGCGGGGCGAGTGCCGTCTTTAGGATACCATACATCGCGCCGCGGCGCAAATCGTGTATTGCCGCGCGGCGGCAGGGATGCTATAATGGCGGCAGAAAACGCAAAGGAGAGCTTTATGCAGGCAACTTATATTCTCAGCCTTGCGCTGGGCGTGCTCAGTCCGGCGGCGATGATCGCGGGCTGTGTGTTCGAGGCCATCGCCTATCGGCTGGCCAAAAATCCGCGCGGGGACAAGGCGCTGCTCGAGAAGCGGCGGCAGGTATCGGATGTTCTGCTGGTGGCGGCGTGGCTGCTGCTGGCGGCGGCGTATCTGTGCTTTAACGGCCTTTGCGCCGGGGCGGATGACACGCTGTTTCGAACCATCATGACGTGGTGTCTGGGTGTTTTGCTGCTGGCGGATATATACTATCTCTATCTGCGCAAGGCGAGACCCCGCAAGCCGGGCAAGAAGAAAAATTTCTGGGAGATGTGACAAATGATCGAATTGACCCTTACCGTGCGCGATGTGGACTATGATGCGCTGATCGCCCGCTTTGGCGGCTCGCTCGGCGGTGTGGCGGCCATGGCAGCCAAGGCTCTGCCGCAAAGCGCCAAGGAGGAGATGGCCGTGAAATACCTAAACTCCAACGCCGGCAAGCTTTCGCAGAAGCTGGAGGGCATGGCCCGCCAAAACGGCGTTGGCGTAACGGTCGCATCCGCCAGAGCCAAAGTCGTGTGAAAAAACGCAAAAGCCGCCCAGTGCGGACAGAAAAAAACACCCCCTGTGCGCTTTGCACAAGGGGTGTTTCAGCTTGTCAAAAAAGTCCTGACGGACTTTTTTCAAGCTGGCTTTGATGGATCGTTTACGGGATGATGATCCGAAAGAAGATCACCAAAAGCAAGAGCGTAAAAAACCGCCCGCTTTCCGGAACCGGAAGGCGGGCGGTGGATTTGTTCACAGCGCGTATTTGGCGGTGTATTCGTCGTAGTAGCGGTTGAAGCAGCCGGTGCGCAGCTCCTTGAGACTGTCGAGGTATTCGTGCGGGTCGAAAAGTCCGGAGCCGTCCAGCTCGATGACCGCCACGGCCAGATTCGAGCAGTGGTCGGACACGCGCTCGTAATTGGTTACGATGTCGTTAAACACGAAGCCGTTTGTCAGCGTACATTCGCCGGTTTGCAGACGGCGGATGTGGTGCAGCTTCAGCTCGTCGCAGAGGTTGTCGATCAGCTCCTCGAGCGGCTCCACATGATAGGCCGTGTCCAGATCATTCGACTCAAAGGCCCGCAGCGCAAGCTCGATGCATTCCGAAACGGCGCCGCCGAGCACGCGCAGCTCGTTCACAGCGGCCTCGGAGAAGCTGATCTTCTTCTCGTGCAGCTCCTGCGCAGCCTCGGCGATGTTCACGGCGTGGTCGGAGATGCGCTCCAGGTCGCCGATGGCGTGCAGGAAGCGGGAAACATCCGCTGTCTGGCGGCTGTCGAGTTCGAGCGACGTGATACGGATGAGATAGCTGCCGAGCTTGTCCTCATAGCGGTCAACGATGTTTTCATGCTCCTGCACGGAGCGATAGCCCTCCGCGGAGAAATCGCGCAAAAGACCGATGGCGGAGAAGATATTCTCGCGCGAAACATCCGCCATGGCGTACATAGCCTCGCGGCAGTGTTCGATGGCGATGGAGGGGTTTGCCAGAAAACGCTCCTCGAGCGGGGGGATGACGTGCTCCTGCTCCGAGTCCTTTTCCGGGAACAGACGGGCCAGCAGCTTTTCCAGCGGCTTCAAAAGCGGCAGAAGCAGCAGCACGGCCGCCGCGCGGTAAAGCGAGTTGAGCACGGCGAGCGACACGGCGGTCATCGTGACACCCATGAAAGTGAAATGGAACAGGGCGTTGAACAGATAAAACAGCCCGCCCACGACGATCGCGCCGTAAACGCTGATGGAAAGATACGACCAGGCCGAGCGCTTGGCGGCGGTGTTCGCGCCCACGGCGGACAGCAGCACCGGCACGGACGCGCCGATGGCGATGCCGACCGTTACGGGGAAGGCGATGGAAAAATCGATCGCGCCGGTCACGGCGAGCGCCTGCAACAGACCCACGGCGGACGAGCAGCTCTGCAGAATGGCCGTGATGGCCACGCCCGCGAGCAGACCCAGAAGGGGGTTGGAAAAGCGCGTCATCACGGTGGTGAAGGTCTCGCTTTCCTTCAGCGGGGCCACCGCGTCGCCCATGGCACCGATGCCGAACATCAAAACGGCGAAGCCCAGCATGATGTCGCCGATGTGAACGGTGGTCTGCTTTTTGCAGAACATCCGCATCACGATGCCCGCCACGGCCACAAGACCCGTGAGCGTGTCGGTGGAGATGAGGCTGATCCAGCCGCTGCCGCCGGAGATATTGGAAAGGCAGATGACCCAGCCGGTGATGCTCGTGCCGATGAACGAGCCCATGATAACGCTGATGGCCTGGCGCAGCTTCATCATACCGGAGTTGACAAAGCCCACGACCATCACGCTCGTGGCTGAGGAGGACTGGATAACGGCGGTGACGCCCGTGCCGAGCAGCACGCCCTTGACCGGAGTGCTGGACAGACGGTAAAGCACCAGCTCAAGCTGGTTGCCGGCGACCTTTTTCAGCCCCTCGCCCATCAGGCTCATGCCGAACAGGAACAGGGCCACGCCGCCGAGCAGGGAGATCAGATTGGCAATGGTCAAAGCGGAAGTCCTCCTTAGCGAATATCGTAGGCGGCGAACAGACCGTCGCGCAAAGCCTCAAGCAAACGCCCGGGGCGGCGGCAGTCACCGATCACGGCGGTGTTGGGGTGCGCGCGCAGAAGTTCGTTGAGTTCCGAGCGCTTCGGCTGCATACCCACGGCGTACAGCACCGTGTCGGCCTCCAGCTCCACGCGGCGGTTGTTGCGCGCCCGATAGGCCACGCCGCCAGGACGGACCTCCGTGCAGCGAACGCCCGTGCGGATGCGCACATTGGCCGGCAGCGCGCGCTCGATGGCCTCGCGCTGGGAGGGATAAGCATCGCGCGCCCAGTCGGTCTCGGCCTCGAGAATGGTGACCTTGCGGCCTTCCGTGCGGGCCAGATGCATGGCACATTCCACGCCCGTCAAGCCGCCGCCCACGATCACAACGCGGGCGCCGACCTCATCGGGGTTGGCATAGGCCCAAAGCGCGTGGTGGGCAAAAACGGCCAGTCCCGGAATGGGCGAGAGCGTCGGCGCGGCGCCGATGGCCAGGATCACGGCATCCGGCGCATAATCCTCGATATACTCGCGCCCCACGGCCACGCCCGTGCAAAGTTCCACACCGGCGGCATCCACGCGGGCGATCAAGCTGTCGCGCAGGCGGCGCAGATCGGCCTTGCTGCGGTTTTCCGCGCTGTAGCGCAGAAGGCCGCCGATGCGTTTTTCCTTTTCCACAAGGCGCACCCGATGGCCGCGCTCGGCGGCGGTGATGGCGGCGTACATACCCGCCGGGCCCGCGCCAACGACCAGAACCTTTTTCGGCCGGGACACCGGCTCGATGCGGGCCAGTCTTGCCTCGCGGCGGGCGCGGGGGTTGGCTGCGCACTGGAACGGCTCGTTCGGCATGGCATCCGGCTCGCACAAGCCGCAGCGCAGGCAGGGAACGATCTCCTGCTCGCGCAGTTCCGCCGTTTTGCGGATGAAAAACGGGTCGGCCAGAAGCTGGCGGCTCATGGCGATCAGATCGCACTGTCCGGCCAGCATGGCGTTTTCCGCCTGATGCGGGTCGTTGAAGCCGCCGGCGGCGGCCACGTTGATATGCAGCACGGCTTTGAATTTCTCGCACAGCGGCAAAATCAGGCCGTGGTCGTCGTATTCCGTGCTTTGATGCGCGGGCATCACGATGACCATATCAAGCTCCGGCTCGATCGCGGCGCAGAAGGCAGCCATCGCATCGGCCGTGTCCGGCGCGCAGGGGATGCACGCGGCCACGACGACCCGCTCGCCCACGGCGCGGCGCAGCGCGCGCAAAACGGTCATAGCCGCGCGCACAGGATCAGCAGCGGCCGAATCGTAAAGGCCGGACAAAATCACCATCCGACAGCCCATGCTCACGGCGCTTTGCGCGGCCCGGCACAGCGCGTCCACGGCGGCCTTGTCGGCTCCGGCGGGCAGATCACAGCGGAACGCGGGCACACAGCCGTGGCAGGCGATGGCCTCCACAAGGATCATCATGTCCTCGCGCTCGCGGTCGGACTGCGGGGCCGTGAGCTCCTGCGAAAGCGTGACGGCGGCCGCACCGCCGCGGGCCAGAAGCTCGCAGCCGTCGATAAGCGTCTGCACGGCCTCTCCGGCCCGAACGGACGGACGGGCGGGCGGTTCAAGCGAGAGCGCGCGGTTTTTGAAAAACACGCCGCGGATCTCAAAGGGTGCGAAAATATGCGGATATTTCATGGCAAAATCTCCGTTTTCTGTTTCAAGGTTAACTTTCCTACTTACCCAACTTTATTATAACACACACCGGCGAAAATGGAAGAAGAAAAAAAGCCAAAAAAGAACAAACAGCGCCAATCGAAGGACGCTTGAAGGTTGCACGTTTCGATGGAAAGTGGTATAGTTACCATGTATTTTTATGCGGGATGGCGGCGTGTATTATGGTTCTGAAGATCATATTATACATAATTGCCGGGCTGGGCGCGGGTGTCGCGACCGGCTTTTCCGGCATATCCGCCGCCGTGATCGTAACACCGATCCTCGTCACCTTCTGCGGTTTCGATGCCTATGAGGCCACGGCCATCGCCATGATCTCGGACGTGATCGCCTCGGCCGCCACAGCCATCAGCTTCGGCCGCCACGGAAACATCCGCTTCAAGTCCGACACCTGGATCCTGATGGGCACCATTTTGTGCTTCACGATGGTGGGAAGCTGGGTGGCGACCTATGTTCCCAGTCCCGCGCTCGGAGGCTTGACCATCATCACATCGTTTTTGATGGGGCTGAAATTCCTTGTGTTTCCGCAGAACAGTCTCAGCAAGCTGCTCGGTGAGCAGTCGCGCCGTGAGATCATTTTGGAAACGATCTTTGTCGGCATGGCCATTGGTGCGGTGGCGGGTTTTGCCGGCGCGGGCGGCGGCGAGATGACGCTCATCGCGCTCACGACCATTTTGGGCTATGAGATCAAAGAGGCTGTGGGCACCGGCGTTTTCGTCATGACGTTCATTGCGCTCGTCGGCGGCGTGAGCCACGTGGTGGGGCTTGGCTATATGCCGAATCTGGCGGCCATGATCATCTGCGTGGCGGGCAATTTCCTCGGCGCGATCGTAGCCTCCGGCATCGCCAACCGCAGCTCCTCGCGCACGCTCAACCGCATCATCGGCTGGATGCTGACCATTCTGGGCATTATCATGATCTTCTCGAAATTCGTCCTTGGGATGGGTTCGTGAGATATACAAATCAAGAACAAATTCGCATACATCGCTTACAAAAGGAGAACACATTATGAGTGGACCGAAATTTCCCCATCTGATGCAGCCGCTGACCATCCGCGGCTTCACGCTGAAAAACCGCATGGCGGCTTCCAACTCCCTGCCCCACTTCCTGCAGGGGCCGGAGACCTATCCGGCGGAGAGCG
>CAYLSA010000064.1:0-6157 GCA_964386575.1 uncultured Oscillospiraceae bacterium | reverse complement strand
TAAAACACAGTGTCCCGCCGGAAAGACGGGACGCTGGTCAAAATGGAGGGAGACGATGCCACATCGTCTCCCTCCTCGGTTTTTGGTGTCCGTTTTTGTCATAATTAAGAAACTTTGCTCCGGAAACGCTTGTAGAAGGCGTTTTTTTGCTATATAATATAGTTTCAGGTAAGACTAAGCTTTGTTGGGAGGCGGCGCCAATGCCGACACAATGGAAAAGCACGCCGGAGGATCTGCACCGCATCTATGTGGCCAACACCGAGGCCTTCTATCGCACGGCAGGCCGCGGTTTGGCGGCGGAGATGGATAAATTCTGCGCCGACTGTGCGCTGGGGCTGCTCGCGCGGGGCGCCTCCATTGGGCAGGAGCACGCCGATGCCATGAACGCCCTTTATTCCAAGGGCCAGCCGAAGCCCACATGGCTTCTGTGGTCGCTGACGGGCGAGGCCTGCAAGCCCCACGAATTTTTGCCGCCGCTGTTTTTCTGGTCGCTCACCGAAACCGACGCCAAGCGCGGCACGGACGCCAGCCGCGTGTTCATCCGGATGCTCACGAATATCCTGCTCTATCTGGCCGCCGTGGACGATGACGTCAGCTTTTCCGAGGCGCAGTACATCACGGAATGTTCCGACAAGCTCACGGCGCTGTGCGACTCGGCCGGTGTGAAAAAGGGCAAGCCCGGTCTTGACCCCGCCGATTATGTGACAAGCTCCGAGCCCGCGTTTACCGATAAAAACCCGCCCGCCGCCAAAAGCGCGGGCAGCACCGAACCCGCCAAAGCCGCCGAGGCCCCGGCGGAGAAGCCCGATCTCGATGCACTGATGGCCGAGCTTGACGCGCTGGTGGGACTTACGGACGTAAAAAAAGACGTCAAGTCCATGATGAATCTGGTCAAGGTGCGCGCCCTGCGCGAGCAGAGCGGTCTGCCGGTGCCGCCGATGAGCCTGCACATGGTATTCATGGGCAACCCCGGCACGGGCAAAACCACCGTGGCCCGACTGATCGGCGGGCTGTATGCCGCCATCGGTGCGCTGGAAAAGGGCCAGCTGATCGAAGTGGACCGCGGCGGACTCGTGGCGGGCTTTGTGGGCCAGACGGCGCTGAAAACCAAGGAAGTCATCGACTCCGCACTCGGCGGCGTATTATTCATCGACGAGGCGTATTCCCTGGCCGAGGGGGGCGAGAATGATTTCGGCCGCGAGGCCATCGACACGCTGCTCAAAGCCATGGAGGATCACCGCAAGGATCTGGTGGTCATCGTGGCGGGCTACACGGGGCCGATGGAAAAATTCCTGCGCTCCAATCCCGGCCTGGAAAGCCGCTTCAACAAATACATCGACTTCCCCGACTATACCAGCGAGGAGCTTTATCGGATCTTCTTAGGCCAGGTCGAGCGCGGGGGCTACACCCTGTCCGCCGAGGCAGATGCCTATGCCAAGGATTACTTCCGCTCCGTGTATGAAACGCGCGACGATAATTTCGCCAACGGCCGCGACGTGCGCAACCGCTTTGAGGATATGGTCGTGCGCCATGCAAACCGCGTGGCGGCAATGCAATCGCCCAACAAGGACGATCTGATGCTGCTGCTCAAGGAAGATTTCCTGGACGAGATCGAAACCACACAAGGGACGGACGCTACATGAAAGATAAGCATCTGGGCGTTTACGTCCACATCCCCTTCTGCGCCTCGAAATGCGGCTACTGCGACTTCTATTCGCTCGCGGGCTGCGACCGGCGCATGGGAAAATATCAATCGGCACTTTTGCGCCACATCGAGGAATCGCACGCCGTCATGGCCCCGTATTACATCGACACGGTATACTTCGGCGGCGGCACCCCCAGCTATTACGGCTGCGACCGCGTAGCCGAGCTGTTCAACGCCCTGAAGCAATCCGGCCGCGTTTTGAAAAGCGCAGAGGTCACGGTCGAGTGCAACCCCGATTCCGTCACGCGGCGAGGCCTCGCCACGCTGCGGCGCGAGGGCGTGAACCGCATCTCGCTGGGCGTGCAGTCGGCCAACGACGATCTGCTCAAGATCATCGGCCGCCGCCACAACTTCACGCAGGTGAAAGCCGCCGTGAAGGCCATCCGCGCGGAGGGCTTTTACAATCTGAGCATGGATCTGATCTACGGTCTGCCCATCCAGTCCAAGGCCGACTGGGCCGATTCGCTCGCGCGCGTGCTCGATCTGAACCCGGAACATATTTCCTGCTACGGTCTCAAGCTCGAAGAGGGCACGCCGATGTATGACAAATACCTCGAAAGCCCCGTCATCCCCTCGGACGACGATCAGGCCGATATGTATCTTTTTGCCGTGGAAACGCTTGAGCGCTACGGCTACAAGCAGTACGAGATATCCAACTTCGCCCGCGAGGGCTTCCAGTCGCGCCACAACACGAAATACTGGGATCTTGAGGACTACATCGGCTTCGGTCCCGGCGCCCACTCCTGCATGGCCGACACGCGCTACAGCTACTCGCGCGATCTGGAGGGCTATATCAGCGCCGTTTTGGCCGGCGGCCACGGCGTGATCGACGAATACGAAACACTCACGGAGCTTGACCGCGCGGCGGAATACATCCTGCTGGGGATGCGCCGCGGCAAGGGCATCGCCCGCGAGGAATACACCACCGTTTACCGCAGCGACTTTGCGCCGCTGGAAAAACAATTGGAGCAGTTCGCCCAAAAGGGCTGGGCCAAGCAAACCGACGGACGCTGGGCCTTCACGCCGGAGGGCTTCCTGCTTTCCAACCAGCTCATCGCCGCACTTTTGGAGGTGCAGGCGATGTGCAAGCTGTCCACGAATCCATGGGTGGCGGAAAAACTCCGCACCGAACAGCCGTAAAAATACAAGGAGGATCACACTTATGGCCGGAGCACATGAGGCGCCGAAAAAGAAAAAAAGCGCTCCCCGTGCCGACGAGTTCGAGCGCAGCTATGAGCGGCGCACGCGCCGCCGTGCCGAGCCGGAAACGCCGCCGGAGACGTCGCGCGCTTGGCTCGTGCCGGTGATGACGATACTATGCGTGCTGGTGGTTCTGGCCGCAGCTTGCGGCGGTTTCATCTACTATGTCAGCGCGCTTGACACCATCTATCCGAACGTCCTGCTCGACGGCGTGGACGTGGGCGGCAAAAGCCGCGCCACCGCGCTGATGCAGATGGAGCAGGAGGCCCCCGAGGGCTACGCCGGCAAAAGCGTGACCGTGCAGCTGCCGCTGGATGATTCGCTGACCATCGCGGCGGAGGACATCGGCCTTGGCGGCACGCGCGAAAGCGCCGTGGACGCAGCCTACGGCTACGGCCGCGACGGCAACGTGCTGGAAAATGCGCTGTGCTATGCCAAATGCCTGTGGGGCCACGGTGTGGATATTCTCTGGGAGGGCACGGGCATCAACGCCTCGCAGCTTTCCTCCATGGCAAACGATGCCGCCGCCAGCACCAACGAAAAGCTCGCGAGCGCCGGCGTGGAGATCACGGACGAGGCCGTCGTTCTGGTCAAAGGCGCGGGCACGGCGCAGGCCGACGGCGGCGAGATCGCCGCGCTGGTGCAAAACGCGTTCCTGTCCCGCTCGTACGATGCCATCGACTATGTACCGCGGCTCGACGGCGGCGACCGGACCGATCTGCAGGCGCTGTATGACAGCATCTACACCGAGCCGCAGAACGCGGGCTATGACAAGGAAACCCAATCCGTCACGGACAGCGTGACCGGCGTAAGCTTCGATCTGGCGGAGGCCAAAGCCCTCATGGACGCCGCCGCCGCCGGCGATGAGGTCGCCATCCCGCTCACCTATACCGAGCCCGACATCACCGCCGACGCGATGCGCGAGAATATGTTCCGCGACGTGCTGGCGGAGAAATCCACCTCGCTTTCCGGCTCCTCCTCGGCCCGCATCAACAACATCACGCTGGCCGCCGAGGCCATGAACGGCGTGGTCCTGCTGCCGGGCGAGGAATTCGACTATAACGAATGTCTCGGCGAGCGCACCTCCGCCAAGGGCTACCAAAGCGCGGGCGCCTATGCCAACGGCCAGCACACCACCGCCATCGGCGGCGGCATCTGCCAGGGCAGTTCCACTTTGTACTACTGCACGCTCAAGGCAAACCTTGAGATCTCGGAGCGCTGGGACCACTATTTCGCCGTGAGCTACCTGCCGATGGGCATGGACGCCACCGTGAGCTGGGGCGGGCCGAACTTCAAATTCATCAATGACCGCGACTGGCCCATCCGCATCGATGCCTGGGTGTCGAACGGTCAGCTCACCATCCAGCTCTGGGGCACCGATGTGGACGGCAGCTACGTCGATCTCACGGCCGACGGCTGGGAGGACGCGGAATTCTACTACGCCCAGACCTACCGCAACGTCTACGCTGCGGACGGCACGCTCCTCAGCTCCGAACCCGAGGCCTACAGCCGCTACCATAAATACGAAGCGGAAGACTGATTTCCGCACAGGAGGATAAACATGGAAAAATTCTACATCACAACGCCGATCTACTATCCCTCGGACAAGCTGCACATCGGCCACACCTACTGCACCGTGGCCACGGACGCCATCGCGCGCTATAAGCGTCTGCGCGGCTACGATGTGATGTTCCTGACCGGCACGGACGAGCACGGCCAGAAGATCGAGGAAAAGGCCAAAAAGGCCGGCGTGACGCCGCAGCAGTTCGTGGACAACATCGTCGCCGGCGAGGGCGGCATTCTGGATCTGTGGAAGCTGATGAACATCTCCAACGACCGCTTCATCCGCACCACGGACGATTACCATGTAGCCGCCGTGCAGAAGATCTTCAAAAAGATGTACGACAATGGCGACATCTACAAGGGCTCCTACAAGGGTATGTACTGCACGCCGTGCGAGAGCTTCTGGACGGAAAGCCAGCTCAAGGACGGCAAGTGCCCCGACTGCGGCCGCGAAGTGCGCTACGCCGAGGAGGAGGCCTATTTCTTCCGCCTTTCCAAATACGCCGACCGCGTGCAGCATCTGCTGGAGGACACCGACTTCCTTGAACCGCGCTCGCGCGTGAATGAGATGGTCAACAACTTCATCAAGCCCGGTCTTGAAGACCTCTGCGTTTCCCGCACCAGCTTCACCTGGGGCATCCCCGTGGACTTTGACCCCGGCCATGTGGTCTATGTTTGGGTGGACGCGCTGTTCAACTATCTGTCCGCGCTTGGCTACATGAACGACCGCTACGATCAGGTGGACGAGTTCTGGCCGGCGAATGTTCACATCGTCGGCAAGGAGATCGTGCGCTTCCACTCCATCATCTGGCCGGCCATGCTCATGAGCGTGGGTATGCCGCTGCCGAAGAAGGTCTATGGCCACGGCTGGCTGCTGCTGGACGGCGGCAAGATGTCCAAGTCCAAGGGCAACGTGGTCGATCCCTATCTGCTGGCCGCGCGCTACGGCGTGGACGCGCTGCGCTTTTTCCTGCTGCGCTCGTTCCCCTTCGGCTCCGACGGCAACTTCTCCAACGAGCTGCTCATCTCCTGCATCAACACCGACCTTGCCAACGACCTTGGCAACATCGTCTCACGCACGACCGCCATGGCCGACAAATACTTCGGCGGCGCACTGCCCTGCGAGCAGGAGGCGGACGACGCGCTGGATGCCGAGCTGATCGCCATGGCCTCCGCCCTGCGCGACAAAGTGGGCGAACAGATGGATAAATTCGCCCCGCAGAACGCGCTGAGCGAGATCTTCAAGGTTCTCTCGCGCGCGAACAAATATGTGGACGAAAACGCCCCGTGGCTGCTGGCGAAGGACGAGGCGAAAAAGCCGCGTTTGGCCCGCGTTTTGTATAACCTGCTGGAGACCGTGCGCATCTGCGCGGGCCTGCTCACGCCGTTCATGCCCGAAAGCTGCGCGGAGATCCTGCGCCGCGTGGGCGCGGGCGAGCCCAATTGGGACAATCTCGGCTCCTTCGGCGTTCTGCCGCAGGATGTCCACAGCATCACCGGCCCCGCCCTGTTCCCGCGCATCGATCTGGAAAAGGAGCTGGCCGAGCTTGAAGCCATGCGCGCCGAGGCGGAAAAGGCCGCGCTGCCTGCCGTGGAGCTTGAGCCGTACGAGAGCGAATTTGTGGACTTTGACACCTTCTGCAAGTCCGATTTCCGCGCCGTGAAGATCAAAAACTGCGAGACCGTGAA
>CAYLSA010000063.1:0-6229 GCA_964386575.1 uncultured Oscillospiraceae bacterium | reverse complement strand
CATTTTCCGCTTCGGCAAGGAGGACAACTTCTGGGAGCATGGCTCCGGCCCGTGCGGCCCCTGCTCGGAGATCTATTACGACCGCGGCGAGGAATACGGCTGCGGCAAGCCGGACTGCACCGTCGGCTGCGACTGCGACCGCTATATGGAGGTCTGGAACAACGTTTTCTCCCAGTTTGATAACGACGGCCACAACAACTACACCGAACTCAAGCAGAAGAACATCGACACCGGCATGGGCCTTGAGCGTCTCGCGGTCGTGTGCCAGAACGTAAATTCTTTGTTCGATGTCGATACCGTCATGAACATCACGCACAAGGTCTCGGAGCTGACCGGCGCGCACTATGGCGAAAGCGATAAGCGAGACGTTTCTCTGCGTGTCATCACGGACCATATCCGCGCTTCGACCTTCATGATCTGCGACGGCGTGCTGCCCTCGAACGAAGGGCGCGGCTATGTGCTGCGCCGTCTGCTGCGCCGCGCCGCGCGCCATGGCAAGCTGCTTGGCGTGAACAAGCCGTTCCTCTATGAGATCGTGGACACGGTCGTACACGAAAACGAGTGCGAATATAAAGACCTGCGCGAAAAGCAGTCTTACATCACCAAGGTCATCCGCACGGAGGAAGAAAACTTCGCCCGCACCATCGACGGCGGCATGAAGATCTTTGCCGATATGCTCTCCGAGCACAAGGGCAAGGGCGAGACCGTGTTCTCCGGCGCGGACGCTTTCAAGCTTTACGATACTTATGGCTTCCCGATCGATCTGACCATCGAAATGGTGGCGGACGAGGGATTGAGCGTGGATGAGGACAGCTTCCGCGCGCTCATGCAGGAACAGAAAGAGCGTGCCCGCGAGGCCCGCAAGGCGCTGGGCGATCTCGGCTGGGCCGGTGTGGAGTTCGGCAAGGAAGTGCCCGCCACGGAATTCATCGGCTATGACTGCGACTCGGCGGAGGGCCGTGTGGTCGCCATCGTGGCCGAGGAGGAGCTGCGCGAAGCGGTCGGCGCGGGAGTTGAGGCCATTGTGGTTCTGGATCGGACGCCGTTTTATGCCGAGATGGGCGGCCAGGTGGCCGACCACGGTGTGATCTGCGCCGACGGCATGGAGTTTGCCGTCACGGACGTGCAGAAGAACAAGGGCGGCAAGTTCATGCACTACGGCAAGGTCGTCTCCGGCGAGATCAAGCTGGGCGATACCGTCACCGCGTCCATCGACACCGAGCGCCGCACGGCCATCCGCCGCGCCCACAGCGCCACGCATCTGCTCGATGCCGCGCTGAAAAACGTTCTGGGCGAGCACGCGCATCAGGCGGGCTCTCTGGTCGAGCCGGACCGTCTGCGCTTTGACTTTACGCATTTTGAATCCATCACGGCCGAGCAGCTCAGTGAGATCGAACGCATCGTCAACGATGAGATCCTCGCGGGCGAGACCGTTGTGACGGAAGTGCTTCCCATCGAAGAGGCCAAAAAGCGTGGCGCGGTGGCGCTGTTCGGCGAGAAATACGGCGAGACCGTCCGCGTGGTCGAAATGGGCGATTTCTCCGTGGAATTCTGCGGCGGCACCCATCTGGACAACACGGCCAAGGCCGGCGTGTTCCGCATCAAGTCCGAAGGCTCCGTTGCTTCCGGCGTGCGCCGCATCGAGGCCACGGTGGGCAAGCAGTCGCTGGCGGATATGAGCCGCAACCAGGAGCGCCTGTTCAAGGCGGCCCATGCGCTCAAAACCACGCCGGCGGAACTGGTAAGCCGCGTGGAGCAGACGATGCAGGAGATGAAAAATCTTCGCAGCGCCATCGAAAAGCTCAAGGCGGAGGCCTCTCTGGGCGAGGCCCGTCAGGTGCTGAGCTCTGCCAAAACGCTCGACGGGCTGCACATCCTCACCAGCCTCCGTCCGGCGGCGGATTCCAACGGCCTGCGCACGATGGGCGACTTCCTGCGCGACAAGGACCCCAATGTGGTCGGCGTGCTGGCGTGCATAAACGGCGAAAAGGTCACCTTCCTCGCCGTTTGCGGCAAGGAGGCTGTGGCCCGCGGCATCAAGGCCGGTGATCTGGTCAAGGCTGTGTCCGCCATCTGCGGCGGCAAGGGCGGCGGCAAGCCCGATTCCGCCATGGGCGGCGGCAGCGATCTGCTCAAGATCGACGATGCGCTTGCCTCGGTGGACGATTTCGTTGCTGAGAAGCTGAAATAACTTTTACGAATAGGAGAAACGGCTATGAAAGACGATACCTGCCTGTTCTGCAAGATCGCGGCGGGGGAGATACCCTCCGACTGCCTGTATAACGAAAACGGCGTTTATGCCTTCCGCGACATTAACCCCCAAGCGCCGGTGCATTTTCTCGTCATCCCGGTGGAGCATCTGTCCGGCGTTTCCGCTGTGAACGAATCGAACAGCGCGTGCGTGGCGAAGTGCTTTGAGGTCGCGGCAAAGCTGGCTGCGGCGGAACCGGCGCTCGCGGGCGGTTATCGCGTGGTGTCCAACTGCGGCGACGATGCCGGCCAGAGCGTGCACCATCTGCATTTCCATGTTCTCGGCGGCGAGAAGATGAACGACCGCATGGCCTGAGGGCTGTGAGACGACTGGCATGGGCGGCGCTGCCCTACGCCGCCGCCGTGTTTCTGGCGGAGTATTTTCTGCCTGTACAAGGGCTGCCCATTTTCGCGGCAGCCCTTTTTCTGATTGCCTTTGCGGGGCTTTTGCTGCACGGGGCGAATCGGCGGCGCTTCATGCTCGTGTGCTTTGCGGCGGCGGTGGGCTTTGGCTGGTATGCCGGCCACTGGGCGCTCACGGGCGCACGCTGCGAGCCGTTTACCAAGCAGAAAATGACCATCACCGCGCGTGTGACGGATTATCCGCAGGAAAACGAGGACTATACCGCCATCTCGGTCCGGTTGCTGGATGACGAACTGCCATCGGTTCGTGCGGTGCTGTATTCCTATGCCAAAACGCCGCCCGACCTGGAGCCGGGCGACATCATCGAAACAGATGTTTATATAGCCGAAAGCACCGAATACTACGAGGCCAAGGATGTATACCTGCGCGGCTATATCCAAGGCTCTGTGACGGTAACGGACCGCTGGGCGCACGCGTGGCTTTATTTCCCGCAGCGCATCTGCCAAGCGCTCAAAGAAGCTTGCGACCGCGCGTTTCCGGCCTTTGCCGCGCCGCTCGTGAAAGCCATGATGACCGGCGACACCGCCGATCTGAAAGCCGATGGCGCGCTGTATGCCGCCATGAGAAGCTGCGGCGTGACGCATATCGTGGCAGTCAGTGGGCTGCATATGCTGTATCTGACGGGGTTTATCCAGCTTTTGCTCGGGCGCAGCCGCCGCAGTGCGCTGGCGTGCTTGCCGCTGGTGGTGCTGTTCGTACTCATGACGGGCTGTTCGCCCTCGGTGGTGCGCGCGGCGGTTTTGCAGATCATGCTGCTCCTAGCGCCGCTATTTGACCGCGAATCCGACGCCGTGACCGATCTTGCCGCCGCGCTGGCTCTTTTGCTTTTGATCAATCCCAATGCCGTGGCGAGCGTTTCGCTCCAGCTATCCTTTGCGGCGGCAGCCGCTATGCTGGCTCTCACAGGGCCCATCCGCCGCTGGTTTTTCCGCCGCGTGCAAAATCGCGCGGCGCGCTATATCATCGACAGCTTCGCCTGTACCATCGGGGCCACGGCATTTTCCATGCCCATCGCGGCGTATTATTTCGGCTGCATCCCGCTTTTGTCGGCGGTGGTGAATCTTCTGTGTTTGCCGCTGCTCGAGGGCGTTTTCTGCGCGGGCTATGTTCTGTCGGCGCTGGCACTGGTGCTGCCGAGTGCGGCGGCGTTTTTGGCGTGGCTTCCGGCGCTGGCGGTCTGGCTGTGTGCGCTTTTGTTCCGGCTCACGGCAGCGCTGCCCTTCGCCTGCGTGTATACGGACAGCGCGGCGGTGATCGCATGGGTCGTGTTTACCTACGGCGGCTTCGCGCTCACATTTATCGCCCGTCGGCGGGGAAAACGCTGGCGCTATATCATCCCCTCGGCGCTGAGTATATCGGCGCTGTGTGTCGTTCTGGTGGCCACGGGGCTGATCGCCCGCTCGCAGGCGCTTGTCACCGTTTTGGACGTGGGGCAGGGAGAGAGCGTCGTGATCTTCGATGGCGACGCCTGCGTGGTGGTTGACTGCGGCGGGAAGAATACGCTTGCCAATGCCGGAGAAACGGCGGCATCTTACATTCGTTCCACAGGCCGCAAGGCGGTGGATCTGCTCGTGCTGACGCATCTGCACGAGGACCACGCAAACGGCGTGGAAAAGCTGCTTTACAGCATACCGGTGCGGCGACTCGTGATTTCGGAAGAATCGTTTGACCATGACGCGCTGCTTTCGGATATCCTCGCGGCGGCGGAGCGCTGCGATACGGAGGTGCTGCTGCTCGCGGGCGAAAGCTCGATGGTCGTGGGCGGCATACAGCTCGCACTTTACCAGCCGCTCAGCGGCGAAAATGAAAACGAGCGCGGCATCGTTGTCGCGGCGGAGATTCGCGGCATGGATGTGCTCGTCATGGGCGATATGGATTCCGATGGCGAGCGCACGCTCGTGTCGCAGGGACGGGCGGACACGGACATTCTCGTGGCCGGACACCACGGCTCGAAATATTCCTCCTCTGCGCTGTTTCTCCGCGCGGCAAGCCCTATGTGGTCGGTCGTTTCCGTGGGGGACAACAGCTATGGCCACCCAACGGACGAGGCCCTCGGTCGCATGGAGGAATACAGCGACTATGTCTGCCGCACGGATATTAGCGGAAATGTTACGATAAGGATCGATTGATATGGCAAAACCGACCGCGAAAAAGAAAGAAGAAAGCATCCCCTATTACACCCTGGAGCGCGCGCTCAAGGCCGGACCACCCGCGCGGGTGTATATGCTGCGCGGCGACGAGGATTATCTGCGCGACCAATACCTCGGCGTTTTGCGGGATATGTGCGTGCCGGAGGGACTGGACAGCTTCAACTACCGGCGCATAAACGGACCAAAGCTCGATCTGCGCGAGCTGTCCGAGGCGGTGGAATCCATGCCGTTTATGGGCGAGCGCACGCTGATCGAGGTGCGCGATTTCGATGTGAACAAAACCTCGGATTATGACGGCGCGGCCTTTGCCGCCCTGCTTGCGGATATACCCGCATGGGCCACGCTGGTGTTCATCTTTGCGCCGGAATACGCGCCGGATGGCCGCATTGGGCCGGTCAAGGCGATCCGGAAATACGGCGTAGACGCGCAGTTTACGCCGCAGGAGGGAGATCAGCTCATCCGCTGGGTCTTGAAGCATTTTGATCAGGAGGGCAAGCAGTGCCCGCGCGATGTGGCGGAGCATCTTTTGTATGTGTGCGGGTCGCTGATGAACACGTTGCTGCCCGAGATCGTGAAGATCGCCGGCGTAGCCAAGGGCGATAGCATCACCAAGCAGGATATCGACGCCGTGGCCGAGCGGCGGCCCGATACCAAGGTGTATGAGATGACCGACATGATCGGGGAGCACGACTATGACCGGGCGGCCAAAAAACTTGCGGAGCTGCTGGATGATAAAAGTCAGTCCGCCGCGGGGCTTTTGTATATGATCAGCGAGCAGATGCGCCGGCTTTACTGCGCCAAGCTCGCGCCGCGCGGGGCGGCCAGCCGCAGCTATATGCTCGAGTGTTTCCCGGAACTTGCCTCGCGCAGCTTTCTGATCCCAAAGCTTCTGCAAACGGCAAACCGCTATTCGCTGCCGCGTCTTTCGCGGGCGGTGGCTCTGTGCGCCGAGTGCGAGTTTTCCATGCGAAACGGCGGCTTGGCCACCGATGGCGAACGACTGGGCGAGCTTCTTGTGCGCCTCGCGATGGATAAAAACGATGGTTAAGATACATGAGGCGATCGTGGTCGAGGGCCGCTATGATAAGGCGGCGCTGTCGTCATATATCGATGCGCTCATTATCGTGACGGACGGCTTCGGCCTGTTCCGCGATGCGGAGAAATTGGCGCTGCTGCGTCGCGTGGCGGACGAGCGCGGGCTCATCGTGCTCACAGATCCCGATGGTGCGGGCTTTGTGATCCGAAACCACATCAAAAGCGCCGTTGACCCTGCCAAGGTCAAGCACGCCTACATCCCCGATATCTACGGCCGAGAGCGCCGCAAGCGCACGGATTCCAAGGAAGGGAAGCTTGGCGTAGAGGGCGTTTCGCCTGCCATCGTACTCGAGGCTCTGCGCCGCGCGGG
>CAYLSA010000062.1:0-6488 GCA_964386575.1 uncultured Oscillospiraceae bacterium | reverse complement strand
TGGCCGTTCCCCGGCGCCCGCTCCGATCTGACGTTCCCGCGCGGCCAGTATCTTGAGCGCTTCCACAAGCGCACCTGCACCTACACCGGCACGCTGCACGCCGCCACCCACATGGACGCGCCCAACCACACCCTGCACCAGGAAGAGGTCGACCGCGAGCGCTACGGCTACACGCTGGCCGAGCTGCCTCTGGAGCACTGCATCGGCTCCGGCGTCATTCTGGACATGACCTGGATGTACGACGACTTCGAAGAAAAGTTCAACGCCGCCGGCGGCGACCCCGCCAAGATGGGCGAGATCTGGCGCATCATCACGCCCGAGGACGTGGAGAACGCCTGCAAGAAGGACGGCCTTGAGATCCGCGAGAACGACTGGGTCATCATGGACACCGGCTTCCATCGCTACTGGCGCATCAACAACGACAAATACTTCAACTACTATCCCGGCCTTGGCCCGGAGGTCTGCAAGTACCTGATGTTCGAAAAGCACATCAAGGGCATCTCCGGCACCTGGGGCGCGACCGACTCCCCCCTGTGGCACTACCCCGTGAAGGAGCAGATGCCCTGGCTTGCCACCAACTACAAGCTGGCCACCGGCCGCGACATCGACGTCGACTACCCCGACTACGAGCCCTGCCACCGTCTGTTCGCGCAGCACGGCGTGATGGCCGTTGAAAACGCCGGCGGCGACATCGACTCCGTCAAGGGCACCCGCAAGATCATTGCCGCGTTCCCCTTCCGCTGCGAAGCGGCCGACGGCGGCATGGTCCGTCTTGTCGCCTGGGACGAGGGCACCTTCTAATATCCCGCATCCATAAGGGCGAGGGCTTGTTCCCCCGCCCTTTTTTAACACCGCCCGCAGGGCAAAAAAAATTTTCAGGAAAGAAGATCATTCATCATGCAGCTATCGGATATCAAAACCATCGCCGTGCTCGGCGCCGGCACCATGGGCCCCGGCATCGCCCAGACCTACGCCATCGGCGGCTATAACGTCGTGATGTGGACGCGGCGCGAGGAAACGCGCCTGAAGGCACTCGACGCGCTCAAAACCTCGCTGGCCACCTTCGCCGAGGAGGGCATCATAAAGCCGGACGAGCAGCAGACCATCCTTGACCGCATCCGCTTTGAGTCCACCGTGGAGGCCGCCGTGGCCGACGCCGACTTCATTCAGGAGACCATCGTGGAAAACCGCGACGCGAAGGCCGAGCTTTACACCCAGCTCGCCGAGTGCGCACCGGAGGGCGCCATCATCGCCTCCAACACGTCCGCGCTGAACATCTTCGAGGTCGTGCCGGAGAGCCTACTGCCGCGCCTTTGCATCGCCCACTGGTATGCCCCGCCTCAGTTGATCCCGCTGGTAGAGGTCGTGAAGAGCGAACAGGCCCCGCAGGAGTATGCCGACATCGTGTGCGCGCTTTTGAAAAAGTGCGGCAAGACCGCCGTTTTCATGAAGAAATTCATCCGCGGCTACATCGTCAATCGCCTGCAGCAGTGCCTCAACCGCGAGGTGTTCTATCTGCTCGATAACGGCTACTGCGATGCCGAGGCCATCGACCTGGCCGCAAAGGCCAGCTTCATCCCCCGCGCCGTGGTGCTGGGCCTTCTCAAGCGCGCCGACTTCGGCGGTCTGGACATGACGGCCAACAACTACAAAAACCACAGCTACACCATGCCCGAACACGGCGACGAAATGCCCGTTTCGCTGGCCGAACACGTCGAGCGCGGCGAGCTTGGCATCAAGACCGGCAAGGGCTTCTATGACTACACCGGCCAGGACATCGACGCGCTGAAAACCAAGCGCGACAAGCAGCTTTTCGAGGTGTTCCGTCTCGCGCAGAAATTTATGGACGACCCTGTTTGACATTTGGGATATGTGACTGTATAATTGGAATGTTAGAATTAATGTAAGAAAGGATGAATTCACATGGCTAAGTCCAAAGTCATGACCGTGGAAGAAGCGATCGGCAAATATTGCTTCGACGGCATGACCGTTCTGCTGCCCGGCTTCGTCAACGTTGGCGTGTCCGAGGTCCTCATCGAGGGTCTGATCGACGCCGGCATCAAAGACCTCAGCGTCATCTCCAACAACACCTCCGTGCCCCATCGCGGCATCGGCAAGCTGGTCGACGCGAACGTCATCAAAAAGATCACCGCCTCCCACATCGGCAACAACGCCGTCACGGTGGAAAAAGTCGTCGCGGGCGAGATCAACCTGACCTTCGTGCCCCAGGGCTCCCTGTGCGAAAAGGTTCGCGCGGGCGGCGCCGGCATCGGCGGCGTTCTGACCCCGACCGGTATGTACACCCCCATGATGGACGGCAAGCAGGTCGTCGAATGGGACGAGGAAGCCGGCAAGTTCGTGTTCCTCGAGGGCGAGATCGTTCCCGACCCCACCAAAAAGCGCTTCATCCTTGAGCTGCCCCTGCATGGCGACGTGTGCTTCGTCCATGCCTGGAAGGCCGACAAGATGGGCAACGTTGTCTACCGCCGCACCTCCCGCAACTTCAACGAGGTGTTCGCCACCGCCGCTGACCACGTCATCGTCGAGGCCGAGCAGATCGTTGAGATCGGCGAGATCGATCCGGACGAGGTCATGACCCCCGGCTTCGTGGTCGACGCCGTTGTGCAGGGCCGCGCCCTGACCGAAGCGTAAGGAGGAAACTGAAATGACTGAACTGACCGGAAAAAACCTTATTGCTTACCGTACCGCTCGCTTCTTCCAGGATGGCGACGTGGTCAACCTCGGCATCGGTATGCCGACGATGTGCCTGAACTACCTTCCCGAAGGCGTTGACGTTTGGGTCGACTCCGAGAACGGTGTCGTCGGTCTGACCGGCGCTCCCAAGGAAGGCGAAGTGGCCGACCCCAACGTCGTTGACGCCGGCGGCAAGGCCTCCATGCTGCGCGTGGGCGGCTCCTGCTTTGACAGCTTCCGTTCCTTCGGCTACATCCGCGGCGGCCATGTGGACGCGACCGTCCTCGGCGCGTACGAAGTCGATGCGGAGGGCAACCTCGCCAACTGGATGATCCCCGGCAAGACCGCCGCGGGCATGGGCGGCGCGATGGACCTCGTGACCGGCTCCAAGATCACCATCGTCATGACCACCCACTGCGACAAGGCCGGCAACCCCAAGATCGTGGAAAAGACCGCGATGCCTCTGACCGGCTACCACTGCATCAACTACGTCGTGTCCGAGCTGGCCGTGATCGAGATCACGCCCGAAGGCGCGAAACTTCTCGAGACCGCCCCCGGCGTCTCCGTGGAGGATGTGCAGGCCAAGACCGGCGCCAAGCTCATCATCCCCGAGACCGTCGGCTGCATGGTCAAGGAGTAATCCCCCCCAACATTCAGGGAAGTCCGGAATACCCGGACTTCCTTTTTTATCCCACCGAAACTGCGAGGTTTGGCATGAACTGGGCGCTTATTATCATTCTTCTCTATTTCGCCGTCACACTGCTGCTGGGCTTTCTGGCCTCGCGCCGTGGGCAGGGCCACGATTCCTTTGTGGGCGCGGGCATGGGCATTTTCGCCATCGTCTGTGTCACCTGCGGCCAGTGGCTCGGCGGCACCTCCACGGCCGGCTGCTCCGAATGCGGCTTTACCTACGGCCTTTCCGGCTGGTGGTACACCATCGCAAACGGCATCGGTATGCTGATGATGGGGCTGTTTTTCGCCGCGCGCTACCGCCGGTATAACGAAGTGACCATCCCCGGCATCCTCGAAAAGCTCATCGGCCCGCGCACGCGCACCGTATGCTCGGCCCTGCTCATTTTCGTAACGCTCGCCGTGGGTTTAAGCCAGATGATCGCCGCCGGCAAGCTTGGCGAGAGCCTGCTCGGCATCGATTTTTCGCTTTCCTGCTGCCTGTTCGCCGTTTTGTTCATCCTTTACACCATGTCCGGCGGCATGAAAAGCGTGGAGGCTACGAATAAACTCCATCTCGGCTTCATGTATTTCGGCATCCTCTTGGCCGTGGTGCTCGCCGTCTCGAAGCTTGGCGGCTGGAAGGGCTTTTCGGCAGAGCTTGCCGCCGTGGACGCCGCGGAGGGCACGCGCCATTTCAGCCTGTCCGGCATGGGCGTGTCCGAGGTCGTCAGCCAGATCGCAGCCTCGGTGCTGTCCGCCGGCGCGGCGCAGGCCAGCATCCAGCCCGTGCTCGCGGCCAAGGACCCCAAAACCGCCAAAAAAGCCTGTCTGATCGCGGCGGCGGTCGTGGTGCCCTTCGGCTTTTTCACAACGCTGCTCGGCATGGCCGCCAAGGCTATGGATCATGCGGGACTTCTCGCCGTGACGGACGCAAAGCTCGCCTACACGGAGCTTATCCTGAGCTTCCACCCCATCGTGGCGGGGCTCGTTCTCGCCTCGGTACTCGCGGCGATCCTGTCCACCATCTCGCCCATCATCCTCGCCTCGGCCACGATGTTCACGCGCGACATTTACGCCCGCCGTCCCGGCCGCACGCCCTCCGACAAAGAGCTCACGCGTGTATCCCGCATCGGAACGGCGCTCTCCGGCGTGATCTGCTGCGCCCTGGCCATCGTGCTGGTCGATGCCTCCACCATTTTGTCGCTCGTCAAGGTGGCATACACCCTGCGCGGCGTGCTGTTCATCGCGATCTTGTTCGGGATGTATTGGCTCGACCGGCGCACGGGGCGAAGCAGGGCCTCGGACAAGGGCGTGTGCATCGCCGTTTTGACCACCTTTGCCGCCTGCATCGCGTGGTACATCCCCCATCTTGTCACCGGGCAATATCCGCTTTCCATCGGCTCCTTCGCCGTCACGGAGACCTACCTCGGCGTATTCCTTGCGTGCGTGACAATCGTGCTGTTCTCGCGCCGGTTTCCGCGGAAGGAAACTTTGTGACAAATTGTCCAAAAAAATCTCATAACTTTCGATGGCAGGCCGCCTTGTGCGGCTTGCTTTTTTCGTTTTTCCGCCGTATTATGAAGTTGCCATGAAAAAACTGATGCTTCTGATCAATCCAAACGCCGGCCGCGGCAGCTATAAAACGCCGCTGGCGGATATATTGCAGGCGTTTCATAAGTCCGGCTATGTCAGCACGGTGTTTTTCACCAGCGGCCGCGCCGATGCCACGCGCTTGGCCGCGGAGCACTGCGCCCAGTTTGACCGCGTCGTGTGCGTGGGGGGCGACGGAACGCTGTCGGAGACCATCTCCGGCCTGATGCAGTGCCCCACCCGGCCCACGCTCGGCTATATCCCCATGGGCACCACCAACGACGTTGCCTCCTCGCTGGGGCTGTCCTCCTCGCCGCCGGTCGCCGCCGTGACCGCCGCCACGGGCCAGCCGCGAACGCTGGATGTCGGCCTGTTCAACGGCCTTGAATACTTCACCTATGTGGCCGCCTTCGGCGCGTTCACCGAGGTCGCCTACGAAACGCCGCAAAACCAAAAGCAGGCGCTCGGTCGCTTGGCCTATCTCCTCAGCGGCATGGCCGCGCTTGGCCGCGTGACCAGCCACCATGTCCGCGTGGAATGGGACGGCGGCACGCTCGAGGATGATTTCGTGTTCGGCGGCGTGACCAACTCGCGCTCCATCGCGGGTCTCGTGCGCCTGAAGGATATCGCCGACAGCACCCTCAACGATGGCCTGTTCGAGATCTTCCTCGTGCGCACCCCGGCGGATGCCATCGACTTCGCCAACATCATCTCCTCCGTCCTCGCCAACGATTTCACCGGCGAGAGCGTGATCCTGCTGCGCAGCAGCCGCGTGCGCTTCTCCTTCTCCTCGCCCGTTCCCTGGACCCGCGATGGCGAGGCCGGCGGCGAGCATCTGGAGGTCTCCTGCCAAAATCTCCACGCCGCCATCCGCATCGTCGCGGACTGAATCGAATAAAGCAAAAGCCGCTGCGTTCCCTTGTTTCGGAACGCAGCGGTTTTTTCACATCTCCATCTGCTTGCCCAAAAATCCGGCCACCGTGGACGCAAGCTTCAGCTCAAGCTCTCCGGCGCGCCGGTCCTCGCTTCGCAGAATGAGTACGCAGCCGAGCACATCGCCCTCGCATAAAACCGGCACGGCGATCTCCGCCTGCGGCGCATCCGGCAGCGCCGTGACGGGCACGCCCTGTCCCGTCGGGGCCGTGTGGGCACGGCGTGCCTCCATGATCTGCTCAAGCTCGGCGCTGATGTGGCGGTCGAGCAGCTCCCGCCGTCCGGCCCCGGCCGCCGCGATCACGCTGTCGCGGTCGCATACCGCTGCCGGAAAGGCGGTCGTTTTGGCCATCGATTCGCAGATCTGCGCGGCGAAGCCGCCGAACTCACCCATGGGCGAATATTTCTTGAAGATGACCTCCCCGTCGGCATCCGTATATATCTCCAACGGGTCGCCCTCGCGGATACGCATGGTGCGGCGGATCTCCTTCGGTATCACAACGCGGCCCAAATCGTCAATGCGCCGCACGATCCCTGTTGCTTTCATTCCAAGGCTCCTTTTTATTTCCATCTCGCTCCTATTGTCTGCAAATCCAGCC
>CAYLSA010000061.1:3216-6667 GCA_964386575.1 uncultured Oscillospiraceae bacterium | reverse complement strand
GACGCCTGCCGCACGGCGGTGGGCAAAATGGGCGGCGCGGCAAAGCCTCTGTCCGCGCTGGATATGGCCTGCGCCACCATCCGGGGCAATCTTGACCGCAGCGGCATCGACCCCGCCGAGATCGATGAGGTCATTCTGGGCCAGTGCCGCCAGACCTCGGACGAGCCGAACATCGCCCGTGTGGCCGCGCTGAAGGCCGGCATTCCCGAGGCTTGCCCCGCTTATACCGTGATGCGCCAGTGCGCCAGCGGCATGACCGCCGTGCAGAACGCCGTGATGAGCATCATGGCGGGCGTGAACGACTGCGTGATCGCGGGCGGCACGGAGAGCATGTCAAACGCCGTGTTCTATGTGCGCAATGCCCGCTGGGGCGTTGGCACCGGCACAACGGAATTTGTGGACGCGCTGACGGAGGGCCAGTTCAAAAGCCAGCCGGAGGAGACCTATGGCCGCTATAACATGGGCGCCACGGCCGAGCGCGTGGCCATGGAGCTTGGTATCACGCGCGAGGAGCAGGACGCTTTTTCGCTCGAGAGTCAGCGCCGCGCCATTGCCGCAGTGGATTCCGGCCGCTTTAAGGATGAGATCGTGCCCGTGGTGGTGCCGCAGGGCCGCAAGAAAGACCCCATCGTGTTCGACACGGACGAGTTCCCCAACCGCTCCACAAACGAGGAGAAAATGGCCAAGCTCAAGCCCGTTTTCGCCATCGATGTGCAGGAAGACGGCAAGATGTTCAACTCCAAAACCGCGTCCGGCACGGTAACGGCGGGTTCGTCCTCCGGCCGCAACGACGGCGCATCTTCCATGCTGCTGATGAGCGAGGACAAGGCCAGGGAATTGGGGCTCAAGCCCATGGCGCGCATCATTGGCATGGGCTGCGCGGGCGCCGACCCGCAGCAGATGGGCCTCGGCCCGGTTTACGCCGTGCCGAAAGCGCTGGAATACGCGGGGCTCACCATGGACGACATCCAGCTCATCGAGCTAAACGAAGCCTTTGCCGCGCAGTCCATCGGCTGCATTAAGCTCCTCGGCCTTGAGGATAAGATGGACATCATCAACGTAAACGGCGGCGCCATCGCGCTGGGTCACCCCGTGGGCTCGTCCGGCTGCCGCATCATCGTGACGCTCGTGCACGAGATGAAAAAGCGCGGGCTGAAATACGGTCTTGCCACACTGTGCATCGCGGGCGGCATGGGCCAGGCCACAGTTATCGAAATGTGCGAATAATTTTGGAATCGAGGAATAAATGTCATGAGTAAATCCAACAAGATCATCATCCAGTGCTGCATCTGCGGCGCGGGCACCAAGAAATCGCAGGCCCCCACCGTGCCCTACACGCCCGAGGAGATCGCGCGCGAGGTCGTGGCCGTGGCCAAGGCCGGCGCCTCCATCGCCCACATCCATGTGCGCGAGGACAAGGTCGTCAACGGCGAGATGCAGATCGGCTACAAGTCCATGAGCCTTGCCAAGTTCACCGAAACGGTGGAGCTGTGCCGCAAGTACTGCGCCGAGGCGGGCGTTGACATCATCATCAACCTCACCACCTCCGGCGGCGAATACGAGGACTACAAGCGTCTGCAGCATCTGGGCGCGCTGCGGCCGGAGATGTGCTCGTTTGACCCCAACACCATCAACTGGTCCAACTCCTACATCTTTGAAAACCATCCCCGCTTCCTCAACGAGCTGAGCGAGGAAGTCGTGAAATACGACATCAAGCCCGAGTTCGAAGTGTTCGACACCGGCCATCTGGACTCCGTGATGTATTATGTGGAAAAGCACAACATCCCCAGGCCCCCTCACATCCAGTTCATCATGGGCGTTGGCGGCTCCATGCCCGGCACCACGCAGGCGCTGGCCTATGTGGTCGACCATCTGCCCGAGGGCGCGACCTGGTCGGTCTCCGGCATCGGCAAGGCCCATATGCCCATGCTGCTCGCGGGCCTTTCCATGGGCTGCGACGGACTGCGCGTGGGTCTTGAGGACAACGTGATGTTCGGCAAGAATCCGGACGGCACGCGCGACATTGCCACGAACGTGCGCCTTGTGGAGCGCGCCGCGACCATGGCAAAGCTGGCCGGACGCGAGATCGCCACAGCGGACGAAGCCCGCGCCATTCTCGGCATCACGCGCAACTGCCTGCGCGACGAGACCACCCACCCCGTCGAAGTCGAGGCGTAAAAAAACAATACAGAAAAAGCCGGAGACGACCGCTTGTGTTGTCTCCGGTTTTGGCATATCATGAAGAAAAATTTTGCGCTTTGTGTAACCTTTTGGCCTTCCCATTTGTATGATAGGTGAAAAGCTTTTCAAGAGGAATGATCGCCATGTTTCATCCGCCCGTTCAGGCGCTGGTAGAGCGCTACAAAAACAATCTTTACGCCGCAGCCTTCAGCGTTTGCCGCCGTCCGCAGGACGCGGAGGACGCCGCGCAGGAGACCTTCATCGAATACTGGTCGCGCAATAAGGATTTTGAAAGTCCGGCGCATCTGCGCGCGTGGCTTTTGCGGGTGGCCATCAACAAGGCAAAGAACAAAACCAACAGCTTTTTCCGAAAAAACACCCTGCCGCTCGAGGAGTATACGCAGACACTCACCTTTGAAACGCAGGAGGCTTCGGAGCTGTTTGAGGCCGTGATGGCGCTGCCGGAGAATTACCGCGTGCCGATCCATCTGTTTTACTACGAGGATTATTCCGTGGCCGAGATCGCGGACATCCTGCATCTGACGGAGAGCAGCGTGAAAACCCGGCTGTCGCGGGGCCGAAAAATGTTGAAAAACACCTTACAGGAGGCATGGGACGATGACGAATAAAGAGCGATACAAACAGGCGTTTGCCCCGCTTCATGTCTCCGCCGATTTTGCATGGGAGGCAGAAAGCATGAAACGATCCACCAAAGCGCGCAGCATAAAGCGCATTATCCTTCTCGCAGCAGCCATCGCGCTGCTGGCCGTGAGCGCCACGGCGGCCTACGCCGCGGATGTCGGCGGCATCCAGCGCACCATCCAGATCTGGGTCCGCGGCGACCGGACCGACGCCACGATGGAATTTGACGGCAGCGGCGGCTACACCATGAGCTACACGGACGCAAGCGGCGCCCAGCGGACGCAAAGCGGCGGCGGCGTGGCATACGGGCCCTTTGGCGAGGAGCGTCCGCTGACCGAAGATGAGCTTTTGGCGGAGCTGATGATGCCGGACGTCCGCTACGAAGAGGACGGCACCATTTGGGTCTACTGGCTCGATCAGGCCGTGGAGATCACGGATAAGTTTGAAAACGGCGTGTGCTATGTAAAGCTCACGAGCGGCGAGGGCACGCAGTATGTGACCGTGAAATACGACGATGGCTATGCCACCGACCCGCACAAATACCGCGACCCCAAAACGTTTTAACGAAAAAATCCTCCTGTTCCAAACCCGGAACAGGAGGATAAATTTTTTATGCGTAGCGCAGCAG
>CAYLSA010000061.1:0-3116 GCA_964386575.1 uncultured Oscillospiraceae bacterium | reverse complement strand
CGGTGGGCGCAGCTTCGGCTCATGCGGCAAAAGCACGCGCTCCTCCGGCTCATAGCGCTCAAACCATTCCGGCGTGATGCGCACCAGCCGTCCGCTCTCGCGGTCGAGCAGGGCGAGATTTGCCTCCGCCAGCACAAGCGGCTCGCCGTCCTGCGACAGCATTTCCAGCGCACGCCCGACTGTGACCGCCGGTGTGTCACCATATGCCCATGTGTTGATGGTCAGCTCTTCCCCGCTCACCGGGCGGCGCAGGATGCGGAAGCTCCATTCCGTGAGTATCCACGCCTGTCCCCCGCGGCTTTTTTCGATCACGCCCTCGTCCACCAGCGCGGTGTGGCGGCAGGCGCAGTCCTCGAGCATATGCAGTATCGCCTCCGGCGACATCACGCCGAAGCGGTCGAAATCGTCGATGCGGGCTTGGGTTTTAACGGTAAAGATCATAAAGTGTTCACCGCAGGAAGCCTTCGAGTATTTTTTCCTCGGCCTGTTCGGCATCGAGACCGAGCGTCATAAGCTTGAGCAACTGGTCGCCGGCGATGCGGCCGATGGCGGCCTCATGAATGAGCGAAGCGTCCACATCGTTGCAAACGATCGCGGGGATGGAACTGACGCGCGCCTTGCCCATGATGATCGCGTCGCACGACACATGGCCGAAGCACTCACACTGGCCCGTGACACGCGGATAGAAGATCTGCTCGGACTCGTCCTTGGCCACGGAGCGGCTGATCACGCGCGTGCGCGCGCCAATGCCCTCGAGATAGACCTCCATCTCCGATTCGGCCTTTTGCTGCTCGTGCGTGAGCAGTTTTTCCTGCACGATCAGCTCCGCACCGGCGCCCACATGGGCCTCCGTCATGCGCTTGGTATCGTCCACGCCGCGGATCTGGCTGGTGTCGAGCGTGACAGTCGCGCCTTCCTCAAGATAGAGAACGGTTTGCGGATTGAGGATGCGCTTGCCGGTACCGCTGCCCTCGCCGTAATGCTTTTCGCGGTAGACCACATGGGCGTTCTTGCCAACGTGGAAGGTGTGGATGCCGTCATGCTGGGAATCGTCACAGCCGCAGTTGTTGATGCCGCAGCCGGCGATGATCTCGCACTCGGCGCCCTCGCCAACGTAGAAGTCGTTATACACCAAGTCCTTAAAGCCGGATTTGGTGAGCACAACGGGGATATGCACGCTGCCGTGCTTGGTATTCGGCGCGATGAAAACGTCGATGCCGTCTTTGTCGGTTTTGGTTTTGATCTCGATGTTCTGCGTGTTGTGGCGTTCCAGCTTCGCGCCGTCCACGCGGATGTTCACGGCGGCATTTTCGGGGAACTCGTGGCCGTCCGCGATCTGGTCGAGAACCTGTGCAACGGTTTTATCCATTCTGCCCCTCCAATACCGAACAGCCGGAAACGGTCTGTCCCATGATCTGCGGGAAAATTTCCGCCGCAGGGCCCTGCGCCGTGAGGTGGCCACCGGACAGGACGAGAATTTCATCCGCCAGCGCGATCAGACGCTCCTGATGGCTGATGACCATGAGCGTGGCCTCTTTCTTGCGGCTGATGGCCCCGAAGGTCTCCGTCAGACGCGAAAAGCTCCAAAGATCGATGCCGGCCTCCGGCTCGTCGAAGATCATCAGCTCGCTTTTGTGGGCCAGAATGGTGGCGATCTCGATGCGCTTGGCCTCGCCGCCGGAGAGGGATACGTCCATATCGCGGTCGACATAGTCGCGCGCGCAAAGACCGACCTGGGTCAAATATTCGCAGCACTCGATGCGGCTCATTTCGCGTCCCGCCGCGACCTTGAGCAGATCGTAGACCGTCATGCCCTTAAAGCGCGGGGGCTGCTGGAAGCCGTAGCTGATGCCGCAGCGGGCGCGCTCCGTGACGGACAGGTCGGTAACGTCCTGCCCATTCCAGAGGATGCGGCCGCTCGTGGGCTTTTCGATGCCCATGATAAGCTTGGCCAGCGTGGTCTTGCCGCCGCCGTTGGGGCCGGTGATGACCACGAATTTCTTATCCTCGATCTCAAGGGAGAGATCGTCTATGATGACCTTTTCGCCGTCGTCCGTGGACGGAGCAAAGCAGAGATGTTCGATCCTCAGCATTTTTCGAGCCAAACCTGATCGTCCGGCTCAAACACCACCTTTTTGTAGCCTTCCACATCCATCATCACGCCGGTCCAGTCGGAATGGATGTCGCCGTTTTGCTTGATGATGATGTCATACAAAACGTCATAGGTCACGCCGTCGTCGCCGGTTTCGGTGATGGTGCTGTACGGCAGAGTCTTGTGGTAGGTGATCTCCACGCCCTCATACTCGAAGTGGTAGCCGCAGCGCATACGGCTGCCGTCAAGCCCCTTATACTCGCAGACGGCCTTGAGGTCGTTGAGGATGCGGTCGTTTTCCTGCTCGTAGAGGTTTTCCGGCGTGGTGTCCGTGTAGTCGTAGCGGAACTGGATGGACACGGGATGCTGCTTCCAGCGGCGGATGAAGTCCGGAATTTGGTTCGCGGGATAGTTCTTCCACAAAACGCAGTTGACGCGCGCGGGAACCGGCAGCCGGTCAAACAGCTCGTCCGGCGATTCCTGAACGTAGTGCTGCATATGGCGGGAGACGTTGATGCAGGTGATCTTGTCCTTGTTGCGTTCGGCAAAGGCCACGATCTCCTCCGCCGGACGGTCGGCGAACACGGGCAGCGTGGTGTTGATGAACACGCGGTGCGTCGTGGGGATGTGGTCGAGCATACGCTGAAGGGACTCGAGATCGGCCATGGGCTCGCCGCCGGTGAACACGAAGTCGCAGCGCGGCGTGATGGCGTTCATCGTTTCGATGCTCTCGATGATCTTCTCCTCGGAAAAGCCGGTCATATCGGCATATTCCTGCTTGTTGATGCAAAACGGGCAGTTGTTGCGGCAGTCGTAGGGCACGAAAACCGTGACAGTCGCGCCGCCCTCTCTGGTTTTGTACGGGTTGTGCATTTTATGCAGCTCCATCCTATATATAAATATATTTTTTCACTCAATCAGGTATTGTAACACATATTCCAGCACTTGAAAAGCCTTTCCGCTCGTTAACTTTTTCGCGTTCTAAACAAAACCGCCCTCCGCCGGAAAAACAGCCGTTTTTCAC
>CAYLSA010000060.1:2497-6853 GCA_964386575.1 uncultured Oscillospiraceae bacterium | reverse complement strand
ACAGTGTCCTTGGAGAACGACTGCACCTTTTTGGCGTTGTAGGCGCCCATCGCGCGCCGATCCGCCTGAAGCAGCGGTTTCAGCGCCGCCGTGCAGCTTTCCACGCTGCGCGGGTCAAAAAACACGCCGCCGTTTTCGTCGATCAGCTCCACGTTGCCGCGGATGCGCGAACAGGCCGCCGGAAGCGCGCTCGCCATGGCCTCCATCAAGGCCAGCGACAAGCCCTCGCGCAGCGACGGAAACACAAACAGATCGCAGGAAACGATGATCTTGGACACGTCCATGCAATAGCCCAGCAGATGCACCCGCTCGGCACAGCCCATTTTTTCCGCCAGCGGACGAAGCCATTTATCGTTCGGCCCCTGTCCACAGATCACATAATGCACGCGCTCATCCAGCGCAGCAAGCGCCTTAACAACGAGCTGGTGGTTCTTATTGTCGTTGAGTTCGCCCACCGAGAGCATCAAAATCGAGTCGCGCGGGATCTCCAGTCTGTCGCACAGGGCGTCATGATCGCGCACGGCCCCGGCAAAGCGCTGGGTCTCTACGCCAACGCCGGGAATATACAGGATCCGGCCGCCTTTTTTCAGGTGGAGTTTCCGGCTGGCCAGCGCATAGTCCTCCCGGTTGATCGTGATGAGAACATCCGTAAAGCGGGCACACAGGCGCTCCGCCGGATAATACAGCAGCCAGTTCTTTCGCGGCGCGCCCTTGTAGAAATGGAAACCGTGCGCGGTGTAAAGCATTTTCGTGTGGCGGTAGTTTTTGCTCAGACGATTGGCCACGCGGCAGATCACGCCGCCGATGGGCGAATGGCAGTGAACAAGGTCGTATGCCTGCTCATCCATCAGGCGTTTTGTCATCCGCAGGGAATCCCACAGCGCACGCACCGCCTTGAGCCGCCGCGGCACGGGAACACGGAACACATGGCAACCCATAGCCTCCAGCTCCTCGCACATAGCCGCGATCTTCTCATCGGAGATGGAGCTGCCCTCCTCCATGTTGCAGGCCACATCCACATGATAGCCCTGCCGGATAAGGATGCGGATGTTGTCCATATTGAAAAGCTGTATCATGGATGCGACATGCGCATACATCAGCGCTTTTTTCATGGAATGTCCTCCGTTATTTTCACGCATTTCGCGAATCTGTGCACACAGCATCTATTCTATACTATTTCACCGCTCTTTTCAACCCCGCGCCCCATGCACGGTTTTGACCGGCTTCAGCCCAAGGCTCCTTCAGACGAGGAAGGCCCGAGCACGGCGGTCATCCCGGAAATATTCTTTCCGCGCGGCATTGACAAGTCAACGTGGGTGTACTATAATATAGTCAATCTGGATTGACTTTTTCGGGGTGATCGATGGTGGATATGTTTTTTCAGGCAAACGCCGTGCTTTCTATTTTTGCGAAAAATTATATGGAGCTGAAAAAGGGTCTCCCCATCCGGCCAAGCGAGATGGGCGTTCTGAACATCATCACCCAAACCGAGGGGCCATACACGCCCGTGAAACTTGCCGAGCTGCTCGGCGTTTCCAAACAGATGATCACGACGCATATCCGCGCGCTGGAAAGCAAGGGCTATATAAGCAAATCCCCCTCCCCGCAGGACAAGCGCGCCTATTATATCCTGCCCACCGACGAGGCCTTGGAGTTGGTCGAATGGGCGAGGGCGGACTTAAACGGAAAGCTTGAAAAATTGGTAAACGAACTCGGCGCGGACGGGTTTCAAACGCTGGTGGAGCTCGCCGGGAAAGCCAACACGATCATGAAAACAAGCCGATAAAGGAGAAGATAAAATGGATCTCAACGATAGGATATGGAACCCGTGGCACGGCTGCCACAAATGCTCCGAGGGCTGCCAGAACTGCTACGCGTATTTTCTGGATAAGCGCTATGGCCGCGACACAAACGAGGTAGTGCGCAACAAATCGGACTTCAATCTGCCCGTGAAAAAAGACCGCGATGGCAACTGGAAGCTGCCGGGCGGATGCTTTGTGCGCGTTTGCATGGCAAGCGACTTTTTCGTGGAAGAAGCGGACGCGTGGCGTATCGAGGCGTGGGATCTTATCCGCCGCCGTCCCGATGTGACCTTTTCCCTGCTGACGAAACGCGCCGAGCGGATCAAAGACTGTCTGCCCTCCGATTGGGGCGAGGGCTGGGATAATGTGTCCTTTTCCGTTTCCTGCGAAAATCAAAAGCGTTTGGAGCAGCGTATGCCGTATCTGCTCGCTCTGCCCGCGAAGCACCGCTGGGTCAGTCTCAAGCCCTTCATCGGCGAGGTGGATATCGCGCCGTATCTGGCCGGCGGCAAGATCGAAACCGTGCTGGCCGGCGGGGAGAACTATCTCGGCTCCCGCCCCCTGCACTACGAATGGGTCAAGAAGGTCCACGATGCCTGCGCGGAATATAATGTCCAGCTCATTTTCGGCCAGACCGGCAACGTGTTCATCAAAGACGGCAAGGAATACAAAATTCGCAACCGCACCGAGCAAATGGTGCAGGCGCTGAAAAGCGGGCTGCACTATCCGCCGGTCGATATCGAAAAGGAAGTGGCCGCCATCTATGACCGAAAGGCCGCTATGAAAGCGGCGATGGAGGCCAAGCGCAAGCCGAAGGAAAGCGAAAAATTCCACTGCTGAAGCGGCAAAACCACACATCAAAAGCAGGAGCGACCATGCAGGGCCGCTCCTTTTTCAGCGCCAAAATAGCAACCACAGACAATATCCCGCAAGAATCGGCCTACCCTTCGGGGGCTTTTTTCGGTATTCTGAAGGCATGATAGCGATATGCTGGGAGGGGTATGACCATGCGCTATGGATACTTTGACAATGCCAACCGCGAGTATGTGATCGACCGGGTGGATGTGCCGGTCTCGTGGACGAATTACATCGGTCTTGGGGATATGTACGGCGTGTTCAACCACACGGCGGGCGGGTATCTGCTTTATAAATCGCCGGAATACCACCGCATCACGCGCTTTCGCCCCAACGGTGTTCCCATGGACGGGCCGGGCCACTATGTCTATCTGCGGGACGATGAGACCGGCGATTACTGGACGGTTTCGTGGCAGCCGGTGGGAAAGCCCAAGGAGCATTATACCTGCCGCCATGGACTGAGCTACTGCAAATACCGGTGCGACTACAGCGGCATCGACGCCCGGCAAACGCTGTTCGTGGCCATGGACGACCCGGTGGAGATCTGGGATGTCACGCTGCGCAACGATTCCGCTCGGCCGCGGAAGCTGTCCGTTTTTTCCTATTTGGAATTCAGTTTCCACCACATCGATATGGACAACCGCAACTTCCAGATGAGCCTGTATGCCGCCGGCAGCCGCTATAAAGACGGCGTGATCGAGCACGATCTGTATTATGAGGAAACCGGCTATCAGTTCTTCACGGCAAATTTCCGCCCCGACGGCTTTGACTGTCTGCGCGACCGCTTCATCGGCCCCTACCGCACCGAGCGCGACCCGCTGGCGGTGGAAGCGGGCGTGTGCTCCGGCTCGTATCAAAAGGGCGGGAACCACTGCGGCTGCTTGATGAAAACGATCCAGCTTCAGCCCGGCGAGCAGACGCGGCTGATCTATCTGCTGGGCGAGGGCGGCATCGCGGCGGGTCAGGCCATGCGGGCCAAATACACCGCCGAAAAGGTGGACGAGGACTTTGCCCGTTTGGCGAAATTCTGGGATGAGAAGCTTTCCTGCCTGCAGGTGAACACGCCGAACGAGGGCATGAACACGGAGCTGAATCTCTGGAATCTGTACCAAAGCGAGATAAACGTCATGTTCTCGCGCTTCACGTCTTTCATCGAAGTCGGCGGCCGCACCGGCCTTGGCTACCGCGACACGGCACAGGACGCCATGATGGTGCCACACTCGAATCCGGAAAAATGCCGCAGCCGCCTGATCGAGCTTTTGCGCGCGCTGACAACGCAGGGCTACGGGCTGCATCTGTTTGAGCCGCGCTGGTTTGAGCCGGAGGAAAAGGAGCAATCCTTCCGCTCCCCCACCGTTATTCCCACGCCGGACAAAAGCCAGATCGTCCACGGGCTGAAAGACGCCTGCGCGGACGATGCGCTGTGGCTGGTGAGCAGCATCGTACAATATATTAAAGAGACCGGTGACTTTGCTTTTGCCGATCAGCTCGTCACCTACGCCGACGGCGGCGAGGGCACGGTATACGAGCATATGAAGCGGATTCTGGACTTCTCCGCCCGCGAGATCGGCCGCAGCGGCATCTGCAAGGGGCTACGTGCCGACTGGAACGACTGTTTGAATCTGGGCGGCGGCGAAAGCGCCATGGTCAGCTTCCTGCACTACTGGGCCATCGGCCACTTCACGGCGCTGGCCGAGCG
>CAYLSA010000060.1:0-2397 GCA_964386575.1 uncultured Oscillospiraceae bacterium | reverse complement strand
AACGGCTCCATTTTCAGCCATCCGAACCCGTGGGCATGGTGCGCCGAGGCCATTCTAGGCCGCGGCAGCCGGGCCATGAAGTTCTATAACGCGCTGTGTCCCGCGCTGCAAAACGATAAGATCGAGGTCCGGCAGGCCGAGCCTTATTCCTACTGCCAGTTCATAGCCGGACGCGACCACAGCGCCTTTGGCCGGGCCAATCACCCGTTTATGACCGGCTCGTCCGGCTGGGCCTATTACGCCGCGACGCAGTATATTCTGGGCATTCAGCCGGGGTTTGACACACTGGTGATCGACCCGTGCATCCCGGCCGACTGGAAGGAATTTTCCGTGCGGCGCAAATGGCGCGGCGCGTGGTATAACATCCATGTGAGCAATCCCAACGGCGTGGAAAAGGGCGTAAAGGAGCTGCGGCTGAACGGCGAGATCGTTCAGGCCATCCCCGCGCAGACCGCCGGGACAACGGCGCAGATCGAGGTCATCCTCGGCTGAGAAAAAATATGGCAAGGAGCGCCCTTTCGGCGCTCCTTCTTTTTGCAAAAGTATGTTATGATAAAAGCTGCAAAGGAGGCGGATGCCATGAAACGGCGATTTTCCCTAAAGACCGGGCTGCTCTCGATCATTGTGAGCTGCTGGCTCGTGCCGATCTTCATCGTGATCGCTCTGTCCGGCGTGCTGTTTGACCGGAGCTATCGCCAGAAGGTGCAGCAGGAACTGGACGCCAGCATGGAAAGCGCGTTGTGGCAGGTGCAGATGCAATTGGAAAACGCCATTGCCGATTCCAAGGCCGTGTCCTACGACGGCGAGATACGCGACGCCTACCGCCTGTATCAGGACAGCCGCGACAGCGCCGCCCTGTATCGCCAAACGAACGAATATCTCAGCCAGAGCTTTTTCCAGAAAACGCAGTATCAGGCCGTATCCATCCACTACTGGGACGAGATGATCGACGGCTATTATTTCACCAGCGGCACCGCCGGATATGGTCTTTTGAACCAGTGCCGGAAAAACGCACCGGAGATCCTCGCCGCTATGGAGACCGCCGACACCCGGATACTCTTTCTCACGCCCGGCGGAAATCTCTGCATGGCGCGCAATCTGGTGGACAGCCACTTCGACCCTTACGCTACAGTCGTTATCATGATGGATCTGGACGTGCTGTTCCGGCCGCTGGCCGCGATCGGCCGCATCGACACCATGCAGATCTCCATGGACGACGCCGTGTTCCTGCTGGAGGATGGCACAGTGCAGGTACAGTCCGAGGAGCCGGAGAACGCCGATTATCGGCTGGATGTGGACGGACACGATCTACTGGTCCACGCCCACGTGGCGGAATATGACCTGTGGGAGGAAAACCCATGGCTGCTTTGGTCGGTGCTGAGCGCGGCGCTTCTGGTTTTGCCGCTGCTGCTGGTCATCATCGCCCTGTTTTACCGCCATGTCACCCGTCCGGTCGAAACGCTGGTGGAGGCCAACACCAAAGTGCAGTCCGGCGAGCGCGGCTATGGGATAAGCCAAACGGCGCCGAATGCGGAGTTTGAAAAGCTCTACCGCCACTTCAACACCATGTCCGAGGAGCTGAAAAACCAGTTCGAGCAGTCGTATCTGGAACAGCAGGCCACGCAAAAAGCCCGCATCAAGGCCCTCCAGTCGCAGATAAACCCGCATTTTCTTAACAACAGTCTGGAGATCATCAACTGGGAGGCCCGTCTGGCGGGCAACGAGCGTATCAGCGCCATGATCGAGGCACTTTCCACCATGCTGGGCGCGGCGCTCGATCGGGACGGACGCACCCAAATCCCACTATCGGAGGAACTTGGCTATGTGGATGCGTATCTTTACATCATCCGCGAGCGGCTGGGCGGCAAGCTGAGCGTATCGCGCCAAATGGACAGCGCCATGGAGCGGCAGCTCATCCCACGGCTTATTTTGCAGCCCATCGTGGAAAATGCCGTGGAGCATGACATCGTGAACAACCGCGGCGGCAATCTGATCCTGCGGGCCTATGTTCAGGACGCAGACGTGGTTTTGGAAGTGGAACACGATGGCACGATGAGCCCCGCCGACAGGGAAACCATCGCCCGGCTTCTCTCCGCCGAAAGCGGCGAGACGGGACAGGTGGGGCTCAAAAACGTATACGAGCGACTGCGGCTTTTGTATGGCGAGGCGGGCCGTCTCACTCTTGAAGAAAGCGCACCCGGCACCATCCTGGCGCGCATCCGCTTCCCGCGCTGATTGCCTCCTTTTGGCCATGGGACAAGGACGGACAAGAAACGGCAAGAGGAACAATTGTGCAACCTGCTTTCGCTTTGTATACTAAACACGTTGGCATGAGTGAAAATGTCACAAAAAATTAAAGGAGAGTGCATTATGAAAAAGATCCTTGCGTTGTTACTT
>CAYLSA010000059.1:0-7251 GCA_964386575.1 uncultured Oscillospiraceae bacterium | reverse complement strand
GCTTCTTCCCTTGTGATATTGCCCGGTTTCGTTGATGTTCATGTGCATCTTCGGGAGCCGGGTTTTTCTTATAAAGAGACCATCCGCACCGGCTCTCTCGCGGCGGCGCACGGCGGCTATACCACCGTTTGCACCATGCCGAATCTCGACCCCGTGCCGGACACGCCGGCGAATCTTTCCCGCCAGCTTGACATCATCCGTCGCGATGCGGCCGTGCGCACGATCCCCTACGGCGCGATCACCATGGGCGAGCAGGGCGAAACGCTCAGCGATATGGCGGCGATGGCGGAGCAGGTCGTGGCCTTTTCCGACGACGGCCGCGGCGTGCAAGGCGCGGAAATGATGCGCGCGGCGATGGTGGAGGCCAAACGCCTGGGCAAGGCGATCGTGGCCCACTGCGAGGACAATTCCCTGCTGCGCGGCGGGTATATCCACGACGGGGCTTATGCCAAAGCCCATGGCCACCGCGGCATCTGTTCGGAAAGCGAATGGCGGCCCATCGCCCGCGATCTGCAGCTGGTGCGCGAGACCGGCTGCGCCTATCACGTCTGCCACATCTCCACGAAGGAGAGCGTGGCGCTCATCCGCAAGGCCAAGGCAGAGGGGCTGGACGTCACCTGCGAGACCGCGCCGCACTATCTGCTGCTGGACGATTCCATGCTGCAGGAGGAAGGGCGCTTTAAGATGAACCCGCCGTTGCGCGATAAGTCCGACCGCGAGGCGCTGCTGGAAGGCCTCGCCGACGGCACGGTCGACATGATCGCCACCGACCACGCGCCCCACAGCGCGGAGGAGAAAAGCCGCGGCCTTGAGAAAAGCCCGATGGGCGTGGTCGGGCTGGAAACGGCCTTCCCGCTGCTTTACACCTACCTTGTCAAACCGGGGATCTTGTCCTTTTCGCGGCTGATAGAGCTTATGCACGATGCACCCCGTCGCCGCTTTGGGCTTTCGGAGGACAATGGTATCACGGTATTTGATCTGGAAGAAGACCATAAGATCGATCCGGCGGAATTTCTGTCCCTCGGACGGGCCACGCCGTTTGAAGGCTGGCCGGTGCAGGGGCGCTGTCTGCTGACGGCTATGGACGGAAAGGCCGTTTGGTACGACGAACGATTGCTTGAAAGGGAGGCCGAGTCATGAAGCAGGGCGTTATGACCATCCTTGAAAACACCCGCCTGGCCGAGGGCGTTTACCGCCTGCGCCTTGGCGGCGATACCTCCGCCATCACTGCGCCGGGCCAGTTTGTGAATTTGAAGCTTGCCGGCTGTTTTCTGCGGCGGCCCATCTCCGTGTGCGACTGGGCGGAGGGCGAGGTCACGCTGATCTATAAGGTCCTCGGTCGCGGCACGGCGGATATGACGCGCATGGTTCCCGGTGAGACGCTGGATGTGCTTTCGGGTCTTGGAAACGGCTACGATATGGCTCCCTGCGGGCCTCATCCGCTGCTGGTCGGCGGTGGCGTGGGTATCCCGCCGCTTTACGGGCTGGCCAAGCGGCTCACGGCGCAGGGCGTGGCCGTCACGGCGGTGCTCGGCTACAACCGGGCGGAGGACATTTTTCTGGCGGACGAATTCCGCGCGCTGGGCGCGCAGGTCATCCTTGCCACGGCGGACGGCAGCGCAGGACTGCGCGGTCTGGTGACGGACGGCATGGCCGCCACAGGTGAGTACAGCTATCTATACACCTGCGGGCCGGAGCCGATGCTGCGGGCCGTGTATAACAACTGCCGAAGCGATGGGCAGTTCAGCTTTGAAGAGCGCATGGGCTGCGGCTTCGGCGCGTGCATGGGCTGCTCATGCCAAACGAAATACGGCACCAAGCGTATCTGCAAGGACGGCCCGGTGCTTCAAAAGGAGGAGATCGTATGGTGAACACCCGTGTCACGCTTTGCGGCATCGAGCTTTCTAACCCCATCATCCCCGCCAGCGGCACCTTTGGCTATGGCTATGAGTTCGCCGCGCTTTACGATATAAACTGCCTTGGCACGTTCTCCTTCAAGGGCACCACGCGCGAAGCGCGCTTCGGCAATCCCACGCCGCGCATCGCGGAATATGCCGGCGGGCTGCTCAATGCCGTGGGACTGCAAAATCCGGGCGTGGACGCCGTGATCGCGGAGGAGCTTCCCAAGCTGCGCGAGGTTTTCCATAAGCCTGTCATGGCGAACGTGAGCGGGTTTTCCGTTGGGGAATACGCGGAGGTTTGCGAGCGCTTGGATGCGGAAGACCAGATCGGCTGGTTTGAGGTGAACATCTCCTGCCCCAATGTCCACGGCGGCGGGGCCGCCTTTGGCGCCGACCCCAATGCGGCCGCGGAGGTCACGCGGGCCGTGCGGGCCGCGACGAAAAAACCGATCATCCTGAAGCTCTCGCCCACGGCGGCGGATATTGCGGCGGTGGCCAAAGCCTGTGAGCAGGCGGGCGCGGACGGCGTGAGCCTGATCAACACCCTGCCCGGGATGCGCATCGATCTCAAACGCCGCCGGCCGTTGCTGGCAAACGGCACGGGCGGGATGTCCGGCCCGGGGATGCTTCCGCTGGCTGTGCGCATGGTGTATCAGGTATACGAGGCGGTGGATATCCCCATTGTCGGCATGGGCGGCGTGACGCGCGCGGAGGACGTGCTGGAACTGATGCTGGCCGGAGCGACGGCCGTGGGCGTGGGCGCGGCAAATCTGGTGGAGCCGTTTGCCTGCCAAAACATTATAAACGCGCTGCCGGAGATCATGCAGCGCTATGGCATAGAGAATTTAACGGATATTATAGGAGGAGCACACCATGGCTAAGGACGTTATCGTTGCACTGGATTTTGACAGTCGGGAGAAAACTCTCGCCTTTCTTGACCGCTTCACGCAGGAAAAGCCCTTCGTGAAGATCGGCATGGAGCTGTTTTACGCGGAGGGGCCGTCCATCGTGCGGGATATCCGCGCGCGCGGGCATAAGATCTTCCTCGATCTCAAGCTGCACGACATCCCCAACACGGTGAAAAAGGCCATGGCGGCGCTTTCCGCGCTGGATGTGGACATCGTGAATCTCCATGCGGCGGGTACGGAGGCCATGATGGCGGCGGCGCTGGAGGGTCTGACCCGGCCGGATGGCACGCGGCCGCTGCTCATCGCTGTCACCCAGCTTACCTCCACCGATCAGGAGCATATGCAGCGCGAGCTGCTCATCGACCAGCCCATCCAGGAGGTCGTTTTGCACTACGCGGCAAACGCGGCGCGCGCGGGACTCGACGGCGTGGTCTGCTCGCCGTTGGAGGCCGGGGCCATCCATGAGCGCTGCGGCGAAGGCTTCCTGACCGTTACGCCGGGCGTGCGCTTTGCCGGCGGCGACGCGGGCGACCAGAAGCGTGTGACCACGCCGGAAAAGGCGCGCGAGCTCGGCTCGGATTATATCGTGGTGGGGCGCCCCATCACGCAGGCGGACGACCCCGTGGCCGCCTATCGCCGCTGCTGCGCGGAATTTCTGGGTGTCTGACAACACAAAAAAACAAGCAGGAGGAGTTTGTTCATGGATATTCGCATGAGCGTTGCAAAAGGACTTCTGTCCATCGGCGCGGTGTTTCTGCGTCCGCAGGAGCCGTTCACCTGGGCCAGCGGCATCCAAAGCCCCATCTACTGCGACAACCGTCTGATCCTCACGGCTCCGGCGGTGCGCGATATGGTCGAGCAGGCCATTGCCGACACGGTGCAGCGGGAATACCCGCAGGCGGAGGTGCTGATGGGCACGGCCACGGCCGGCATCGCCCACGCTGCCATCGCCGCGCATCTGCTGGGTCTGCCCATGGGCTATGTCCGCTCGGGCAGCAAGGATCACGGCCGCAAAAACCAGATCGAAGGAAAGCTCGAACCGGGCCAGAAGGTCGTGGTCGTCGAGGATCTCATCTCCACCGGCGGCAGCGTTCTGGATACCGTTTCGGCGCTGCGTGCGGCGGACGCTGAGGTGCTGGGCGTGGTGAGCATATTCACCTACGGCATGAAAAAGGGTCTGGAGCGCATGGCGGCGGCAAACGTGAAAAACGTGAGTTTGACCGACCTTGACACCATCGCCCAGGCGGGCGTGGAGGAAAAGTATATCACCGAAGCGGATGTTGCGCGGCTGCTGGCCTTCCGCGACGACCCCTCGGACAAAAGCTGGATCACAAAAGGAGGCGTGAGCTGATATGAAACATCTGATCGACATTTTGCAGCTTTCCACGGACGAGATCGCGGAGCTGGTAAACACCGCCTGCGACATCATCGAAAACCCCGCAAAATATGCCCACAAGTGCGACGGCAAGATCCTTGCCACGCTGTTTTTCGAGCCCTCCACGCGCACGCGTTTGAGCTTTGAAAGCGCGATGCTCTCTCTGGGCGGACAGGTGCTTGGCTTCTCGGAGGCCAACAGCTCCTCCGCCGCCAAGGGCGAAAGCGTGGCCGACACCATCCAGACCGTCAGCTGCTACAGCGACATCATCGCCATGCGCCATCCCAAGGAGGGCGCGCCGCTGGTGGCCACGCGCCGCTCCACCGTGCCCATCATCAACGCCGGCGACGGCGGCCACAATCACCCTACGCAAACGCTGACCGACCTTTTGACCATCCACCGCGAAAAGGGCCGCTTCGACAATTTGACCATCGGCCTTTGCGGCGACCTGAAATTCGGCCGCACGGTACATTCGCTGGTGGCCGCGATGAGCCGCTATACCGGCATCCGCTTTGTGCTGATCTCGCCGGAGGAGCTGAAGCTGCCGCGCTACGTCAAGGAGCAGTACATTAAGAATAAGAACATCCCCTACACCCAGTCCACCGATCTGGAAGCCGTTATGCCGGAGCTGGACATCCTGTACATGACCCGCGTGCAGCGCGAGCGCTTCTTCAACGAGGAAGATTACCTGCGTCTGAAAGACAGCTACATCCTCACGCCCGAAAAGCTCAAAAATGCGAAGGAAGACCTGCGCATTTTGCATCCGCTGCCGCGCGTCAACGAGATCTCCGTGGCGGTGGACGATGACCCGCGCGCCTGCTATTTCCGCCAGGTGCAGTACGGCAAATACATCCGTATGGCGCTCATCATGAAACTGCTCGGCCTCGAGTGAGAAAGGAGAAAGAAATGATCATTGATTCCATTCAAAACGGCATCGTCATCGACCACATCTCCGCCGGAAAGTCCATGGAGCTGTACGGCATCCTCGGTCTGGACAAGCTCGACTGCACGGTGGCCATCCTGAAAAACGTGACCAGCGAGAAAAACGGCCGCAAGGACATCCTCAAGATCGACCGCGAAATGGAGCTGGACTGGGACCTGATCGGCTATGTCGATCCCGGCATCACGGTGAACATCATCCGCGACGGCAAGCTCGTGGAAAAGCGTTCGCTGAAGCTTCCCGAGCGCATCCACGGTGTGCTGCGGTGCAAAAACCCCCGCTGCATCACCTCCGTGGAGCAGGAGCTTGAGCAGCAGTTCATTCTCACCGACCGCGAAAAGCGCGTTTACCGCTGCATCTATTGCGAAACGGAAGCCGGAAAATAAGAAGCAAGGGTACACAAGAGAAGCCTTTGTCCGTTCGGGCAGAGGCCTCTTTTTCGTCTGTATCCTGCGCAGATGGAACGATAGTTAAAACTTATCGCGCTATAAATAGAGCTAATTATAATCATATGGTATTTGTGAATTTCCCAAATGACGAAAAGCAGGATAAAATGTATTTGTATTTTCGTCGGATGTGACAAATACGGAGACGCGCCGGCAAGGAGGCAGACCATGGACTATCAACCCGCGGAAAACCGCTATGAACAGATCCCGTATCGCCGCTGCGGCCGAAGCGGGCTTTTGCTGCCCGCCCTGTCGCTGGGCCTTTGGCATAACTTTGGCAGCATCACGCCCTTTGCCACGCAGCAGAGTATCCTGCGCAAGGCCTTTGACCTTGGCATCACCCATTTCGATCTTGCCAACAACTACGGCCCTCCGTATGGCGAGGCGGAGCGCAATTTCGGCATCCACATGGACCGCGATTGGCACACCCACCGCGATGAACTCATCATCTCCACGAAGGCGGGCTATGATATGTGGCCCGGCCCCTATGGCGACCATGGCAGCAAGAAATATCTCATCGCCAGCCTGGACCAGTCGCTCAAGCGGATGCATCTGGACTATGTGGACATCTTCTACCACCATCGCCCCGACCCGGATACGCCGATCGAGGAAACGATGGGCGCGCTCGACCAGATCGTGCGCAGCGGCAAGGCGCTGTATGTCGGCATCTCGAATTATTACGATCCCGAGCAGGCCCGCACGGCCATCCGCACCCTGCGAGAAATGGGTACGCCCATGCTCATCCACCAGCCGAAGTATTCCATGATAAACCGCATCGCGGAGGATGGGCTGTTTGACGTTTTGCGCGAGGAGGGCGTGGGCTGCATTACGTTTGCGCCGCTTTCAAACGGTATTTTGACGGAGAAGTATCTCAACGGCATTCCCGCCGATTCCCGCGCGGCGCACGATCCGCGCTATTTAAAGGCCGAGGCCATCACGCCGGAGGTGGTGGAGATGGTGCGCAAGCTCAGCGATATCGCGCATCGCCGCGGCCAGTCCATGGCGCAGATGGCGCTGCAATGGGTCATGCGCGACGATGTGGTAACGACTGCCCTGGTGGGCGCGAGCCGTCCGGAGCAGTTGGAGGAGAATGTCCGCGCGCTGGACTACCCGCCGCTGACGGCGGAGGAGCTGGCCGAGATCGAGACCATTTTGGCCGGTGCCTGAGCGCTTACCCCTGTTAGAAGCTACAACCGGTGAAAGCCGGATATAGCATACACATTCTATTTAGGAGGAAAAAGCATGAAAAAGTTGATTGCCCTGTTGCTGGCTCTGGTCATGGTTCTCTGCCTGGCCGCGTGCAGTTCCAGCAAGCCCGCGGAGGAGCCGGAAGCGGCTGCCCCTGCAGAAGAGGCCACGGAGGCCGTGGCGGAAGAGGCCGAAGAGGCTGAGCCCGCCGACGTTCCCAACGCCGAGAAGCCCGTTATCTGGTTTAACCGCCAGCCCTCCAACAGCCAGACCGGCGAGTTGGATATGGACGCTCTGACCTGGAACGACGACACCTACTATGTTGGCTTTGACGCCATCCAGGGTGCTGTTCTGCAGGGCGAGATGATCGTGGCCTATCTCCAGTCCCACGGCGCTGAGCTCGACCGCAACGGCGATGGCATCATCGGCTACGTTCTCTGCATCGGCGACGTTGGCCACAACGACTCCATCGCCCGTACCCGCGGCGCCCGTC
>CAYLSA010000058.1:0-7286 GCA_964386575.1 uncultured Oscillospiraceae bacterium | reverse complement strand
ATGCGCTTGAATTTTTTGTCCAGTTCGTTTTTCGTGATGACCGTGGCCACCGGGCGGCCATGCGGGCAATAGCGCAGCTCGCCGGAAATGACCCGCGCCGCAAGAGACTGAAGCTCCGCCGGTTCCGAGCGGCGACCGGCCTTGATGGCGGCCTTGCAGGCGATGGTCTGCAAAATTTTATCGCGCGCGAGATCCGCGCCGCCGTGGGACAGGCTCTCGCAGATCTCCTCCAGCGCGGCAGGGCCGTCCGACGCGTCCATATCCGCCGGCAGGGCGCGAATGACCATATCCTCCTCGCCAAAGGGCTCAAGCTCAAAGCCGAGCGAGGACAAAAGCGCGGCGTTTTTCTCCGCCAGCTCCCGACCCTCGACCCCGGCGTGCCACGTCACGGGAACGAGCAGCCCCTGCGCCATGACGGGCGTTTGGGCGGCCTTGAGGCGGTCAAAATTGGCGCGCTCGTGCGCCGCGTGCTTGTCGATGAGCAGCATTTGCCCCGGCATATCCACCACGATGTAGGTATCGAGCACCTCGCCCACCACGCGCCAGCTCTTTTCCGGCGCGCTCTTAGGCATCTCCGACGCAGCCTTCGGCGGCGAGACTGGCTTTGCCGGCGGCTCATTCGGGGATACCGGCTTGAGCGGCAGGGCGGTCGATTGTGTCCGCGTGGTATAGACAGGCGCAGAGGCGTGGACCGCCACGGAGGGCCCGCCCGGCTCGCGCATGGGCGGCACGGCGGTTTTAAACAGCGGCGGAACGGCCGGCGTTTTTTCCACGGACGGCTGAACCCATGTGCGCGCCTGGGCCGAGGACGGCGCGGGCCGATGGAGAAGCTGCGCGGTTTGCGCGGGCGGGTCAAGCTTTTTCTCCGTGGCGCGGGACAGCGATATCTGCGCAGTTTCCCGCTCGGACTCCAGCGCCGCACGCACGGAATGATACACCGCATCGAACACCTCGCGCTCGCGCGTGAATTTCACTTCATTTTTCGTTGGATGCACGTTCACATCCACCTGCCCGGGCGACAGCGTGATATACAGCGCGCAGGCGGGAAAGCGCCCCGTGAGCAGGGTGTTTTTATACGCCTGTTCCAAGGCGGCCTGCATCGTGAGCGAGCGGATGGCGCGGCCATTGACGAAGAAAAACTGCATGGCGCGGTTGCCGCGTCCGGCACGCGGGGAGGACACATAGCCCGTCACATCCACACCGGCGCTGCCGCCCGAGCAGGCGAGCATAGACCCGGCCATATCGCGGCCAAGCAGACTGTAGACGGCGCTTTGGGCGCGGCCGTCCCCGGCAGTGAAGAAATCCTCCTTGCCATCGTGTACGCAGCGGATGGACACTTCCGGATGCCCAAGCGCCACGCGCAGCGCCAGCGACACACAGGCCGAGCCCTCGGCGCGGTCGCTTTTCATGAATTTCAGGCGGGCAGGCGTGTTGAAAAACAGATCGCTGACGGAAAAGCTGGTGCCCTCGGGGCAGCCGCACGGCTCCATGCGCTCGATCTCGCCGCCGGAAACGACAACGCGCGTGCCGGTTTCGGCGCCTTTCGGACGCGTGATGAGTTCCACGCGGCTGACGGCCGAGATGGCGGCCAAAGCCTCGCCGCGGAAGCCAAGCGTGCCGATGGCGGCGAGATCCTCCGCCGCGTGAAGCTTGCTGGTGGCATGGCGCAGAAAGCAGTTGCCCGCGTCGTCCGGGGTCATGCCGCAGCCATCGTCCGTGACGCGGATGAACTCGCAGCCGCCGCCGCGAATTTCCACGCTGATGTTTTTGCTGCCAGCATCCACGGCGTTTTCCAAAAGCTCCTTGACCACGCTCGCCGGCCGCTCCACCACCTCACCGGCGGCGATCATATCCGCCACAAGAGGCGAAAGAACATTGATAACAGACATATATTTCTCCTTGCGCGCGCTGTAATGCGCGGCGGTTTGCAAACGGTATACTTCTTGATTATAACATATAAAAATGATATTATAAAGTGTAAAACATTCGCCGCCCGCGGGCGGCCAATCCGATGAAATAAGGAATTAGTTGCTTATGTATCAGCGCAGGGAGATAACACAGGAAGAGCTGGCCGCGCAGCACGGCTGGTGCGAGAAGATCAAAGCCATGATCGATGGCGAGGGGCGCCTGGCCCTTGTGGACACGTACGGCTGTCAGCAGAACGAATCGGACTCCGAAATTCTGCGCGGGTGGCTGCGCGAGTGCGGTTTCGGCCTCACGCAGGATGAGGAGCTGGCCGATCTGATCGCCGTGAACACCTGCGCCGTGCGCGGCCACGCGGAGATGCGCGTTTTGGGCAACGTTGGCGCGCTGGTGCATCGCAAGGCGAAAAATCCGCGGCTGATCGTGTGCGTGGGCGGCTGCATGACGCAGCAGGAGACCATGCGCGAGAAGATCAAAAGCTCCTTCCGCATGGTGGATATGGTGTTCGGCCCGCACGAGGTTTGGAAATTCCCCGAAATGCTCTACAAAACCATGCAGCGCCATGGTCTGCGCGGCGATAAAGGGCGGCTTTTCATGGCCGAGGCGTCGGACGGCGTGGTGGCGGAGGGTTTGCCCCGCGTGCGCGACGACGGCGTGAAGGCGTGGCTTTCCATCATGAACGGCTGCGATAATTTCTGCTCGTACTGCATCGTGCCCTATGTGCGCGGCCGCGAGCGCTCACGCCGTCCGGCGGATATACTGGCGGAGTTTGAATCTCTCGTGGCGCAGGGATATAAGGACATCACGCTGCTGGGCCAGAACGTGAACAGCTACGGCAAGGGCCTCGACGAGGACATCGATTTCCCGCGTCTGCTTGCCATGCTGGACAAGGTCGAGGGCGACCACATCATCCGCTTCATGACCAGCCATCCCAAGGACGCCACCGAGGCCCTGTTTGAAACCATGGCAAACTCCAAACATTGCGCCCACCACATCCATCTGCCGCTGCAATCGGGCTCCGACCGGCTGCTCAAGCAGATGAACCGCCATTATGACCGCGCGGCGTATCTGGAAAAGGTGCGTCTGGCGCGCGCGTATATGCCCGATCTTGTACTCACGACGGACATCATCGTGGGCTTCCCCGGCGAAACGGACGCCGACTTTGCCGACACGCTCTCGCTGGTGGAGGCCGTGCGCTACGACGCGATGTTCACCTTCATCTATTCCCCGCGTGTGGGCACCCCGGCAGCCAAAATGGCCGACCCCGCCACCAAAGAGGAAAAGCAGGCCCATTTTGACCGGCTGCTCGAGTGCGCCAACCGCATTTCGCAGGAAAAGCACGCCGATTACGTGGGCAAAACCCTGCGCGTTCTCATCGACGGCGAGACCGGCGACAAAAACCACGATCTCTCCGCGCGCACACGGGGCGGACGCCTTGTCCATCTGGCGGGCGACGCGGCGATGGTGGGGCAGTTTGCCGATGTGACGATCACGGACTCGTCCACCTGGGCGCTGTTTGGCGAGCTTGCCAAGGAGGTTTGACACCATGGCGGAAATGACGCCGATGAAAAAGCAATATTACAACGTTCACCAGCAGGTGCCGGATTGTCTGCTGTTTTTCCGGCTCGGCGATTTTTACGAGATGTTCGATGAGGACGCCAAAACCGCCAGCCGCGAACTCGACCTTACGCTCACGACCCGCGACCGCGGCAAGCCCGCCGAGGAGCAGACGCCCATGTGCGGCGTGCCGTACCACTCCTCCGAGGCGTATATCGCGCGGCTGATCGAAAAGGGCTATAAGGTGGCCATCTGCGAGCAGTTGGAGGACCCCGCCGCCACGACCGGTTTGGTGGACCGCGGCATCATCCGCGTGATCACGCCCGGCACCGTGACGGAATCGTCCATGTTGGAGGAAGGGCGCAGCAACTATCTTTGCGCCGTTTGGCTGTGCGGCGGACGCGGCGCCGTGGCCTTCTGCGATGTTTCCACGGGCGAGTTCTGCGTGGCGGATTTCCCGGAGGACGCGGAAAACCACATCGCCAACGAGCTGGCGCGCTTTGCCCCGCGGGAGGCCGTTTTGTGCGCCGCCGCGGCGGACAGTGCCGCCATCTCCATCATGCTGCGGCGGCTGGATTGTCTCAGCGAGCCGGACGGCGGGCGCTTCGACCCCGACGGCTGCGCCGAGCGCGTGTTCGACCGCTTTGGCGAAAAGGCAAACCCCGACGAGACCGCCGCCGCCGGCGCACTTTTGAGCTATCTGATCGAAACGCAGAAATTCGATCTGGGCCATATCCGCCGCCTGGACCGCTTCGGCGAGGGGCGGTATATGGAGCTGGACTGGACGAGCCGCCGCAGCCTCGAGCTGACGGAAAATCTGCGAACGGGCGAAAAGCGCGGCAGCCTTTTGTGGGTGCTTGACCGCACGAAAACGCCCATGGGCAGCCGTCTGATGCGAAGCTGGGTGGAGCGGCCGCTGCTGAGCCCGGTGGCCATCGGGCGGCGGCTTGCCGCCGTGAACGAGCTGTTTTCCGACGGCATCGTGCGCGCGGAGCTGATCTTATCGCTCGACGAGATCGGCGACATCCAGCGGCTCATCGGCCGCTGCGTTTACGGCACGGCAAACGGCCGCGATCTGCTGGCGCTGGCCAATTATTTCGTGCAGCTTCCGCGCTTGAAGGAGCTGCTCGGCGGGGCTTCGGCCGCCATGCTGCGCGAATGCGCGGATATGGACGCGCTGGATGATCTGCAATGCGCCATCGCCGCCGCCATTGACGACGAGCCCCCCTTCTCCGTGCGCGAGGGCGGCGTGATCCGCCCCGGCTATAACGAGGAGCTTGACCGCCTGCGCGCCGTGCGCGACCATGGCGCGGAGATGGTGGCCGAGCTTGAGACCCGCGAGCGCGAGCGCATGGCCGTGAAAAAGCTCAAAGTCGGCTACAACCGCGTGTTCGGCTATTACATCGAGATCCCGCGCTCCGCCGGGGAGATCGAGCTGCCCGCCGAGTACATCCGCAAGCAGACCACGGCGAACGCCGAGCGCTACTTCACGCCGGAATTGAAGGAGCTTGAAAACGAGCTGCTCACGGCGCGCGAGCGGATAAACGATTTGGAATACCAGCTTTTCTCCGCCCTGCGCGAGGCTGTGGCGGCGCAGGTTTCCCGCGTGCAGGCAAGCGCCGGACACGTGGCGGAGCTGGATGTTCTGTGCGCGCTGGCGGAGGTGGCCTTCCGCAACAACTACTGCATGCCGCAGGTCGATCTGTCCCGCACCATCGACATCCGGGACGGACGCCATCCCGTCGTCGAAGCCGCGCAGCGCGACACCCTGTTCGTGCCGAACGACACACTTCTGAACGACTCCACCGACCGCGTGGCCATCGTGACGGGGCCGAACATGGCCGGTAAATCCACCTATATGCGCCAAACGGCGCTGATCGTGCTCATGGCGCAGATCGGCTCGTTCGTCCCCGCGCGCGCGGCCACCATCGGCGTGACCGACCGGGTGTTCACCCGCATCGGCGCCAGCGACGATCTTTCCAGCGGCCAATCCACCTTCATGGTGGAAATGGCGGAGATGGCAAACATCCTCAAAAGCGCCACCGCCGCAAGCCTGCTGATCTTGGACGAGATCGGCCGCGGCACCTCCACCTTTGACGGCATGGCCATTGCGCGGGCGATGCTGGAATACTGCGCCGACCGCAAGACCCTTGGCGCGCGCACCATGTTCGCCACGCATTACCATGAACTCTCCGCACTGGAGGGCGCGCTGCCCGGCGTGCGCAACTATAACATCACGGCCAAAAAGCAAAGCGGGCGGCTGGTTTTCCTGCGCAAGATCGTGCCCGGCAGCGCCGACGACAGCTACGGCATCGAGGTGGCGAAGCTGGCGGGCGTGCCCGACTCCGTCATCCGCAAGGCCACGGAGCATCTGAAGGAGCTGGAAAGCGAGGCCCATGCCGCACCGGCCGCCGCCGTGGCCGCGCCGGATCAGATGAGCTTTCTGGATATGGCCGGCTCCGCGCTGGCCGATGAGCTGCGCACACTTTCCATCGAGACCATGACGCCCATCGAGGCGCTCAACACGCTATACAAGCTCAAGCAGAAATACGCCGACTGACGGGAGGGACCGGCATGAAAATGCTTTTCAAGCAGCGGCTGTTTTCCTGGTTTGACAGCTACGACATCTACGACGAGACCGGCGGAACGCTCTTCACCGTGGAGGGCCAGTTTGCCTGGGGCCATATGCTGAAAATTTTCGATGCGCAGAGGCAGGAACTTGCCACCGTGAAGCAGCATATGCTTTCGTTCATGCCGCGCTTCGACCTGTATCTCGGCAAAGAGTATCTCGGCTGCGTGCAGCGGCGGCTCACACCTTTCCGTCCCAGCTACGACATCGACTTCAACGGCTGGCACATCGAGGGCAGCTTCCTGGAATGGGATTACACCATCTCCGACGCGGATGGCCGCCCGGCGGCGGTGATCTCCAAGGAGCTTTTCAACTGGACGGACACCTACGTCATCGATGTGGAAAATCCGGAAAACGCCCTGTGCGCGCTGATGTTCGTGCTCGCCATCGATGCGGAAAAATGCTCACGAAACTAAAAAACATATAAAAAACCGGCCCGGTATGCGCTAAAAAGTACCGGGCCGGTTTTCTTATTCTTTCCCCAGGAATGCCTCCACCGCGCGGTTGAAAGCCTCGGGCGCTTTTGCGGCGATGAAATGGTCCCCATCCAGCAGCACAAGGCGTGCGCCGGGAATGCTGCGGGCGATGAGTTCCGTGTGGCGGCGGGCGATCATATCGCGCGTGCCCGCGATGACCAGAACCGGCATCAAAAGCGCCGCCAGTTGGGCGGGATCGATGTGCGGCTCGTTCACCATCAGACCGAGCAACTCAGCATTATGGCGGGCGCCCGCGCTTTTCGCGGCAAACAGCCGCGCGATGTGATACCCCGCCACAATGGGCGCCTGCACCAGGGGCCGCACGCCCGCGGGCGACAGATTTGCGCCGTTGAGCACCAGCTTGCGCACCATCTCCGGCCAGCGCAGAGCAAACGTCAGCGCGATGTTGCCGCCATCGGAAAAGCCCAGAATATCCGCCTGCGCAATGCCGCGCGCGCAGAGAAAATCGTGCAGATCCTCCGCAAAGCGGGCTATGCTGAATTCGCCCTCGCCGCGCGGCGATTTTCCATGGCCCCGCGTGTCGAGGGCAAGCACACGATGTTTCGGGGCGAAATGGTCGATCTGATGGACAAAATACGCGTGGCTCTCGCCGTTTCCGTGCAGCAGTACCAGTGGAAACCCCGCGCCCTGTTCATGGCAGTATAGTTCGATGTCCATATTATCCATCGGCCTCCTCGCAC
>CAYLSA010000057.1:0-7367 GCA_964386575.1 uncultured Oscillospiraceae bacterium | reverse complement strand
TTGATCTTCGCCAGAGCGGCGTAGAGCGCTTCGTTATCGGCCTGGTCGCGCACGGCGAGACGGATGAAGTCGCCGCCGTCAAAGCCGTTTTTGTGGCTGCAATCCTTGATGAGCAGGCGGTCGTCCGTGAGCAGGCGATTGGCAAGATCCTTTGACGCGATGCCGCTTACCTTGCAGAGGATATAGTTGGCCTGTGAGGGGTAGGGCGTGAGGAACGGGACTTCGCCCAGCTTTTCGAGCATGATATTGCGCTGCTCGGCGATCTTGTCGCAGGCGGCGGTGTAGCTCGATTCATAGAGCGTATAGATCTGCATGAAATACTCCGCGAAGGAGTTGATGTTCCAGATGGGCAGCAGCGCGCGAAGCTCGTCCATGAGCGCGGTGTCTGCGCTTGCGATCACGCCCAGACGCAGTCCCGGCACGCCGTAGGACTTGCTGATGGATTTCATCACAACAAGCGTGGGATAGCGCTCGAGAATGCTGTCGTCCAGCAGGGTATAGCGCAGCTCGGGCTCGGCGAAGTCCACGAACGATTCGTCCACCACCACGCGCGTACCGGCCTCACGGCAAACGTCCAAAAGCTCGAACAGCTCGTCCTTTTTCAAAAATGCGCCGCTGGGATTGTCGGGATTCACGAGAACGAGATTGTCGTTTTCGCGGGCGGCCTTTTTCAGTGCGGCCAGATCGAAGCCGAAGTTCCAGTCCGCCGAACGCAGCGGGCGAATGTCGCAGTCGCGGAAGCAGCGGACGTATTCGTTAAAAGCGGGCACCGGCAGGGCCATGGTGCCGTGCATCGCGCGGCCAAGAGTGTTTATCAGTTCCGCCGCGCCGTTTCCGGCCAGCAGATAATCTTCGCTCACGCCGAAGCAGCGCCCGGCCAGCAGCTTCTGGATGCGCATTCCGGAGGGGTACTGCATCAGCAGCGGGTCGAAGAAATATTTCATCTGGTCGCGCATTTTCTCCGGCGGGTAGTAGGGGTTTACCAGATAGCAGAAATCCTTCAGCCCCGAAAAACGCCAGAAACCGCCGAAATGCAGCTCATATGCACCGAGCCGCTTATCGTCCGGCGCAAAAAGTGTGTCCGCAATGTCGAGATCCTGCACATCGTCGATCTCATACCATTTCAGGTCGCCCACCTCATAGCCGTACATCTCCGCGCCGGGCGTGCGGGCGAGGGTCTTGAGTACCAGCTCGTAATAGCGGTTCGTGCCATAGGCCTGAATGTAGGCGTGCAGGAAGGGGATATACAGCCGCTGGGCAAAGTCGCGGCTGAATTTGTAGATGTTCACGGTTTTATAGTAGTCGCCGGCGGCGGCAAAGCGGAAGTCCTTCTTTTCGATGAACTCGCGCACATAGCCCTGCTCGTCGAGCAGCGTTACCGTGCCGTCCATCCAGCTTTCGTACTTTGCGACCGTCACGATGTTCTCCTGCGGCGCTTCCACCAGTGCGCGGATGAGCTGCGGCTCGTAGATCAGATCGGACTCGAGCAGGATGGTATCGTCGCTGGCCATGGCGTCGCGCGCAAGATACAGCGAATAGATGTTGTTGGTGGTGGCGTAGTCCGGGTTGTGGATGAATTCCAGCTCAAAATCGGAAAGCTTTTCGCGCGCGTATTCCTCCAGCTTGTCGCCGGCGTAGCCCGTCACGATGACGAACTTGCGGATGCCCGCCGTGCGCAGAGCGTCCGCCGCGTGCTCCAGCAGTGTTTTGCCGCCTACCTGCACCATGCACTTGGTTTGTCCCTTGGTGTATTTTCCAAGCCGCTTTCCCATTCCGGCGGCCAGCATCAATGCCTGCATGATAAACACTCCTGCATTTTAAATATAGTATTCTTATTGTATACGCGCCGCTGTGAAATTGTCAAGATAAAACAAATCACCGCGAACGGAGGGAGGCCCGTTCGCGGCTTTTTTGGGACAATAAATTTTGGGCTTGTCTGACTTCCTATATCGAATCACAGGATCGCGCACAGCTCGCGATAGATATAATCGGCGAACATGGCGTAGCCCGTGGAATCGTAGTGCCCGCCGTCGACGCAGTATTGCTCCATGTCGCCGGAGATGGCGGACAGATCGATCACGTCCAGCCCGTATTCGGCGGCGATGCGGCGCTCGGTTTGGCGGATATCCTCAATGGAGTCGTTCGACATACTCAGCGGAAAGCTTTTGAAATACATATCCGGCGGCAAAACGACCACCACGGTGGGGCTTTGCGGAAGGTTCATATAGGTCGTGAGCAGATAGCGATACGCCTCGTCAAAGGTGAAATCCGGAGAGGGGGAGTTGCAGTCGTTCGAGCCGAGCAGAATGAGGAACACATCCGCATCGCTGCGCAGACTGTTTGAAAAGGTCCTGGTGTCGTTGTAGCTCCAGGGCGTGAACATCTCCACGGTGCTGCCGTAAACGCCGAAGTTGAGCGTGTCCAGATCGAGCTTGCCGGTCTTTTGAGCCAAAACGGCGGGCCAGCTTTCCGTGTCGGGCTCGTTGCTGCCGGTGCCGAAGGTGAGGCTGTCGCCGATGCAGGCCACGGTATGCTGCTCCGGCTCAGATACCGGACGGGCCAGCGCGGCGGTTGCGAACAGCACGGCGGCCGAGATGAAAATGACGATCGTTCTTCTCCACTTGGACATATCAAAACACCTGTTTCAGTCGATTTGACTATATTATCGGGTGTTTTTATGTCCATTATGTGAATAGACTGTGGCGCGAATGTGGCCGGTCGGTAAAGAATTTTTGGCTTTTGTTCAAAAAATCGGCTCGTAATGCTGCTCGGCTTGGTTGCGGGGGTCATCGCAGTCGAAGCCGGTCTCGTAGCAGCGGTTGCCGATCACGGCGGCGGAAGATGAACCGTTTTCATAGATATACGAATAACAGGCGGCGATCATGCCGAGGCAGTCGCTCCTGGCCTTTTCAAACAAATCCCAGAAGCCGTCCGTGGATTCGATTTCGGTGTCGCAGAAGTGATGCCATGCTTTGTGGCCTTCGTTCAAATAATCCAGCGCTGCGCCGTCAATGTCCTTGCCGTGGTAGGTGAGTCCCGGCAGATCGTGGGTGCTTTTGCCGTTGTCGGCGAAGCGAAGGATGGGGGTGAGCAGACCGAGCGGGTCTTTCATCAGCGCGTAGAACCGCCGCTGGTCGCGCACGCAGCGCTGAAGCCGGTCAAAGCAGCCATCCCAACCATACACGCGCTCGTGCGCCTGATCCAGTCCTGTGCGCAGAGACTCGGGCAGCGAACTCAGGCGCAAAACGCGCTTTTGAAACGCAAAACGCCATGGCACGCAGCCGTATTTTTCGCGCAGGATGTGGCTGTCGATGGCGCGCTCGAGACGGGTGTGGGCCCCGCGATAGCAGCGGGTGCGCTCCGTGCCATCGTAATTGCCGGTCATGGTCTCGATATACGGATGGCAGCGGCTGTCAAGGCAGTAATGGCACAAAAATCCAGCCAGATACGAAAACAGTGCGTCGCGGGAGTGGCCGCCGTTTTTGGCCTCGTCCGCCAATGCCATGAGATATGCGCCGCATTTTTCGTGCTGCATGATCGTGCCGCGCACGGCGTATTGCTTGTCTCGGCCGCCCAGAAAGCCGAGGGAAAACCACACATCCGGCCCCGCGCAGGTGAAGCCGTAGATCTTCGGGTCGATGCGCTCGTGGGCCGCTTCTTCCATGGCGGCGAGAACGCGCTCGCCGAAATAATAATGCGCGATAAGATCGGGCATAATATCACCTCAAAATGTAATTATTCGTAGTTTTCTTTTTCACACAGCTTGTGGTATAATCAAGTTGTATTCTTGTACCCTTGGCCAAAGGAGGGACGCAGATGAAAAAGAAAACCGCCGCCATCGTTGGCTTGAGTGCCGTGGCGCTGGGGCTCGGCGCGGGCGTGAATGCCAATTTCACATCCGAGGAGCTTCTGCATACCACCGAATACCTGCGCGAGCAGGGCGAGGCGGACTATTCCATACACTACACCGAAATGACCGAATTGTCCAGAGCCGATCAGCTTCGCGCGGCCATCATCCGCCTGCCTGTGGCAGTCAAGGCGCTGATCTTGCTGCCGCTGTGGGCCATCGGAGCCATCCCCGTGGCGGTGTTTACGGCGCTGGCGGGGCTGCCCATTTGGGGCACGATCCTTGGCTTTGCGCTTCAGGGTGCGGTGCTGCTGGGCGTGTTCTGCGTGGTGTATAAGCTTTTGTTCCCGCATAAAAAGCTGCGCGATCTGTTTAAGAAGAAAAACATCAAATGGCTGCTGGCCGGCGCCGGCGGCGTTGTGGCGGCGGATTGGGTGCTGGCCCAGGTTTGGACGGGCTGGAACGCGCTGCGCATCGTTTTGATGCTGGTCGTCGGCATTGGCGTTTTGAGTTTGCTTTGGTGCCGCATCTGCGGCAAGTTCAAGGCGCCGGAACCCCAGCCGGTGGAGACCAAACTCGTTTTGGAATACTGATCGATAAAACCGAAGAGCCGCGATCTCGCGGCTCTTTTTTGATAAGGAGAAAGCCTCCGCGTCGCCGAAGCGATACGGAGGCTTTTGCCTATATTGGGATGATCACACGGAAGCTTTTTCTTCCTTCTGGGCCTTGAACTGCTCGATCATCATCGGCACGACCTTGAACAGGTCGCCAACGATGCCGTAGTCCGCGATCTCAAAGATGGGTGCGGCTTCGTTCTTGTTCACGGCGATGATGCACTCGGAGTCCTGCATGCCGGCCTTGTGCTGGATGGCGCCGGAGATGCCGAGGGCGATGTAGATCTTCGGATGGACGGTCTTGCCGGTCTGACCGACCTGATGGTCAGCGGACAGCCATCCGGAGTCGATGGTGGCGCGGCTGCCGCCAAGTACGCCGCCGAGCACGTCCGCCAGCTGCTGGCCAAGCTCGATGCCCTTTTCCACGTCCTTGCCGATGCCGCGGCCCACGGAAACGACCACGTCCGCGCCCAGCAGATCGACCAGCTCCTTCGCGGCCTTGACGACCTCGAGGACCTCGGTCTGCAGATCGGCGTCGCTCAGCTCATAGGCCGGATGTTCGATCACAAGTGCGGCGGCCTTGTCCGCGTCATAGGTGCGGCGCTTCATAACGCCGGGGCGAACCGTAGCCATGGCGGGACGGAAGCGCGGGCACACGATGGAGGCCATCAGATGGCCGCCGAACGCCGGACGGGTCATCTTCAAATCGCGGGCGAGATCGTGGTCGTTGCTCTGGATCTTGCCGTCCTGCACACTCATGACCTTGATGGTGCCGAGCTTTTCGATCTTATCTTCCGCCAGCGTGGAAGCGCCGCGCAGGAAGTCCTTATAGATGCCCATGTCCACGTCCAGATGCGTGCAGTCGGCGCAAAGACCGGTGTGCAGGCGGGCGGCGCAGCGGGGGGCGAGGTCGCGGCCGATGTTGGTCGCGCCAAACAGCAGCACCTCGGGTTTGTAGGCCTTCACGGTGTCGCAAATGATCTTGGTGTAGGCGTCGGTGGTGTAGTTTTTCAGCCGCGGGTCGTTGATCACATAGACCTTGTCCGCGCCGTAGCCGCCGAGCTCGCGGGCGATGCCGTCCACATTGTCACCCAGCAGCAGACCGCAAAGCTCCGTGCCCAGCTCGTCGGCCAGACGGCGGCCTTCGCTGATGAGCTCAAGGTCGGTGCTCATGAGCTTGCCCAGACGCTGCTCGCAATATACCCACACGCCGTGGAACTGGTCAAGGTCGGTGTTCTGCCATTCGTCCACCGGCGCCTCGACGACCGGCTCCTCAACGACGGGCGCTTCGACTGTGGGCTCCTCCACGACGGGCGCTTCGACTGCGGGCTCCTCCACGGGAGCCGCCGGCGCTTCGGCCTCGACCACGGGGGCGGCGATGGGCTTTTCCACGATCACGGTCTGTTCCGCCGCGGCGGTCGCTTCGATCACGGGAGTTTCTTCGGCCTTGGGCGCTTCGGCCGCCGGCTGTTTTTTGAATCGATCAAAGAAAGACATAGTTGTACCCCCTTAAATGATGTGCTTTTCGGCCAGACGGCTGACCAGATCGCTCACGGTGCTGCTGTCTGCGCCTTCCAGCATTACGCCAACGCCCTTCTGGGGCGGCGTGAAGGAAATGGCGATGTTGGTGGGGGAGCCTTTGAGGCCGATGGTGTCCGGCTCGATCAGCGGCTCATCCTTGAGGTCGTCATAGCCCAGAACGGTGTAGGGCTTGGAGTAGCTTTCCATGATGCCGGGAACGCTCATGTAGCGCGGGGTGTTGAGCTCTTTGATGCAGGTGATGAGACAGGGCGTGTGCGTACGAACGGTCATGTAGCCGTCCTCAAGCATACGCTTGACGGTCACTTCGTTCTTCTCGGGGTCAAGCTCGATGTCGCCGGCGTAGGTGATCTGGGGCAGACCGAGCTTTTCCGCGATCTGCGGGCCGACCTGCGCGGTGTCGCCATCGATGGCCTGACGGCCGCACATCACGATGTCGTCCGGCTCGATGCCGATGCGGTTGAGACCGGCGGCGATGATCTGGCTGGTGGCGAAGGTGTCGGAGCCGCCGAACTCACGCGCGGAGATCAAAACGGCCTCGTCACAACCGCGGGCCAGGCACTCGCGCAGCATACTTTCCGCCGGAGCGGGGCCCATGGAAACGACCACGACCTTGCAGCCGTATTTGTCCTTGAGCTTGAGCGCGGCTTCCACGGCGTTGAGGTCATCGGGGTTGGTGATAACGGCCATGGAGGCGCGGTTGAGCGTGCCGTCGGGGTTGACGGCCACTTTGCCGGAGGTATCGGGGACCTGCTTTACACAGACAAGAATTTTCATGTTGCACTCCTCCCTCAGTTCACGCCAAGGCTCTTGGCGATGACCATGCGCTGGGCCTCGCTGGTGCCTTCGTAGATCTCGGTGATCTTCGCGTCGCGCATCATGCGCTCGACGGGATATTCACGCGTGTAGCCATAGCCGCCGAATAGCTGCACGGCCTTGCGCGTGACGTCGTTGGCTGCCTCGGCGGCAAAAAGCTTTGCCATGGCGGCGTGGGTGCTGTAATCCTCGCCGTTGTCCTTGGCGCAGGCGGCGGCGTAGACCAGATACTGCGCGGCCTGCATCTGCGTGGCCATGTTGGCCAGCTGGAACTGCGTCCACTGGAACTGGCTGATGCGCTTGCCGAACTGCACGCGCTCTTTGGTGTATTTCACGGCCTCGTTGATGGCGCCTTCGCCAAGGCCGAGCGCCTGGGAGGCGATGCCGATGCGGCCGCCGTCCAGTGTATGCAGAGCGATCTTGAAGCCCTGGCCGATCTTGCCGAGCAGATTTTCCTTCGGCACGATGCAGTCTTCCATGATAAGCTCCGTGGTGGAACTGCCGCGGATGCCCATTTTCTTTTCCTCGCGGCCGATGGAGAAGCCGGGGAA
>CAYLSA010000056.1:5316-7510 GCA_964386575.1 uncultured Oscillospiraceae bacterium | reverse complement strand
ACCTACGTCGCCCCCTCAGCCCAGGTCATTGGCGACGTTATCATCGGCAAAAACTGCTACATCGGCCATGGCGCGATCATTCGCGGGGATTACGGCTCGGTGCGCATAGGAGACGGGACGGCCGTGGAGGAGGGCGTCATCATCCATGCGCGGCCGGATAAAACCGCCACGATCGGCGCTCATGTCACGCTGGGCCACGGCGCCACGATCCACAGCCGCCTTTTGTCCGACTGGGTGGTCGTTGGCATGAACGCGGTGGTCAGCATCGGGGCCGAAGTCGGCGAATGGGCCATCGTGGCCGAGGGCGCGGTGGTGAAGCAGGGCGGCGTGATCGAGGCCGGCAAGGTGGTCGCGGGCGCTCCGGCCAAGCCCGTGCGCGATACGCTTGAGCGGGACAAGGAATTCTGGATCCCCTCCAAGCGCATTTATGAGGAGCTGGCTGCGCGCTATCTCGCCGGCGGCATGAAGCCGGTGGAGGGCCCATGAGAGGCGCGTATTTCGCCGCGGGCGAGGCCGAGACCCTTGCGGCGGCGCTGTGGGAGCTGGCACAGCGGGATGGATTTTATGTAAACCGCGAGGACTTCGATGCCGCGCTGCATTTTGCGCCGCGCGCGGATGGCGTTCGCATCGAGGTATATGCCGAGCTTGGCGAAAATCTTCTCGTCTGGGCGCGGCAAAAGGGCGTTTTGCAGCTAAAGCGTCCGGAGGGATAACATCCCATCTCCACAAAAGCAAAAAAGCGGGTATCCGAACGGATACCCGCTTTTGTCATGCGGTTTTAATAGAAGGTGGCGACGGGCTGTGCGGGGGGGTCCGCCGTTTCGATGGCGCTCGCCGTAAGCACGGGGCCTTTGCGGCCGTAGCCTTTGTGCCACTTGTTTTCAATGGAAGCCGTCACGGTGACCCATGCGCCCTTGTCGAGCGCCTTCGCCTCCGGCCAGCGGCAGACCAGACCCACATACTGCGTGTCCGCCTCGCAGCAGGTCATCAGCATCCGGCCGATCACGAAGCAGTCCGACTGCAAAACCGGCGACTGGGCCACAAGACCCTTGAAATGCACGGTCTTGCCCTCGTATTTATCCATTTCCTCGCCCAGATCGCGGTACCACAGCGCGAAATCGCGGTCGGCAATGTCGATCACATCGGCATCGATGTCGAAGGGCAGCGGGTCCTCGATCTCATCGTAGCTGACGGAGCCGTCCGGCGCTTCGTAGGCAATGTCGCAGCGGCGCGATACGGCGCGCACGATCTGGTGGATGGCCATCTTGTCCACGTTTGCGCCGCAGCGGTTGAACACGGCCAGCTCGCAGCTTTTGAGCTTGTCGTACACCTGCTGGCGCATATTGGCGTTGTAGGAGACGAAGCTGTTGGCATCGGCGAACATGAACTCCTGATACACGAGCCACCCCTCCGGCAGCGCGCGGAAGAGATCGTCCAGCATCCACATGCCGTTATACTCCACCAGCACGCGCTCGGCGTTGTGCTTTTCCAAAAGCGCCGTGAAGTTGTCGGGGTTCACGTCCTCCGGCTCGTCGATGGGCTCGACGAAGATGTTTTTATAATCGCCGTATTCCTCCTCGCCCTCCTCGCACAAAAGCAGCAGGGTGCGCTCGCCGTTATTAAAGCGGGGATCGTCCAGCGTTTCGCGGATGAAGCGGGTCTTGCCCGCGTCCAGAAAGCCCGTGAAAAGATATACGGGGATGTCCTTTTTCTTAGCCAAGTCCGAACAGCTCCTTTGCCGCGTCTTCCTTCAGTCCCGCGCCGATCACGCACACGCGCCCGGTCACATTCGCCGCGCCCGTGCGGATCTCCGCCTCGCCGGGGGTGTAGTCAAAGTGCAGCCACGTTCCGTCCGGCGCGGCCACATAGCCCTTTGCGCGAACGATAAATCCAAAGCGCTCGGTGTCCTCCAGCGCGGCAAGGATGGTCTCAAGCCCCTCGCGCGTGAAGGCGTGGGAGGTCTCCGCGCCCCAGCTCTGGAACACCTCGTCGGCATCGTGGCCGTGATGGTGATGGTGATGGTGGTGCTCATGGCCATGGTCGTGCTCGTGGTCATGGTCATGGTCATGGCAGCAGCAATGCTCGTCGTGGTCATGATGATGCTCATGCTCATGATGATGGTCATGTTCATCGTGGTCATGATGGTGGTGATGCTCGTGATCGTGGTCGTGGTGATGATGGCAACCGCAGTCGG
>CAYLSA010000056.1:0-5216 GCA_964386575.1 uncultured Oscillospiraceae bacterium | reverse complement strand
TGATGGTGGTGATGCTCGTGATCGTGGTCGTGGTGATGATGGCAACCGCAGTCGGGGTCGTCGCACTCGTGTTCCTCGTGTTCGGCCAGCAGCGCGGCCAGCTCCTCGGAGATGCTGTTTTTCTGCTCGATGGCATCGAGGATCTGGCGGCCGGTCAGCTCGTCCCACGGCGTGGAAACGATCACGGCTTCGTGGTTCTCCGCGCGCACGAGGGCCACGGCCTGGTCGATCTTCTCCTGCGCCATCTTGCCCGTGCGGCTGAGCACCACGCAGTTGGCCGCATGGATCTGGTCGAGGAAGAACTCGCCGAAGTTTTTCATGTAAAGCTTCGCCTTCGACCCGTCCACCACGGCGCAAAGGCCGCCAAGCTCCGCGTCCGCAAGCTGGGCCGACTGCACGGCGGCCACCACATCCGTCAGCTTCCCAACGCCGCTGGGCTCAATGAGGATGCGGTCGGGCGCATACTGGGCCATCACAAGGCGCAGCGCCTCGCGGAAGTCGCCCGTCAGCGAGCAGCAGATGCAGCCGGAGTTCATTTCGTTGACCGTGATGCCGGCATCGGCCATGAAGCCGCCGTCGATGCCGATCTCGCCGAATTCGTTTTCAATGAGCACCAGCTTCTGGCCGCGATACACCTCGGCGATCAGTTTTTTGATGAGCGTGGTTTTGCCCGCGCCCAAAAATCCGGAAAAAATGTCGATCTTCGTCATAAAAATGCCTTCTTCTCATTTGTTATTTTCAACATTTTATTATACCACAGCGCGTCAATATCGCCAAATCGGCGCGGGGCGCTGGGATGTGCTTGCCAGAGGTCGGCGGCCATGCTATCATCGGGGCAGGATGAGATCGCAGGAGGAACGCTTATGCCGGTGTATCTGCAAGGGCTGAGCATGGGGCTGGCCTATGTTGCGCCCATCGGGATGCAAAATTTATTTGTCATCAACGCCGCGCTCACGCAGCCGAAGCGGCGGCTGATCCCCATTGCGCTGATCGTGATCGCGCTGGATATTTCGCTGAGTCTGGCGTGCTTTTTCGGCATCGGCGCGCTGATGGAGGCGCTGCCGTGGCTGCGCAATATCGTTTTGGCGGCGGGCAGTCTGGTGGTCATTTGGATCGGCGTGGGGCTTTTGCGCTCGAAGCCAAAGCTTGATACCGGCGTGGATACCGGCGCGCCGCTTTTGAAGCTGGCAGGCTCGGCCTTTGTGGTCACATGGCTCAATCCGCAGGCCATCATCGACGGCACGCTGCTCATCGGCGCGTTTCGGGCCAGTCTGCCGGCGAGCAGCGCGGCGGCGTTCATTCTGGGCTTTTCCTCGGCATCCGTGCTGTGGTTTTCCGCGCTCACGGTGATCGTGTCACTTCTGCGCGAGCGCTTCGGCGTGAGGCTTTTGAACATCATCAATAAAATCTGCGGCGCAGTGATCGTGTTTTATGGGCTGAAGCTGCTGTATAGCTTCGTCACCACGCTGCTTGCATGAGAGAAAACGACCCCGGACGAACACCGTCCGGGGCTTTGATTTGGGCAGGTATAATATTATGTCAATCTCTCTCCAGCGCGATATCGCCGAGGTTGAGGTCCTGTCCGGCGGTGGACAGATGGTCGAAGCGCTTCGGGGCAAAGCCCTCGGCCTCGATGGTTAAGGCGTATTCCGCCTCCGGCAGATCGCGGAACCAGAAGTCGCCGAAATCGTCCGTTTGCGTTTCGCGCCCGTCCGACAGGCGGCACTTCGCGCCGATCATGACCTCCTCCGCCTCCGGGTCATAGACCGTGGCGGCGATGAAGCGGCCGGGGCGGTTTTTGTAGATCACGCGCAGGCCCTGCTCGTCCGGCTCGCCGTCGATGAATCGAAGCGCGTCGGTCGGGCAAACCTCAACGCAGCGCGGCGTTTGCCCCGCGTCGAGCAGATGGGCGCAGGCGGTGCATTTCTGGGCGATGTGCTTTTGCTCGTTCATGTAAACGGCATCGAACGGGCACGCGCTCCGGCACGCGCCGCAGCCGGTGCATTTGGCCGGGTCGATGAGAACAAAGCCGTCGTCGCGGCGGTAGATCGCGCCGGCCGGACACGCGGCCATGCACGCGGCGTTTTCGCAGTGGCGGCAAAGCTGGGATTCATAGTGGATGCGCAGCTTCGGCTGCGTGCCGTGAACGTGCTCGTCCACGCGGCACCAGAATTGCCCCGTGAGCGGCTGGGCGGCGGCATAGGGAAGCCAGTCGTTTCCGGCGTGTTCGTCCTTGCAGGCAAGCTGGCAGTTGAAGCAGCCGGAGCAGCGCGCGATATCGATAAGGAATATTTTACTCATACGCATCCTCCTCGTGGACCATCCATCCGGCCAGACAAACGCCGGCGTCGGGGTCGATGCGGCGCGCGAACGCCTCGGGATAGTCCCGCCGCCACGCGGCCCATTCCGCGTCCGTGACCGGCGCGACTTCGACCAAAAAGCCGGAAACGGCCATGCCGGTGGCGTTTTTGCTGGTGATGTTTTCGGGCGTGATGGTGTTGATGGCCCCGCCGCGGTCAAGCCAGCCGGGGATGATGGGGTCATAGCGCGCGCCATGATCGACCGAGCAGGCGCCGGGGATGATGCGCTCGGTGACATATGCGCCGCACAGCACGATGCCGCGCTCGTTATAGACCTTCACCACATCGCCATGCCGGATGCCGCGCGCGGCCGCGTCCGTCGGATGCAGCCACACCGGTTCGTATTGGTAGCCGTCAAAGCCACGCACCTTCATGGTGGATACCTCGCGGTTCCAAACGATGTCGTCGCACTGCGCGTGCATCCGCCAGCGGCCGTGGTTTGACATACAGATGAGCGGATAATCCTTCGCGCGCTCGGCGGTTTGGCGCTCGGCGTGGTATTCGCCGTTTTCCACCCAATGCGGCACGGGCGGACGCTCGGGATCGTCCGGCAGGTGCTGTTCCAGCAGCGTCGCGGAGTATTCAAGCTTGCCCGTGGGCGTGGTGAGCGGGTTGTTCTCCGGGTCGTCGGCAAAGGGGCGCAGACCCGCCGGGATGGCGTCGAGCTCCTCCTGCGTTTTGCAGGGGACAACGAAGATCTTGCGCCGCCGGAATTCCTCCCAGCTCATGTGCTCTTCGCAGCCGCTGGCCTTATAAAACAGGCGCACGCGCTCCTCGTCGGATAGATTGCCGGTGTAGGCGTCGTAGTATTCTTTGCCAAGCTTTGCTGCCACGCGCGCGCAGACTTCGAAGTCCGAAACGCTCTCGCCGCGCGGCTCGATGCATTTATGCTCCAGATACAGGCTCGTGAAGTTGCCGGAGGACATATCGTTTCCGATGTCCTCAAGCTCATGCTTGGTGCAGACGGGGAAGATGATGTCGGCAAAGTAGCAGTCGTTTTCCAGCCACGGATGCTGCGCCACGATGCACTCGATGGACTCATGGCGGAAGGCATCGGCGGATTTGTTGCCGTCGTTCCAGCAGGTGGTCTGGCAGGGGGCGTCCGTCCAGATCATGTGAACGCGGCTGAGTCCCTCGCGCGGGTAGTGCATGGGCTCGAACTGGTATTGCTGGGTGGGCTTGCGGAAGTTGTTCGCGTCCGGCTGCTGGCTGGATGAGAAGCATTGCAGTCCGCGCCACTCGGCGTGGCCGTTCAAAATGGCCTCATGCACGAGCACGCGGGGGATGAACTGCTTGGGTGCGGGAAGCTGCTTGAACAGATCGATCAGCTCCGGCGCGCGCTGCTTCTGCGCGTCCGTGAGCACGAAGCGGTTCATGTTGATCGAGGGGTCAACGTCCCCATCCACAGGGCGCAGGGGATCGGCGATCTGGGTGATCTTGGGCACGAACTGGCCCTGATACGGCAGTGGGAAATCGCGGTTCCAAAGACCCCATTCGATCATTTTCGCCTGATGCACGCCGGGCTTTCCAAGCCCCTGCATCCCCAGCAGCATGACTTCCAGTCGGGCCGGCTCTGTGGCGTATGGCCCGCGGATCATGGGGCCGCCGTTTCCGTGGCAGATGGACACGACTTCCTTGGCCCATTTGCGCGCCAGCGCCTTGATGGTCCACGGCTTCACGCCGCATTTTTCCGCCGCCCAGCGCGGCGTTTTGGGCTCGCCGTCCTCGTGGCCGAGAACGTAATCGGCGAATTTATCGAAGCCATAGCTGTGCGTTGAGATATATTCCTTGTCGTAAAGGCCCTCCGTGAGCCAAACGTAGGCGATGGCAAGCTGCAGCGCTGCGTCGGTGTTCGGCAGGATGGGGATCCATTTGTCCGCATGGACGGCCGCGCCGTAGTTTAGGTCCGGACACACATACACCTGCGAAATGCCGAGCTCGGAAAACCAGTAACACAGGCGGCTTGGCATATGGCTCACAACGCCCAGCGGCGTGGTTTCCGGGTCGCAGCCCCAAAACAGCAGCATGGACGAGTGCTTGGCGATGTCCGGGAATAAATTCGCCTGCGGGGTCTGCTCGCCCACGGGTTCGCAGCCCCAAACGTATTTCGCGCCCCAGAACCAGCCTTCCCAACTGTCGGGGTTGCGCATTTGCAGCGTGTAGCCGCCGAGCAGCGACAACAGCCGGTTCGGGCAGCCGTGGGCCGGCGATACGTTTTTGCCCTCGCCGTGCATATCCGCCTCGCACAAAACGGCCTCGGGGCCGTAGGTGTCGCGCATACGGACAAGCTCCTTGGCCACGATGCTCGTGGCCTCATCCCAGCTGATGCGAACGTATTTGCTCTTGCCGCGGTTTTCGGGGTGGCGCTCGCCGTCGGGATCCCAGTCCACGCGCTTGAGCGGCCACAAAATGCGGTTGGGGGAGTAAACGCGGCTTTTGTAGCCCAGACCGAAGGGCGTGATGGTCACATGGTCGGGCGCCTGAAACACACTGCCGCGCGCCTCGATCTTCCAGGGATTGCAGTGCGCGTCGGTGTATTCCTTGTCGTAAAAATAGGGGCGGATGCGGGTCATTTTTCCGTCCGCCGAGTCCACCAGACAGGGCGCGCCGCTTTCCGGCCCCATGAGAGAGAAGCTGATAATATTCTGCTTTTGTGCTTTAATATCCATACTTATATTCTTCCACCGTAGCTGTCGATTCAAAAAAGCCTATTCTCTGAAATTATAGCAAAGCGTCTTTGAATTATCAAGCGTCCATGCTATAATGGCAGCGAATGGATGCGGAAAGGAGCGGTTGGACGATGCGCAAATGGATGGCGATGCTGCTGTGTTTGGCGCAGCTTGCGGGCCTTTGCGG
>CAYLSA010000055.1:0-7737 GCA_964386575.1 uncultured Oscillospiraceae bacterium | reverse complement strand
TTATGCCGCAAACCGCGGCGGAACGGAGGATCCTATGCTCATCATCGGAAACGGAAAGGTTTTAACGCGCGATGCGTCCATGCCGTATTTGGCGGAGGGCGCGGTTTTGTGCGATGGCGACACCATTTTGGCCATCGACGCGACGGCTCGGCTGAGGGCGCAGTATCCGCAGGCGGAGTATCTCGATGCCCACGGCGGCGTGATCATGCCCGGTCTCATCAACGCCCACACCCACATCTATTCCGGTCTGGCCCGCGGTCTTTCCATCAACGGCCATAACCCGCGCACATTTTATCAGGTACTCGACGGTATGTGGTGGAACATCGACCGCCATCTCGATCTCGAGGGCACGCGCGCAAGCGCCATCATCACCGCCATGGAATCCATCCGCAACGGCGTGACCACCATCTTCGACCACCACGCAAGCTACTGCGAGATCCCCGGCAGTCTGTTCGCCATCGGCGAGGAGACGAAAAAACTCGGCATCCGCGCCTGCTTGTGCTATGAAGTCTCCGAGCGCGACGGCGAAGCCAAGTGCGACGAGGGCATCCGTGAAAACGCGGACTTTGCCCGCTACTGCCGCGACCATGAGGACGATATGCTCAAGGCCATGTTCGGCGGCCACGCGCTGTTTACCATCTCGGACAAAACCTTTGAAAAAATGGCCAAAGCAAACGACGGCATGACCGGCTACCACATCCATGTTTGCGAGGGCCACACCGACATGGAGGATAGCTGGAACAAGTATAATATGCGCCCGATCGACCGCTTGGCCAAGCACGGCATTCTGGGCGAAAAGACCATTTTGGGCCACTGCATCTATCTGACGGACGATGAGCTGGACACCATCGCAGAAACAAACACCATGTGCGTGACGAACCCGGAATCGAACATGGGCAACGCCGTTGGCGTAGCGCCGGTTTTGAAGATGTTTGAGAAAAACATCCTCGTCGGCCTCGGCACGGACGCCTACACCCACGATATGCTCGAAAGCCTCAAGGTGGAGCTGATCATCCAGCGCCACAACGCGGGACTGCCGAACGTGGGCTGGTGCGAATCGACCAGGATGCTGTTTGAAAACAACGCCAAAATGGCCAACCGCTATTTCCAGAAGCCGCTCGGCGTGCTCAAGCCCGGCGCGGCGGCGGACGTGGCCGTTTTCGACTACCGCCCGTTCACGCCGTTTTCCGACCAGAACGCCGACGGCCACATGATCTTCGGCTTTCAGGGCCACAACTGCATCCACACCGTCATCAACGGCAAGGTTTTGATGAAAGATCGCGAATTCACCTGCTTTGACGAATACGAAATGAACCGCCGCGTGCACGAAGCGGCCACCAAGCTTTGGGGGGAGCTGAATCCATGAGTGAGAAAATGACCGGTATACCCTACGAACAGTTGCTCGAGCGCGTTTGCCATGAATACGAAACGCAGGGCACCATCTTCGGCGTGAGCCACATCTACAAAGCCGGCGAAAAGCGCCTGCCCATCTTTGCCGAAAGTCTTGAAACGCCCTTCGGCCCCGCCGCCGGCCCGAACACCCAGCTGGCCCAGAATATCATCGCCGCCTATGCCGCCGGCAGCCGCTTTTTCGAGCTGAAAACCGTTCAGATCATGGACGGCGAGGAGCTCGCCGCGTGCATCAATCGCCCCTGCATCAAAGCCGATGACGAGGGCTACAACTGCGAATGGAGCACGGAGCTTACCGTGCCCGCCGCGATGGACGAATACATCAAGGCTTGGAAAGTGCTGAAGGTCATCAGCGAAAAATACGGTCTTGGCAGTCCGGACGGCTTTGTGTTCAATATGTCCGTCGGCTACAATCTCGACGGCATCAAAAGCGAAAAGATCGATTCCTTCATCGAGGGCCTGCGCGCCGCGGGCGTTTCCGACTCCGTGACCATCTCCACGCTGCACGGCTGCCCGCCCGATGAGATCGAGCGCATCGCGACCTATCTGATCGAGGAAAAGGGTCTGCACACCTTCGTTAAGTGCAACCCCACGCTACTCGGCTATGAGTTCGCACGCAAAACGCTCGACAGCCTCGGCTATGACTACATCGCCTTTGACGACCACCACTTCCTCGAAGACCTCCAGTGGCAGGATGCCGTACCCATGTTCCGGCGGCTTCAGGCGCTGGCGGACGAAAAGGGCGTGGAGTTTGGTCTCAAGCTCACGAACACCTTCCCCGTGGATGTGAAAGCCAACGAGCTTCCGAGCGAGGAGATGTATATGTCCGGCCGCTCGCTCTTTGCTCTGACGACCGAGCTTGCCCGCCGCATCAGCGCGGAATTTGACGGCGCCCTTCGCATCAGCTACTCCGGCGGCGCGGATTTCCACAGCGCCGAAAAGCTGTTCCGGGCCGGCATCTGGCCCATCACCATGGCCACGAACGTGCTGCGTCCCGGCGGCTACAACCGCATGAAGCAGATCGCAGAGCTTCTGGATAAGCAGCCGTATGCCAAGTTCGCGGGCGTTTCCGTGCCCGCCGTGACGGAGCTGGCCGCAAGTGCGCTGACCGACCCGTGGTACCGCAAGCCCATCAAGCCCCTGCCGAACCGCAAGATCGCGGAGCAGGTCCCCCTGATGGACTGCTTCTTCGCGCCCTGCCGCGAGGGCTGCCCCATCCATCAGGACATCCCCGCCTATATCCGCCTTGTGAACGAAGGCAAATATCTCGAAGCGCTCGATCTCATCTGCGAGCGCAACCCCCTGCCGAACATCACCGGCACCATCTGCGCCCATCCCTGCATGAGCCGCTGCACGCGCAACTACTACGAAGCGCCCGTGAACATCCGCGGCTGCAAGCTGGAAGCCACGGACAAAGCCTACGGCGAATTTCTGGCGCGGCTGGCCCGCGCGGAGCTGCCCACCGGCGGCAAGAAAGTGGCCGTGATCGGCGCAGGCCCGGCGGGTCTGGCGGGCGCGTATTTCCTGGCCCGCTGCGGCTGCCAGGTGACCGTGTTTGAAAAAACGCTCAAACCCGGCGGCATCGTGCGCCATGTGATCCCCTCGTTCCGCATCTCCACGGAGGCCGTGGAAAAGGACGCGATGCTGTGCGCGGGACTGGGCGTGAAATTCCGCTACGGCACGGAGATCACCTCCCCCGAGCAGCTTGCCGGCTTTGACGATGTTCTCGTCTGCACCGGTGCGTGGAAGCCGGGCCGGCTTTCGCTCGAGGGCGGCGAGGCCCGCAATGTGCTGGAATTTTTGTCCACCTATAAAAAGCACCCGCTGTGGTGCATCCCCGGCCGCACCGTTGCCGTGATCGGCGGCGGCAACACCGCCATGGACGCCGCGCGCGCCGCCAAACGTTGCACCGGCGTGAAGAAAGTGACGCTGGTGTATCGCCGCGATATGCGCAATATGCCCGCCGATGAGGAAGAGCTGCGCATGGCGCTGGAAGACGGCGTGGAATTTAGGCCCCTGCTCGCGCCCGTGGCTATCGAGGGCAAGAAGCTCAAGTGCGAGAAGATGACGCTGGGCGAGCCCGATGCCTCCGGCCGCCGCAGCCCCGTTGGCACCGGCGAATACGAATACATCGACGCCGCGTGCGTCATCGCCGCCGTGGGCGAGCGCACGGACACCGCGCTGTATCAGACGCTCGGTATCCCCGTGGATGAAAAGGGCCGCGCCATTGTGGACGAAAACGGCATGGCCGCGCCGCACATCTATCTCGCGGGCGACGGCGCGAAAGGTCCGTCCACCATCGTGCGCGCCATCGCGGATGCCCAGAAGGCCGCGAAGGCCATCGCGGGCGCCGATTTTGAAAAATACGCCGCGCTGAACATCGCCTCCGACCCCACCGCCGTGCGCGAACGCAAGGGTGTTTTCTGCGACAGCGAGAGCGCCTCGGCCCGCTGCCTGGAGTGCGCCACGGTTTGCGAAAACTGCGTGGACGTTTGCCCCAACCGCGCGAATGTGTCGGTTTTGGTCGACGGCCGCAGCCAGATCCTGCATCTTGACTACCAGTGCAACGAGTGCGGCAACTGCGCCACTTTCTGCCCGTGGTCGAGCGCGCCCTACCGCGACAAGTGGACGCTGTTTGCCGACCGCGAAAGCTTCGACAAGGGCCCGAACCAAGGCTTCATGCCGCTGGGCGGGATGCGCGTTCTCGTGCGCTTCGGCGGCGAGGTGTTTGAGTGCGACCTTGGCGAATCGAACGGCGCACTGCCGCCGGAGATGGCGAAGTTTACGCGCACGGTGCTGCTGAGCTATTCCGATCTCATCTTAAAATGAATAAAATCACGGCTTAAACCATCCAAAATGAATATTTCGGGAGAAAATATCATGGATTATGAAAAAATAAAACAAAAGGCGCAGGACTATCTGCCCGCCATGACGCGCTTTCTGCGCGATTTGATCGCCTTGCCCAGCGAAAGTTGCGGCGAGGAGGGCGTGGTGCGCCGCGCCGTGGCGGAGATGGAGGCGCTGGGCTACCGCAAGGCGTGGATCGACCCGCAGGGCAACGCGCTCGGGCTCATTGGCGAGGGCGAAAAGCTCATCGCCTTTGACGGCCACATCGACACCGTGGGCATCGGCCTGCGCTCGAACTGGGAATTCGACCCCTACGAGGGCTTCGAAACCGAGACCACCATCGGCGGCCGCGGCGGCAGCGATCAGGAAGGCGGCTGCGTGAGCCAGATCTACGCCGCGAAGATCGCCCATGAGCTCGGGCTCATCCCCGAGGGCTACAGCCTGTTTGTCGCCTGCACGGTGCAGGAGGAGGACTGCGACGGCCTTTGCTGGCAGTACATCCACAACGAGGACGGCATCACGCCCGAATTCGTCGTTTCCACGGAGCCGACCGACTGCGGCGTGTATCGCGGCCATCGCGGCCGCATGGAGATCCGCGTGGACGTGCGCGGCGTTTCCTGCCACGGCTCGGCCCCCGAGCGCGGCGACAACGCCATCTATAAAATGGCGGACATCCTGCGCGAGGTGCGCGAGCTGAACGAGAACCCGGCGGACGATTCCGTCGAAATCAAGGGTCTTGTGAAGATGCTCGACGAGAAATACAACCCCGACTGGGCCGATGCGCGCTTCCTTGGCCGCGGCACCGTGACCGTGAGCGAAATTTTCTACAGCTCTCCCTCCCGCTGCGCCGTGGCGGACGGCTGCTCCGTGTCGCTTGACCGGCGCATGACCGCCGGCGAGACCTTTGAAAGCTGCCTGCAGGAGATCCGCGATCTGCCCGCCTGCCGCAAGTATGCCGACGATGTGACCGTGAGTATGTATAAATACGACCGCCCGTCGTGGACGGGGCTGGTGTATGAGACCGAGTGCTACTTCCCCACGTGGATCAACAAGGAATCCGCTCCTCATGTGCAGGCCGTGGCCAACAGTTACCGCGCCATGTACGGCGATGAACGCACCGGCGAGCCGGAGGCCATGGATAAGCGCGCGGGCCGTCCGCTCATCGATAAGTGGACGTTTTCCACCAACGGCGTTTCCATTCAGGGCCGCTTCGGCATTCCCTGCGTGGGCTTCGGCCCTGGCGCGGAAAGCCAGGCCCACGCCCCCAATGAGATCACATGGAAACAGGATCTTGTGCGCTGCGCGGCGGTTTTGGCCGCCACACCGATGAATTATGTGGAGGAATTAAAAAAATGAATCTGATGAAGCCCTTCGCCGACAAGCTGGCGAGCCTTGATTTTTCCCGCATGTACGGCGACGATTTCTTCCTCACCTGGGACAAATCGGACGACGAGCTGGCCGCATTGTTCACCGTAGCCGACGCGCTGCGCTGCCTGCGCGAGAACAACATTTCCACGAAAATCTTCGATTCCGGTCTGGGCATCAGCCTGTTCCGCGACAACTCCACGCGCACGCGCTTTTCCTTCGCCTCGGCCTGCAATCTGCTGGGCCTTGAGGTGCAGGATCTGGACGAGGGCAAAAGCCAGATCGCCCATGGCGAGACCGTGCGCGAAACGGCGAACATGATCTCCTTCATGGCCGACGTGATCGGCATCCGCGACGATATGTACATCGGCAAGGGCCACACCTATCAAAAGGCCGTTTCCGAGGCCGTGCGTCAGGGCCATGCCGACGGCATTTTGGAGCAGACTCCCTCGCTGGTCAACCTCCAGTGCGACATCGACCATCCCACCCAGTGCTGCGCCGATCTGCTGCACGTCATCCACGAGCTCGGCGGCGTGGAGAATCTCAAGGGCAAGAAGGTCGCCATGACCTGGGCCTACAGCCCCAGTTACGGCAAGCCGCTTTCCGTGCCGCAGGGCGTGATCGGTCTGTTCACACGCTTCGGCATGGACGTCACGCTGGCCCATCCCGAGGGCTACGACATCTTCCCCGAGGTGGAGGAACTGGCCGCGAAGCAGGCGGCCGCCTCCGGCGGCAGCTTCCGCAAGGTGTCCACCATGGCCGAGGCCTTTGAGGGCGCGGACATCGTGTATCCCAAGAGCTGGGCGCCCTTCGCCGCCATGGAAAAGCGCACCGAGCTTTACGCGCAGGGCGACCGCGCGGGCATCGATGCGCTGGAAAAAGAGCTGCTGGCCCAGAATGCCCAGCACATGGACTGGGAATGCACCGAGGAAATGATGGCCAAAACGAACGGCGGCAAGGCCATGTATCTGCACTGCCTGCCGGCGGACATCACGGGCGTTTCCTGCGACCATGGCGAGGTGGCCGACAGCGTTTTCGACCGCTACCGCATCAGCCTTTACAAGCAGGCCAGCTTCAAGCCCTATATCATCGCCGCGATGATCTTCCTGTCCAAACAGCGTGACCCCGCCGCCATGCTGCAAAAGCTCGAGCAGCAGGCCAAGGCCCGCTGGGAAAGGAGCTGACATGAAGCGCATCGAAGGCGCCTCGCCCGCCATCGGGCCGTATTCCGCCGGCGTGACCGCGGGCGGATTCGTGTTCGTTTCCGGCCAATTGCCCACGGACGCAAGCGGCCGCATCCCCACCGGCATCGCCGCCCAGACCGAGCAGTGCATCCGCAACGTGCAGGCCGTTCTGGAAGCGGGCGGCAGCGATCTGAGCCATGTGGTCAAAACCACCATCTACCTGCGCTCGATGAACGATTTTGCCGCCGTGAACGAGGTTTACGCCCGACATTTCTGCGGCGAGGTTTTGCCCGCCCGCGCCTGCGTACAGGTAGCCGCCCTGCCCAAAAACGCCCCCATCGAGATCGAGGCCATCGGCCTTGTGGTAGAATAAATCATCCCGAAAAGAGAGCACACCCGCCGGAAGTCGACGGGTGTGCCTTAATAAACAAAAGCGCTGACTGAGAGGGGCGCTTGGCTCTCCCTCTGGGAGAGCTGTCGGCGCAGCCGACTGAGAGGGCCAATCATGACCATACCCAAGGACAACAGCCAACTGGAAAACGCCCGGCACCTCCGGAGACAGATGACGCCGCACGAGCGCAAACTCTGGTATCTTTTCCTCCGCAAGTATCCAGTAAAAATTTACAAGCAGCGGATCATTGGCCATTTTATCGTGGACTTTTATTGCGCTTCTGCTAAATTGGTCATTGAAGTAGACGGTTCTCAACATTACGAGCCGCAGGCAATAGCATATGATTCGGAACGCTCCACCTTTCTAACAGCTCATGGCCTAGAGGTTTTGCGGTTTTCCAACCGGGATATAGATCGGAATTTTCGTGACGTATGCGAGCAAATTGACCGCACCATCCGAGAGCGGACACAAGGCCCTCTCAGTCACCTTCGGTGACAGCTCTCCCAAAGGGAGAGCCAAGCAAAAAACTCCGCTGTTTCG
>CAYLSA010000054.1:0-8067 GCA_964386575.1 uncultured Oscillospiraceae bacterium | reverse complement strand
GCATGGCCGTGTTCAACGCCTGGTCCAAGGAAGCCGGCGTTCCCACCTTCGGCTATGACGCCAACAGCGACGCTGTCGCCGCCATCGCGGACGGCTACTGCGGCACCATCTCCCAGAACGCCGACGTTCAGGCTTATCTGACCCTTCGCACTCTGCGCAACGCCCTTGACGGCGTGGACATCATGACCGGTATCAGCACGCCCGACGCCGCCGGCAACGTTCTGTCCGAGGATCTGTACAAGTACGACGAGGCTACCCGTTGCTTCTACGCCCTCAACGCCGCTGTCACTGCGGACAACTACGAGAGCTTCCTGGATGCCACGGCTCCCAACCCCGCGTTCAGCAACCAGCTGACCGAGGAAGATGCCCCCGCGAAGAATGTCTGGCTTGACATCTTCAACTCCACCGATAACTTCCTCAACGCCACCTATCTGCCCCAGCTCGAAAACTATGACGGCATCCTCAACCTCAACGTTGAGTACGTCAAGGGCGACGGCCAGACCGAAGGCAACATCATCGACCGTCTGGCGAACCCCGATGCCTACGAAGGCTTCTGCATCAACATGGTCAAGACGGACAACGGTGCGTCTTACATGAGCAAGCTCTCCTGAGCTTCCATACCCATAACCCAAATCCTTAAGTGAGAAGACGGGTCATCGGGAGGTCCTCTTCCCGATGACCCTACCCCTTTTTTAAGTTGGTAAGCTATGGGACCCCTCTGCGCGGCAGGGCGGCTTCCCCTAACATAGAATTTCCGGGAGCGATGCTTCCAAACAGAGTCTTTATGACTTGCAAAAGGCAGGGAAAAATATGGCAGAAAACATTCTCTCGATCCGGGGCATGTGCAAGTCCTTCGGGCGAAACCGCGTTTTGGACCACATCGATCTGGATGTGAAAGAAGGCAGCATCATGGGACTGATGGGCGAAAACGGCGCCGGAAAGTCCACCATGATGAAGTGCCTGTTCGGAACCTATCAAAAGGACGAGGGCGTCATTTTGCTCGACGGACGCGAAGTAAACTTCAGCGGCCCCAAGGAAGCGCTGGAAAACGGCGTTGCCATGGTGCATCAGGAGCTCAACCAGTGCCTCGAGCGCAACGTACTCGATAACCTTTATCTCGGCCGCTATCCGACGAACTCCTTCGGTCGGGTGGACGAAGGCCGCATGAAGGCGGAAGCGACGGAGCTGTTCCGCAAACTGAATATGACGGTAGATCTGTCCGCGCCGATGAAGACCATGTCGGTCTCCACGCGGCAGATGGTGGAGATCGCCAAGGCGATTTCCTATAATGCAAAGCTGATCGTTCTCGACGAGCCGACCTCCTCGCTGACGGTGCGGGAGGTCAACAAGCTCTTTGAGATGATGCGCAACCTGAAACAGCAGGGCATCTCGCTGATCTACATATCCCACAAGATGGACGAGATCTTCGAGATCTGCGATGAGGTGTCGGTGCTGCGCGACGGCAAGATGATCGTGACGCAGAAAACGGCCGAGACCGACATGAACCAGCTCATCACCCACATGGTCGGCCGCCCGCTGGATAACCGCTTCCCGAAGATCGACAATACCCCCGGCGAGGTCGTGCTTTCGGTGCAGCATTTGTCCACGAAGTTCGAGCCGCATTTGAAGGACATCTCCTTCGATGTGCGCGAGGGCGAGATATTCGGTCTTTACGGTCTGGTCGGCGCGGGACGCAGCGAGCTTTTGGAAACGATGTTCGGCGTTCGCACAAGAGCGGCGGGGCGTGTCTACTATAAAAACAAGCTGATGTCCTTTACCAGCGCCAAGGATGCCATGATGCACGGCTTCGCCATGATAACGGAGGAGCGCAAGGCCACCGGCCTGTTCCAGGAGGGCGATCTGGTATTCAACACGACCATTTCAAACCTTCCGCATTACATGAGCGGCATCGCCCTTTCCACCGACAAAATGGTCAAGGCGACCGCCAATGAGATCAATATCATGCACACCAAGTGCATGGGCCCGCGCGATTCCATCACGGCGCTGTCCGGCGGCAACCAGCAGAAGGTGATCTTCGGCAAGTGGCTGGAGCGCGATCCGGAAGTGTTCCTGATGGACGAGCCCACCCGCGGCATTGACGTTGGCGCGAAGTATGAGATCTACGAGCTGATCGTCCAGATGGCCAAGCGCGGCAAGGCGATCATCGTGGTATCGTCGGAGATGCCGGAGATCCTCGGCATCACGAACCGCATCGGTGTTATGTCCAACGGGCGGCTGGTCGACGTTGTGAACACGAAGGATGCAACGCAGGAAGAGCTTTTGCGCCTGAGCGCCAAATACCTTTGAGACAAGGAGAAGGAAACCATGGCCAACATTGATACCATCCTCAGCTACGAGGAAGAACAAAAACTGCTGGAGCCGATTGACAGCTATGTCGGCGCGATCATGGAGCAGGTCAACACCCTGCGTGCCGATGGCACGGATAAGGTCATCGCCCTGAATAACCACATCGCCATCATCCGCGAAAACGCAAGCTACAGCAAGGCGGAAAAGAAAACCATCATCGCCTCCGACCGCGAGCAGCTTGCCCAGGCGAAGAAGGTAGAGGCCCAGAACAAGGCCCAGATCAACACGCTCATCGCCGATGCGGTGGCGTATCTTGACAAGAATTACGAAAGCCAGTACTATGATCCGGTGGTGCGCTCGTGCAAGGCGCAGAAAGCCGCGGAGGAAGAGCGCTATGCCAAGGAACTTGAGGAGCTCAAGCAGCGGCATAAGCAGGAGCTGGCCGGACTGAAGGACCCCGGCGAGATCAAGGACGAAAAGTACGTTTACAAAAACCGTCTGTTCGACGCCAAGCTCAAGCACGACTCCACCCTGCAGGAGATCAAAGACCGCAAACACAACGCGCACGCTTACCGCTACCATCTGATCGATCTTCTGCGTCTGTCCCATTTCACCCTGGCGGAAAAGACGAAGCAGAAGTGGGAAAACTATAAATACAGCTTCAACACCCGTCAGTTCTTCCTTACGAACGGTCTGTATATCGTCATCGTGTGCGTGTTCGTTCTGCTTTGCATTTTGGCCCCGGTGGTCAAAAATACCGACCTGCTCACGATAAACAACATCCTCAACATCCTGCAGGCGGCCTCGCCGCGTATGTTCCTGGCTTTGGGCGTCGGCGGCCTGATCCTGCTTGGCGGCACCGACCTTTCCGTCGGCCGCATGGTGGGCACCAGCATGGTCCTTTGCACGATGATCATGCACAAGGGCATCAACACCGGCGCGCTGTTCGGCCATGTGCTCGACTTCACGATGCTGCCCGTGGGCGCGCGCGTGGTTTTGGCGCTGGTGGTCTGCTGCATCGTGACCACGACCTTCTCGTCTATCGCGGGCTTCTTCACGGCTCGCTTTAAGATCCACCCCTTCATCTCCACCATGGCGAATATGCTCATCATGTTCGGCCTTATGACCTTCGCCACGAAGGGCGTTTCCTTCGGCGCGATCGAAGTGGAGATCCCCAAGATGATCATGCCGAAGCTCGGCCGCTTCCCGACGATCATTTTGTGGGCCGTGGCGGTGATCGCCATTATGTATTTCGTTTGGAATAAAACAACACTCGGCAAGAATATGTACGCCGTGGGCGGCAACTCCGAAGCGGCGGCGGCCTCCGGCATCAACGTGTTCCGCGTGACCGTTACGGCCTTTGCCATCGCCGGCATCCTCTATGGCTTCGGCGCGTGGCTGGAATGCATCCGCATGGTGGGCTCCGGCTCCGCCTCGTACGGCCAGGGCTGGGAAACGGACGCCATCGCGGCCTGCGTGGTCGGCGGCATCTCGTTCAGCGGCGGTATCGGTAAGATCTCGGGCATCGTGGTCGGTGTTCTCATCTTCACCGCGCTGACCTATTCGCTCACGGTTCTCGGCGTGGACACCAACCTCCAGTTCGTGTTCTCCGGCATCATCATTCTTGCGGCTGTAACCATCGACTGCCTGAAGTACGTTCAGAAGAAATAAAGCGAAACGCCGGCAGTTCCGGCGGCCAATGGCTTATTGCCATGTTCGAATAACGCACAAAAAGGCGCACGGATGTGCGCCTTTTTGCAAAATCGGGAGGAAATACCATGAAGCAGAGCTATTTATTCTCAGCCCCCGGCCGCACGGAGATCAGCGGCAACCAGGTGGACCATCAGAACGGCTGCGTTCTGGCGGGTTCTGTGAATCTGGAAACGGTGGCGGAGGTGACGCTCAACGATTCCAATGTGATCCATGTGGACTCGGAGGGCTACGCGCCGGTAACGGTCGAGCTGAGTGATCTTTCGGTTCATCCGGAGGAGAAGGACACCACGGCGGCGCTGGTTCGCGGTGTTGCGGCGGCCTTCCGGCAGCGCGGCTGCAACCTTCGGGGCTTTGACGCCCGCGTACATTCCAGCGTTCTGCCCGGCAGCGGGCTCAGCTCCTCCGCCGCGTTTGAGGTGCTGATGGGCACGATCTGCAACGAGTTGTTTTTCGACAAGCAGCTCAGCGCCGTGCAGATAGCGCAGATCGGCCAGTGGGCGGAAAATGTCTATTTCGGCAAGCCCTGCGGTCTGCTCGACCAGATGGCCTGCGCCGTGGGCGGCATGGTGTTCATGGATTTCGCCGACCCCGCCGCGCCGGTGGTGGAGCGGCTGGATTTTGATTTTTCCGCCGCGGGCCATGCGCTGTGCATTCTGGATGTGGGGGCAGACCATGCCGGTATGAGCGGCCAATACGCCGCCGTGCCCGGCGAGCTGAACGCGCTGAGCGCGTTGTTCGGCAAGTCCGTCCTGCGGGAGATACCGGAGGCGGAATTCTTCGCAAAGCTTCCGGAGGTCCGCCACCGCGTTCCCGATCGGGCCATTTTGCGCGCCGTGCATTTCTATCAGGAAAACAAGCGCGTGCGAAAGCAGGCCGCCGCCCTGCGGCAAAACGATTTTGATACCTTCCTCCGGCTGGTGAATGAGTCCGGCCGAAGCTCCTGGATGTATGTTCAAAACGTCATCCCCGCCGGTGCTGTGGAGCATCAGGACATGGCCGTTGCGCTGGCGCTGTGCGACACGCTGCTGGATGGCCGCGGGGCCTTCCGCGTTCATGGCGGCGGCTTCGCCGGAACGGTGCAGGCCTTTGTGCCCATGGATATGCTGGATACTTTCCGCTCGGAGGCCGAGCGCGTTCTGGGCGCGGGCAGTTGCCACGTGCTGTCCATCCGAAGCGAGGGCAGCGGGCGAAAGGAAGAGCGCATATGAACGACAGCGGCTATATCGCCTCGTTGGTTCGGTATGGCCTTGAAAAGGGCCTGATCGACGAGTGCGACCGGATGTATGCCATAAACGGCCTGCTTTCGGCGCTTGGGCTCGATGCCTACGAGGAAACGGCGCCGCAGGCGATGCCGCTGGAGGATGTTCTGCGCGGCCTGCTGGACAGCGCGGTCGAGCGCGGTCTCTGCGCGGACGATATCACCAGCCGCGATCTGCTGGACACCCGGCTTATGGGCGTGCTCACACCCGCGCCAAGAGAAGTCCGCGCGCGCTTTCAGGCGCTTTTTGCGTCCGATCCCGTGAAAGCCACGGAGTGGTATTATACCTTTTCGCAGGACACGGACTATATCCGGCGCTACCGCATTTGCCGGGATATGCGCTGGAAAACGCCCACGGAATACGGCGATCTGGATATAACGATCAACCTGTCCAAGCCGGAAAAGGACCCCAGAGCCATCGCCGCGGCGAAAAACGCGCCCCAGTCCGGCTATCCCAAGTGCCAGCTGTGCGCGGAAAATGAGGGCTACGCGGGGCGGCTGAACCATCCCGCGCGCCAGAATCACCGCCTCATTCCCATCACGATCGGCGGCGCGCAGTGGTATCTGCAATACAGCCCCTATGTGTATTATAACGAGCACTGCATCGTCCTCAACCGCGTCCACACGCCTATGGTCATCGATAAGGCCGCGTTCTGCAAGCTGCTGGATTTCGTAACGCTGTTTCCGCATTATTTTGTCGGCAGCAACGCCGATCTTCCCATCGTGGGCGGCAGCATTTTGAGCCATGAGCATTTTCAGGGCGGGCACTACGCCTTCCCCATGGAGAAAGCGCCGGTGGAAGCGCCGCTCGTGTTTCGGGGCTATGAGGATGTGCGCGCGGGGATCGTGAAGTGGCCCATGAGTGTCATTCGCTTAAACGGCGCGGACAAGGACCGGCTGGCCGCGCTTGCGGATAAGATCCTTCGCCTTTGGCGCGGATATAGCGATGAGACCGCGTTTATCTATGCGCAGACGGACGGCGAGAACCACAACACCATCACGCCCATTGCCCGCCGCCGCGGGGAGAACTATGAGCTGGATCTGGTTTTGCGCAATAACATCACCACCGATGAGCATCCCCTGGGCGTTTTCCATCCCCATGCCGAGCTGCACCACATCAAAAAAGAGAACATCGGCCTCATCGAGGTCATGGGCCTGGCCGTGCTTCCGGCGCGGCTGAAGGCGGAGCTTGCCGCGGTGGAGGAGGCCATTCTTTCCGGCGCGCCGCTTCGAGGCGAACTTGAAAAGCACGCGCCCTGGGCCGAGGAGCTCAAGCAAAAGCACCGCTTCACCAAAGAGAACATCACTGCTATTTTGCAGCAGGAGGTGGGCCTTGTGTTCGCGCAGGTGCTGGAACACGCGGGCGTGTATAAGCGCGATGCGGCGGGACGGGCCGCGTTCGGACGCTTTGTGGAGCATGTGAACGAGCAGGCGTAATGCCGCTTATGAAATGATAAAACGCAGTGCGCATGAATTTGCGCACTGCGTTTTGCTTTATGTCTCAATTGAATTTGGCGGCCTGTCACCGGGGGTGAGGTCCGTCTTTTCCATCACATCCAGAAACAGCGGAAGAACGGCGTTTTTGGATTCGTCATACCAGGCCACGCCGAAATCCATGCACGCGCGCTTGATGGGGATGAACGCGGTGTTTTCTGTGGGGCAGAAGGTGAAATACTGCGTTTTGGCCGGCAGGATGGAAACGCCCAGTCCGGCCTCGACCTGTGTGATGATGGAAGAAAAATGCTTGCTGTTGGTGCGCTTTTTGATCATCAGGCCGAGCTCGCTCGTGACCTCCTGCACCAGAAACTGAAAGCCGGGCGAGGTGTTTTCGTCGATGAGGATGAAGGTCTCGTCCTCAAGCAGAGTGTAATTTGTGCCGCCGGAGGTCACGAAGGGATGCTCCTTGCCCACGGCAAGGCACAGATCCTCCTGCCACAGGATGTTATACGCCGGTGCGTGCTCCTGCGGCAGCTCGCGGGTGTATATCCACGAAAACGCGATGTCGATATCGCCGATCTCCAGCGCGGCGCGCAGCTCTTTTAAGCTGGCGCTGTAAAACTCCAGCGCAACGTCCGGATAAAGCTGGCGGAACTGTCGCACAAGGGATGGAAGAAACGGCTGGAACACATCGAGATAGCCAAGCTTGATGCTGCCGCGCAGTCCCGCCTGCGCCCACAGGACCTGCTGCTCGATGCTTTCGAGCTTGTGCAGGATCTCCGGACAGGCGCTTTGCAGAATTTTGCCTGCGGGCGTGAGTGTTACGGAGCGGGAATTTCGCTCGAACAGGGTGACGCCCAGTTGCTTTTCCAGATCGGCGATCTGTTGGCTCAAGGCCGGCTGGGCAATGAAAAGATTCATGGCGGCTTTGGTGAAATTCAGACATTTTGCCAGTTCCATGAAATAACGCAGTTGGCGGGTATGGATGTCCATATCGTTTTCCCCCACTTTCCCTGACATTGTAAATGAATGGTAAATGCTGCAAACCTATTATAGGCAAATTAAAATGTGAAGTCAACAAAGCGAAAATTTTATTCTATCACGCTATCAATTATAGATTATTATAGAACTATAAGCAATATGTGTTTTTAAAACGATCAAATTTTTTGTTTTTTTGATCGATAGTTAGACGCGAAACGGCGATAACAAAACCACGACCCAGTGAAGCGGTCGTGGTTTTGAAAGGAAGAAGAACACGGGCGGCGTCGGCACAAGCTGCGCTCAAGCGCTTCGGCGTAAACGCCAAAGCTGAATCGCTCCGCTGCGCCTCCTTTTCGGCATCGAAACACTGC
>CAYLSA010000053.1:0-8353 GCA_964386575.1 uncultured Oscillospiraceae bacterium | reverse complement strand
ATGACATCCACGCTGTTTGCAAACAGCACCGACGGCAGCGCCGACGGCATGATGGAAACGCCCAGACCCGCGCTCACGGCCAGCAGCACGGATTCCAGCTTGTCGTAGCGGTTCATGATGCTGGGCACAAAGCCGTGGGCGGCGCAGATGGCCATGATCTTGCGGTATAGATCGGTGTTGCACGGCTCCTGCGACAGGATGAAGCGCTCGCCCTCGAGGGCTTTGAAATCCAGCGGCTTTCCGGCAAGCGGATGCCCTTTTGGCACCACCAGCGCCAGCGAATCGCGGTGGGTTATCATCGATTCCCAACCGTCCGGCGGCAGCATATCCTGCTGCAGGAAGTGAACGTCATAGCGGCTTTCGTGCATGGCGGCGGTCTGGCCGGCGGCGGTTTGGAACGCCACGTCTACGATCACATCCGGATGGCGCGCGAAAAAGGCGTCCAGCGCCCGCGTGAGCATGGACGAGCAGGTAGTCAGCGCCGAGATATACAAATGCCCCGCGGCGCCCTCGCGGAAGTGGCCGACGAGAAGCTCCGCCGACTGCGCCGTGTTTAGGATATCAAGCGCATAAGGCAAAAGCGCCGCGCCCTCCTCCGTGAGCGCGACCTGGCGGCTGGTGCGCGAAAACAGCTTCACGCCGAGCTGCTGCTCAAGCTGGCCGATCTCGCGGCTGACGGACGACTGGGATATGCCAAGCTGCCGCGCCGTCTGGCGGAAGTTGAGGATGTTCGCGAGCGTGACAAAGCAGCTCAATTGCGTCATTTCCATTCGATCGCCTCCCTGTTGGGTCTATATTACGGGTTTGTGATGAAAAAGTCAATTCGTTTCGCGCTGATTGATGCAGAATATAAATCGCTGCAATCGAAAAACAGAATTTATCTATTGACAAGGCAAATCGCGGATGCAATAATGGTTGTGTACGCATAGAATACGTATTTAATAGGTAAAGGGGGCGCGCGATGGAAACGAACAATGCGGCGCGGCGGAAGGATGCCGTGGAGCTTGCGCCGCTTGAAAAGGACGGCGCCAAGATGCTCGAATGTATCGACGGCGGCGACATGGGCGCGGTGCTGAGCGGCGATGAGCTGATGTATGTGTTCAAATTCCGCGGCCAGTATCAGTGCTTCATCCACAAGCTCGATGCGCCGGAGGGCCGCCACAAGGCCTTCCCGCCGACGGACCGCAACCGCGCCATGCTGAAAAATCTGGACGCGGCGGCCGATGAGCTGTTTCGCATCGGCTATGCCAAGGGCATGGATCCGATGGGCGTGATGGAGGCGGCGGAGCGCGGCATCTGCCATTATCTGGACAAAATGGGCAAGCTGCCGGTGGAGGATGTGGACTTCATGGCAGCCTATGAACAGGGAGGAGACGAAACATGAAAACCTATCGCTTTGTGTGCCGGTCTACGCGGCGCGGGTTCACGGAATGGGCCAGCGTTTGCGAAGACGGCACGGAGGTGCGCCGCATCGACCGCGATGTGTGGCAGGAAACGGTGCGCCAGTTCCGCGAGCGCGTGGGCGCCGAGCTGGAGGCCGAGGGCTATGTGCCCGAAGAGCACCAGTACACGCTCTGAGGAAGGGAGAGAACGGATATGCAGTATTTATCGGTTCTGATCGCGCACCATGCCGGCCCGACCGGCGATGTGCTGATCGCGAAAAATGAAAACGGCGTGTGGGAATTCCCGCATGGCCGTGTGCGCGAGTGCGAAAGCGATGCGGCGGCGGTCGAGCGCGTGTGCCACGAGGTACTGGGCATGACCGTGCAGGCCGGAAAACTTGAGATGCTCGGCCACAAAAAGCCGCAGGACGGCACCGTGGAGCATATCGTGTGCGGCAACATCACCCACAACACCCACACCAAGTGCGACTACCACAAGTATTACAGCGCCGTGAACGTCTGGCAGACGGAGCCGAAAACGGGCGTTTATTCGGAGTTTGCGTGGGTGCATCCGTCCCAGCTTGGGCAGTATGAGTTTGCCGGCGACGACAGCGCGTTCATGGCCAAATACGATCCTTGGATCAACGGCCGTCCCATTCCGGACGTCCGGATGCCTTGAAGGGAGGACGCCATGAAAAAATATGTTTTTGAGGCGGCGAAGGGCCAGCTTGAAAAGCCCACGGAGCCGAAGTATCTTTTCTGCACCACGGCCAAGACCATCGTGTTTGCCGAAACCGAGGACGAGGCACGCGTGCTGGCGGAAAACGACCTGCGCCGGATGTATTACGGCACGGGCGTGGCGCTGGGCGAGGCAAAGTGCGTTTCCTGCGCAGAACTTCCCGTGGACTGGAACTATGGCTACGGCGATGCGCGCGGCACCGGCACGGCGGAGGAAAAGGCCGCGCTGGCGGCACGCTATATGATTCGATAAGGAGGGCGGAAGCGATGGATCTGGAAAAGAAATATCTGCTGCATCTGCCGCAGGGCAATGTGATCATGCGTCGGGAGGAAATTTTCGCGCGCGTGAAGGAATTTTTGGCAAACCACCCCAGCGAGCATATCAACGCCTTCCGTATCTGGTATGAGGACTTCGAGGGCTGCGGTATGCCGGGGTCGGATGTTTACGCCTGCATCGTGGATGCCATCCGCGCTCTGCCGGACGACTGGAAGGACATCGGCCCCATGCGCTCCGAGCGCTACGGCGTGATCGATCCGACGTTTTTGAATCTGCACTATGCCGAGCGGGCCAAGCGCATGGACGCGCCCGGCGGCGCGGTGGAGATGCTTCAGCATCAGTTCCACATGGGCAAGCACTATCAGGGGCCGGACGGCCGTGTGTTCTGGATCCCGGTGATCGAGGACTTTGATATGCGTGCCTTTGAGCGTGTGGACGGCAAATACGTCGGCACGATGGTGGAGATCGACCCGCGCTCGGACTATGCCCGCCAGATGGTCGAAGTGAAGTAAGGGGGAGCAAGAGTATGAACGACAACATCGCCATGCGTTCCGTTACCAAGGACGAACGCATCACACACAGCGTATGCGTCGGCGGCCCGATGACGCTGCACACCTACAACGGCGTGATCCGCCGCGTGCGCCCCATCGTGCTCACGGACGACGATCCCGCCGGTTGGGTCATCAAGGCCCGCGGCCAGCAGTTCACGCCGCAGCGCAAAACCACCATGAGTCTGCTCGGCTACTGCGAGCGGGATAAGACCTATGCCTATGACCGGCTGAAATACCCCATGATCCGCGAGGACTTCGTGGAAACGCCGGACGGCAAAAACCGCAACACCGAAAACCGCGGCAAGTCCGGCTATCGTCGGGCCTCGTGGGACGAGGCGCTCAGCCTGGTCGCGCGCGAAATTCGCCGCCTGCAGAAAACCTATGGCAAGGAGACCATCACGGCCTGCACCTCCTCCCACCACTCCTGGGGTCTTGTGGGTTATAAGATCTCGCTGTTTAAGCGCTTTTTCTCCATGATGGGCTACACCCGCATCGCGGACAACCCCGACTCCTGGGAAGGCTTCCACTGGGGCACGCCGCACTCCTACGGCTATTATTGGCGCTTGGGCGGCCCGGAACCGTATGATATGCTGGAAATGGCCATGCAGAACACCGAGACCATCATCTGCTGGTCCACCGACCCCGATACCAGCCGCGGCGGCTATTCCGCGCAGGAATCCGCGCTGTGGCGCTGGTGGATGAAGGAAGCGGGCATCCAGTTCATCTACATCGACCCGTTCAACAACTATACCTCCGTCAAGCACGCCGATAAATGGATCGGCCCGCGCATGGGCACCGATGCCGCCATTTTGGAGGCAATCGCCTATGTGTGGATCACGGAGGGCCTGTACGACAAGGAATACGTGGCCCAGCACGGCCACCGCTTCGAGGAATTCAAAAACCACATCCTCGGTCTCGGCCCCGACGGCACGGCCAAAACGCCCAAGTGGGCGGAGGAGCTTTCGCTCGTTAAGGCCATGGACATCAAGGCCATCGCCCGCCGCTGGGCCAATTCCGTCACGACCGGCGGCTCCGGTATGCGCGGCGGCTTCGGCGGCGCCTGCCGCCACTCCAACGGCACGGAATACGCGCGTTTGATGACGCTGCTGTTTGCCATGCAGGGCATGGGCAAGCCCGGCCGTGCGTTCTGGTCCCCTGCCTGCGGCGGCCCGATGAACTACAACTTCTGGTTCGGCGGCTATTCCGATCCGCTGTCGTCCATCGCCAACGCCCCCATCTGCGACAATCCGCCTGTCAACTCCGTCGAGCAGGTGCTCTACCGCCCGAATCTGCCGGATGCCATCCTCAACGGCCATTACGAATGGTACGGCGAGGGCTTCTGCGGCGGCGGCGTGGACCTTGAGTTCACGCGCCATGTGTATCCCCTGCCGGGCTGCAATAAAGTCCACGGCTTCTGGCGCTACGGCGGCTCCTTCTTCGGCACCATGCTCGATACGAACAAATGGGCCAAGATGTACAAAAGCCCCGAGCTTGAGTTCGTCATCAACCAGGACATCTACATGACCCCCGAGACCCGCCATGCGGACGTGATACTGCCCGCGTGCTCGAACCTTGAGCGCGTGGATATCGGCGAGGTGGGCAACTCCGGCAACGGCGGCTACTGCTCGCACTCGCAGACCGGCAACAGCTGGCAGGTGATCGTGTATCAGGACAAGGCCATCGAGCCGATGTGGGATTCCCGCTCGGACTTCTGGATCTTCTCGCAGGTCGCGGCCCGTCTGGGCTGGGGCGAGCAGTTCACGGAAGGCCGCACGGAAGAACAGTGGGCCAAGCGCTTCTGGCAGTTCTCCGATCTGCCCAAACACATCAGCTGGGAGGACTTTAAGAAGAAGGGCTATTATATCCCGCCCGTGTCCTACCACGAGGAGGATAAGGACCCCGAAACCGGCCTTTACGAAAACTGGGACCGCTATCCCGGCTTCCAGTGGTTTGCCGAAAACCGTCCCTGCGACACCATGAACCACAAGATCTTCCAGGAGGAGGGCAAGCTTGGCACCTTCTCGGGCAAGTTCGAGTTCGTGTCCGAGTCGCTGGCCTATTGGGCCCCCGACGACGAGGCGCGCCGCCCCATCCCGAAGTATCAGGATTCGTGGGAGGGCTTCAAGTCCCTGTCCGCCGACCAGTATCCGTTCGGCCTGATCTCCCCGCACCCGCGCTTTGACTACCACACGCATTACCAGCAGCACGCCAAGTGGCTCTGGGAGATCCCGAAAAACCGCGTCATCATCAACGGCAACCCCTATCTGGTGTGCCACATCAATGTGAAGCTGGCCGAGCAGAAGGGCATCCAGGACGGCGACATCGTCCGCATCTTCAACGACCGCGGCAGCTGTCTGATGGTCGCGCGTGTCACGCGCCGCATCAACTATGAGACCATCCATGCCTACACCTCCTCCGGCATCTATAACCCTGTGGAGTATGGCGTGGTGGGCAGCACGGACAAGGGCGGCAGCATCAACGTTCTGGTGCCGGGCCGTCTGATCGGCGATTATGTGCCGGCGATGGCTCCGTATAGCTGCAACATCGACATTGAAAAGAGCGAGGCCGACCCGAACTTCGGCCAGGGCTTCGAGCCGATTCTCGACGCGGTGGACAAGCAGCAGCTGGAAACCGAGCGCCCCATCCGCACCTCCATGCAGGCCGATATGCTGTTCGGCGAGCGGGAGCAATGGCTGCGCGAGCAGCTCAATGACAAGGAGGCTGACTGATATGTGGAAAAAGCCGATGAAAAAACCGGGCATTGCCATCAACTCTGCCCGCTGCATGGCGTGCTACGCCTGCTTTATGGCCTGCAAGGACGAACACTGCGGCTGGGACACCGCCCTTTCGAAGTCGGAGCCGGAGCTGGGCCAGTACTGGATGAACATCGTGGAGTGGGAGCGCGGCGATAACGAGCGCCGCATCAAAACGGCCACCGTGCCCACACCCTGCTCCCACTGCGACAAGCCCGCCTGCGTGGCTGCCGGCAAGGACGGCGCGGTGTATAAGCGCGAAGACGGCATCGTGATCATCGACCCGGAAAAGGCCAAGGGCCAGAAGCAGATCGTGGATGCGTGCCCCGTGGGCGCGGTGTACTGGAACGAGGCGGCGCAGATCCCGCAGAAATGCACCATGTGCGCCGAGCTGCTCGACGATCCGGATTACCCCGGCTTCGAGCCCCGCTGCGTGGAGGCCTGCCCCAATCAGGCACTGGTGTTCGGCGATCTGGCCGACCCCGACTCCGAGATCAGCAAGCTCATCGCGGCCAACAAGGTCACGCAGCTGGAATGTCTGGGCGATATGGGCTCGAGCGTGGTGCATCTGAACATTCCGAGCGCGTTTCTGGCCGGCACGGTCGCCTATCCGGAGGAACTTGAGGAGGTCTGCATCGGCGCAAAGGTGGCCATCACCTGCGACGAGACCGGCGAGCGCCACGAGATGGAGACCAACTGGGCCGGCGACTATGAGTTCGAGGATCTGCCCAAGGGCAAGACCTGGACCGTGGAGATCACCTTCCCCGGCTTCAAACCGGTCGTATACACCGGCGAGCGCACCGACCACGACCACTACGTTGGCATCACCTATCTGGAAAAAGAGTAAAAAAGAAACGGCAGACACGATCGTGTCTGCCGTTTTTCTCATTTTCGGCCGCGGGGCTTGAAGCGATAGCCATAGCGGCGGCTGTAGCAGCGGTTGCAAAGGCGGCCCTCGAAGTGCAGCGGCAGGGCCGCGCCGCACGCGGAGCAGAAGCGGATGTTGTTGCGCAGATTGTGAAGCAGGATCTGATTGATGCGGTCGGCGGTCTTCTCCCGCTCGTCATACAGCGCATCGCGGTCGATGGGCACGGAAAACGCCTTGGAAAAGGAGAAATACAAATCGAGCTTGCGGCAGTATAGCTCAAGCTCCGGCAGCGTGTGCGGCGTGCCGTGCTTGTCCGGCAGAGCGGGCTGCTCGATGTCCTCGCCCTGCTTCCACAGGCGCAAAAAGCGGTTAAACAGCGCGAAAAGCTCCTCGTCCGTTTCGTCAAAGGGGATGTTCGCCGCCCTCAGCTCCTGCTGCTTGGTCAGCTCAAAGCCCGCCTCGCGCAGCTTGGAGATCAAAAGGATGTAGCGGCTCACATCCAGTTTTATATAGGGGTCGGGCGTGGGCATCGAACTCCACACGGTCAACACTTCAAGCAGATCGAAATCCACCCGCAAAACCAGATCGGAAAAGCCCACCACGGCGTGCTGCAGCGGCGGCACCACGCTTTCAAGGCCCGCCCGAATGACGGACAGGTTTTCCGTTGCGCCCACATAGCCTCGGTCGTACATCCCGAAGCGGCCGGCGCGGCCCGCGATCTGCTGGATCTCCGCCGGACGCAGCTCGCGGCGCTCGTGGCCGTCAAATTTCTCCGTGTCCATGAAGATCACGCGGCGGATGGGCAGATTCAGTCCCATGCCGATGGCGTCCGTGGAAACGACGTATTCCATATCGCCGTGCAGAAAGCCCTCCATCTGCTTGCGCCGCGTGGAATACGGCAGCGCGCCGTAGATGATGGCCGGCTCCATACCGCGGCGGCGCAGATCCTCGGCCACGGACAAAACGCCCACCTTGGAAAAGGTGATGAGCGCGTCGCCGGGCTGCAGATCGTCGTAATCCACCTGCCGCTCCATGCAGATCAGCGGCGTTTTGCGCCGGTGCTGCACGATCTCGTATTCATCGCCGCACGAGCGGATGAGCCGCAGCAGCAGATTTTTCGCCTCCGGCGCGCAGCACAGATGCACCTCCGGCGCCAAAACGCCCAAAATGGCCCGCGTCCACGCATAGCCGCGTTCGGGGTCCGCGATCATCTGGCACTCGTCGATCACGGCCACGTCGTAGTGCCGGTCAAGCTCCAGCTTTTCCGCCGTGGCGGCGATGTGGGTGTCGCCTGGACGGCGATCCTCCTCCTCGCCGGTCGTAAGCGAGCAGGGCACGTGCGCGTCGAGCAGTATCTCCTGCGCTTCCAGCGCCAGAAGCCGCAGCGGCGCCAGATACACGCCCGTTTCTGCCTGCATCAGCCGCTGGAAGCCGGCGTAGGTCTTGCCGGTGTTCGTGCCGCCGATGTGCAGGATGAAGCGGCGCTTCATGGCGCGGGCCTCGGGGTATTCGTCGCGCGGGTTGAGCGCCACCAGCAGATTCAGGCTCGTGCGGATGGCCTGCGGCACATAGAAAACCGACCAGATGTAGCCCAGCGGATGGCTCAAAAGTTCCTTGGATGGGAAACCGTCCATATCGAGCAGCGCCCTGGCGTCCGCCTCGGATTGGTTTTCACGGAAGGCATCCAGCGCAGCCTCCGCGATGGCGCAAAGCGTGGACGCGTAGGACAGATGCAGCGCGTGGGCCACCTTCGCTTCGGTGTTGCGGCCAAGCCACGGCGCGGC
>CAYLSA010000052.1:0-9796 GCA_964386575.1 uncultured Oscillospiraceae bacterium | reverse complement strand
CGAAGTTTTTCTACCAGTTCAAGATGTGTCATTTGTTTTTTCCTCCTTGTTTTTTTTCATTGGCATCAATATACCAGAGGAAAATTAAACTGCCATGCAGGAAAAATTAGAAAATCATTAGGATTTGCTCAATTCTCGATGAGCAGGCGCACGCGCCCGTCCGTCACGCTGCCGTCGGCATACGAAAGCGCGCCGGTTTTATCCGCCTCGCGCAAGCCGCACGCCCGGCCGTCCACTTCCAGCAAAACGCGGCAGGGCTTGGCCTCAAACGTCGCCTCGCGGCCGTCTTTCAGCGCCATGAGCGCCGCGATGGGGTCGCATTTCGCGCCATAATGCAGCGCCGTGGCGGCGAGCGGGCCGACGCCCTCGTTCAGTGACACGATCACGGCCTTGCCGCCGGACAGAACGCACTTGAGCTCCATCACGCCCTCCAATGCCAGCGCCTCGCCCAAACGGCGGCCAAGCTCCTCGGCGGCCTCGGCGTTTTCGGCGGGATATTCCGCGCCGCGGCGGTCGTAGCGGTCGTCCAGGATGAGCTTTACGGCGGGACATACGGTCACCTTTCCCGCATGGCCCACGATGGCCACGGAAAAGATCGGCCCGCGCAGCTCCTCCTGCACCAAAAAGCCCGCATTGATGCCGCCGCCGGCCTCGCAGAAGTCCTCCGTGGACCAGATGCCGCGTCCGCAGGAGCCGTTTGCGGGCTTCACGATATACGGCTCGCTCCCGGCGGGAAAGGCGTGCGGCTGCGGCAGATCGTGGGCGGCGAAAAATTCGGCCGCGGCGTGCTTATCGGCGCAGAGCGAATGGGCCGGCTCGTTGCAGGCGAGCGACAAATCGGCGCTCTCGGCGCAGGTCAGACCGTTTTGCGCGGCCAGAAAGCGGGCCTCGGCAGCGCTGAAACCGGATTCGGGGATATAGATCGTCATGGATAAAGCTCCTTATAAAATATCAATGGGAACAAATCGGCGCATTTCTGCGTCCAATCGTTACGGAACCATGTTATAATATCGGCGCGGACAAATCAAGACGGAAGGAGCCGGTTTGGATGAAAAAATGGGTCACATTGCTACTTTGTGCGGGCGTTTTCCTCGCCTCGGCGGCCTGTGGAAATGCGCAGGCGGAACCTTCAGTGCCGGAGCCTGGCGTATATGAGCGCGATGGCGCGCTGATCGTGGCGCTGGAGGGCGATCCCACCACGGGCTATGAATGGGCGTTTGAGAGCGATCTTGCGGCGGGGTGCCTGTCCGGCGGCGAGAGTGAGTATACGCCTTACCCCGCCACGGAACTTCTTAGCACGGGCGGCGTGTTTTCGTTCCGCTTCGAGCCGGTCGCGGCGGGCGAGCAGACACTGCGCTTTGCCTATCTGCGCTCGTGGGAGGAAAACAGCACCATCGAAACCTATGAGATCACCGTCACGGTGCGCGAGCGGGCAAAGGGCTTTCGGCTGGATTGGGAATAAAAACTGGGCATAACAATACGCGGCAGACTGTGCGTCCGCCGCGCATTTTTTTATTTTCGCCGCAGGGCCACGGATTGGCTGTACTGCTCCGCGTGGCGCGTGCGAACGAGGGCCTTGTCATAGGCCACGACGCCGTGGTTGTTCCATGGGTCGTTGCAGATGTAATGGTCGTCGTCATAGCCCACGAGAAGCAGGCAATGCTCGTTTGACCGCCAGTTGAAAACACTGCCGTCGCGCGTCAGGCGCCAGCTCGGGCCGGGGACATAGGGCTTGAGATCGATGGTCGTCCAAAGCAGAACGGGGATGCCCTCGCCGTCGATATAGCGGCGCACGAGCGTTTCCACATCCGTGCCCGTTTCGTCCAAAACCTCGAATCGGTCGCCGACTACGCGCTCCACGGCCCGTCGCAAAACCGGCGCATAGCAGCCCATGGCCTCCGGGTCATAGGGGTTTCCGGCAAAAGCCTCGCGCGGGTCGGGGCCGAACAGTTCGCCATCGCGCGTTTCAAAGTCCGCCTTGTCAAGATAGCGGTCGATGAAGCTTTGAATGGTGACATCCTCGCCCAGCCACCGCAGCAGCATCACGGCGCTCACGCTCTCGCAGCCCGTGGGTGCGGCTTTGGACTGGTCGAGATAGGGTACGTCGATGCGCTTAGCCATCGGTTTTGACGGTCTGCGCCGTGCGGCGGTCGGAGATCTTCTTCATCACGAACAGCGTGGCAAGCAGCAGCACCAGACTCACCGGCAGGCAGATATACGGATTCTTGACGAAGCCGGCGATGATGTAGCTCACGGCGCTCACGCCGATGACCACGAAGGCGTATTCCATCTGGGTGGAGACGTGGTTGATGTGGTTCGACTGCGCACCGGTGGAGGACATGATGGTCGTGTCGGAGATGGGCGAGATATGGTCGCCACAAACGGCGCCGGCCATGATGGCGGCAACGGCGATGACCAGCATCTGATAGTCCGCCGCGAACATGGGCACGGCGATGGGGATCATGATGCCCATGGTGCCCCAGCTGGTGCCGGTGGAAAAGCCCAGGATGCAGGAAACAATGAACATCAAAAGCGGCATGAAGCCGGCGAGCGCCGCGTTTCCGGCGAACAGGCCCTGCACGAACGTGGAGATATCGAGCGCCGAGGTGACGCCCTTGAGCGTCCACGCAAGCACCAGAACGGTGCAGGCCGGCACCATCAGCTTAAAGCCGTCCACTACGCTGTTGCAGAAGGTGTCGAAGCTCACGATCTTGCGCGGCAGATAGAGGATGGCCATCACGATGAGCGTCACGGTGGTGGCGAAAACGAGGCTGTAGGCCGCGTCGCAGTTGGCGAAGGCGTCCACCAGCGTGGTAGCGCCGCTCTGGCAGCCGGTGAAGATCATCGCGCCAACGGCGGCCACGATCAGCACCACGATGGGCAGGATCAGATCGATCACGCGGCCGTTCGGGCTGCCCTTTTCCATGGCGGCCTCGGCGTCGGCGTAGTCGTCCTGGTCGGAGGAGAACAGATCGCCCTGCGCGGCGTTGGTCTCATGCACGCGCATCTTGCCGAAGTCAAACAGAAACAGCGATGTGATGAACACCATGACCAGCGTGCCGATGGCGTAGAAGTTATAGGGGATGGCGCCGCAGAACAGTGAGAAGCCGTTGATGTCGTAGCCCTCGGGGATGTAGGAGCTGACGGCGGCGGCCCAGCTGGAGACCGGCGCGAGGATGCAGACCGGCGCGGCCGTGGCGTCGATGATGTAGGCCAGCTTCGAGCGTGAGACTTTGTAGTTGTCCGTCACGGGACGCATCACGCTGCCCACGGTCAGGCAGTTGAAATAGTCGTCCACGAAGATCAAAATGCCCAGCGCCATCGTGGAAAGCAGGGCGCCGCGCTTGGATTTGATGCGGCGGCTGGCCCATTTGCCATAGGCGGCAGTACCGCCGCTGCGCGCGAGCAGGATGATGATCATGCCCAGCAGCACGTCGAAGATGAGGATCTTCAGATCGATCTCGGCCATCATGGTGCCGAAGATGGCGTCAAAGGTGCCCCACACGCTGAATTCCGAAACAAACAGCGCGCCGAGGAAAACGCCGGCAAACAGCGACAGATAGACCTGCTTGGTGATGAGAGCGAGCGCGATGGCCACCAGCGGCGGCACGATCGCCCAAATGGTTCCTGTGAACATGGCGATTCTCCTTTTTTATGATTTTTTTCATTATAGTCGCCGGAGACACAATGAAAAGCGGGGAAACTGCGCTGTGGTGGGCAAAAGATGCTTTTTGCCGGGGAACAAAAACCACCGCCGGCCCAAAGTGGGCGCAGCGGTGGCGGGGTTGATTATTTCGTGCCGAAGATGCGGTCGCCGGCGTCGCCGAGACCGGGAACGATATAGCCGTGGTCGTTGAGATGGTCATCCTTCGCGGCAACGAAGATGTCCACATCGGGGTGGGCCTCCTGCACGGCGGCGATGCCCTCGGGCGCGGCGATGATGCACATGAGCTTGAGATTCTTCACGCCCACTTCCTTGAGGAACTGAGCCGCGGCAACGGCGCTGCCGCCGGTGGCCAGCATGGGGTCGACGATGATCACATCGCGCTCGGCGATGTCGGGCGGCATTTTGAAGTAGTACTTCACGGGCTCAAGCGTCTCCGGATCGCGGAACAGGCCGATGTGGCCCACCTTCACGTTCGGCATCATGGCGACCATGCCGTCCACCATGCCGAGACCGGCGCGCAGAATGGGCACGATGGCCAGCTTCTTGCCGGCGATGCGGTGGCAAACGGCCGGAGCCACCGGCGTTTCCACGTTCACTGCCTCCAGCGGCAGATCGCGCGTGGCTTCATAGCACATCAGCTGGGCGATCTCGCCCACGAGTTCGCGGAAAACCTTCACACTGGTGTTCTTGTCGCGCAGGATGGAAAGCTTGTGCTGGATCAGGGGATGGTCGAAAACGTAAACCTTGCTCATGTCTTTCGTTCTCCTTTTTTTAGTTTGCGCGCTCTGCCGCCTGCAAACGCTCCTGCCGCTCCCGCTCGGCCTGACTGAGCCGAAGGTAAACCGGCAAAAGCGCGTCCGCCGGTTGGGGCTGTTTCCCCATCGCGGCAAGGCCTACGCCCCGCGCGCTCTGCATCCGCAGTCCCGCCGGAGCCAATTGCAGCGCCAGAGTTTCTTTATCCAACGTATTATAGCATAGTTGCGCGCCGTCTCCAAGTAAAATCCACGATTTTTCCGGATAAGTTTTCAGTTCCGCTTCCAGATCCGCGATGGCGATGGCCCGATCCGGACAAAGACGCGCGGGCTTGCCGTCCCGGATCTCAAACAGCGCGTTATAAACCTGGTTGCGTCGCGCATCCATCACGCAGCAGAGCATTGCGCCCTCTGCGTCCGGACCGCCATAGGCCATGGCCTCCAGCGTGGAAACGCCGACGGCCGGCATCTCCAGCGCCCAGGCAAGCCCCTTGGCCGCTGCCATGCCGATGCGCAGCCCCGTGAAGCTGCCCGGCCCGTGCGCCACGGCCACGCAGCCGAGTTCGCGCACCGTGTGGCCCGTGTTTTTCAGCAGGGCCTCGGCCATGGGCAAAAGCGTGCTGCTGTGGGTCAGACCGTCCGCCTGAAAATATTGGCCGAGAAAGGTTTCGTCCTCAAACAGTGCCGCCGAGGCGGTCTTGGCGGACGATTCCAGCGCGAGAGTCAGCATATCCCGTCGCCTCCTTCGATGGTGATGCGGCGGCCGTCGCCGCCGGTTTTTTCAAAGCGCACAACGATTTCGCTGCCGTCGAACGCCTCCGCCACATTCTCGCTCCATTCCACGGCGCAAACGCCGCCGCGCGCGAGATAATCGTCCCAGCCGATGTCGAACAGCTCGTCTGCCGAGCCGAGACGATACATATCAAAATGAAACAGCCGCCGCGCGCCCTCGTATTCGTTCACGATGGTGAACGTGGGCGAATTGACCAGCGTGTCGATGCCCATGCCGCGCGCCATGCCGCGCACGAACGCGGTTTTGCCGCTGCCAAGCTCGCCGTAAAAGGCGACCACCGCGCCGTCCGGCAGGCTTTCGGCGATCTTTGCGCCCAGCGCTTCGGTTTCCGCCTCGGAATTGGTTATGTAGGTCATGGGTCAAAGCCCCCTTGTCGCAAAGGCGTTGAGCGAGCTGTCCGCCCGCGCGCCCGCGAGATATTCATAATAGCCCTGCGCACCGATCATGGCGGCGTTGTCGCCACAAAGCCGCAGCGGCGGCACATACAGCGCGATGCCGGCCTTTTCGCACGCCGCTTCAAAATCCGCGCGGATGCGGCTGTTGGCCGCCACGCCGCCCGCCACGGCCAGACGCTTATATCCAAGCTCGCCCGCGGCCTGCATCGTGCGCCCGACGAGCGACTCGGACACCGCCCGGCAAAGGCTCGCGGCAAGCCCCGCCCTGTCCAGCGCCTCGCCGGTCTGCTCGGCGTGGTGGGCGATGTTGATAACGGCGGTTTTCAGCCCCGAAAAGCTCATGTCGTAGGGGTTTTGGCCCACATAGGGCCGCGGCAGGGTGTAGCGCGTGTCGTCGCCGGTTTTGGCCAGATCGTCGATGGGCTTGCCGCCGGGATAGGGCAGCCCCAGCACGCGCGCGCATTTGTCGAAACACTCGCCCGCCGCATCGTCGCGCGTTTGGCCCAAAATGTGCATATCGGTATAGCCGCGCACGTCCACCAGCATGGTGTTGCCGCCGGAGATGGCAAGGCACAAAAACGGCGGTTCCAGCTCCGGATACGCGATGTAGTTTGCGGCAATGTGGCCGCGGATATGATGCACCGGCACCAGCGGCACATCCAGCGCCAGCGCCGTGGATTTGGCGAAATTCACGCCCACCAGCAGCGCGCCGATCAGCCCCGGCGCATAGGTGCAGGCCACGGCGTCCACATCTGCGCGGGTCTTGCCCGCCTGCTCCAGCGCCCGCGTGGCAAGCTGGGAGATGACCTCCAAATGGCTGCGCGCCGCGATCTCCGGCACCACGCCGCCGTAAACGGCGTGAAGATCGGCCTGGGAGAAGATCGCGTCGGCCAAAACGTGCCGCCCGTCCTCCACCAGTGCCACGGCGGTCTCGTCGCAGCTGGATTCAAATGACATAATCAGCATCACAAAAACCTCGTCATCAAAATTGCGTCCTCGCGGGGCGCGCGGTAATAATCCTTTCGCCGGCCAACTTCGGCATAGCCGTGCTTTTGGTAAAGTGCGATGGCCGCCGCGTTCGACGCGCGCACCTCCAGGGTGATGAAGGCAAGCGCCAGTGTGTGTGCCCGTTCAAGCGCCGCGTTCATCAGCGCGTCCGCCGCGCCCTGCCGCCGCCACCTTGGGGCCACGGCGATGTTATCGACCGAGCCTTCGTCCAAAACGCTCGAAAAGCATAAATAGCCCATAAGCTCACCATCCTCTGTCATGGCCACGAGAAAGCGCTCGCGCTGCTGCTCGATCACGGCGTTTGGCCACGGGTCGGGAAAACAGAGCTGTTCGATGGCCTCGATGGCGGCCAGATCGTCTAGACTCGCCGGTTTAATGCGCATCGGCCCAGCTCCTTGCCGCCTTCGCGTCCACCGTGAGCGGCACGGAAAGTTCCGCCGCGCCCTCCATGGCCTCGACCAAAACGGCCTTGACCTCCTCTGCCAGCGCCTCCGGACACTCCGCGATCAGCTCGTCGTGAACCTGCAAAAGCAGCCGCGCCTGCGGCACACGCTCGCGCAAAAGCCGGTCGGCCCGCAGCATCGCCAGCTTCATCACATCCGCCGCCGTGCCCTGAATGGGCATATTGCGCGCCACGCGCTCGCCGAATGAGCGCAGATTGAAGTTTGAGCTTGCCAGCTCCGGTAGCGCCCGCCGCCGGCCGTAAAGCGTTTGGCAGTAGCCCTTTTCCTTCGCCTCGGCGATGGTGCGCTCCATGTATTCGCGCACGCCGTGGTATTTTTCAAGATAAGTATCGATGTATTTTTTGGCCTCCGCCTGCGCTACGCCAATATCCTGCGCCAGCGAAAAGGCGGAGATGCCGTACACGATGCCGAAGTTCACGGCCTTAGCCTGCGAGCGCATGAGCGGCGTTACATCCTCCGGCGCCACGCCGAAAACCTGCGCCGCCGTGAGCCGGTGAACATCCTCGCCGGAGCGGAAGCCCTCGATCAGCCGCTCATCGCCGCTCATGTGCGCCAGCAGCCGCAGCTCGATCTGGGAGTAGTCCGCGTCCACGAGCGTCTGCCCGGGCCCCGCGATGAACATCCGGCGGATGAGCGCGCCGCTTGGCTTGCGGATGGGGATGTTCTGCAGATTCGGCTCCGTGGAGGACAAACGCCCCGTGGCCGTCACGGTCATCTGGAAGCTGGTGTGGATGCGCCCGTCCGGCGCGATCACTTTCAAAAGCCCGTCGGCATAGGTGCTTTTCAGCTTGGCAAGCTCGCGGAAATCGAGCACCTGCTGCACGATGGGATGCGCCCCGCGCAGGCGGTCGAGCACGTCCGCATTGGTCGACCAGCCGGTTTTGGTCTTTTTCCCGGCGGGCAGCGCCAGATCGTCAAACAGCACCTCGCCGAGCTGCTTGGGGGAGTTTATGTTGAAATTCCGTCCCGCGAGCGCCCAGATCGACTCCTGCAGGGCGCTTATCTCGCCCGTGAGCGATTCGCCAAAGTCCGAAAGCGCCTTGCGGTCTACCAGAAAGCCCTCGCGCTCCATGCGCGCCAAAACGCCGCAGAGCGGCAGCTCCATGTCGTAATAAAGCTTTTCGGAGCCGCGCGCGCGAAGCTTTTCGTCCAAAACCGGATACAGCGCCATCAGCGCACCCGCGCCGTCGTGGGCGCCGGAGAGATACTTGGCCGCAAGCTTGTCCGGCGCATAGTCCGAATCCGTGGCGCTCAGAAGATACCCGGCCAGCGCCGTGTCAAACACGAAGCCCTCGGGCGAAAGTCCCTCGTCCAGGCAAAGACGCTGCACGTCCTTGATGTTGTGGCCGATCTTTTTCGTATCCGCCGAAAACACCAGCCGCAAAAGCGCGTTATAGCCCTCGGCGGCCTCCTCCATGGCGAAAAGCCCGTCCTCCGCGCCCGCGCGCAGTGTGAAGCAATTCGTCCCGTCGCAAAGCGCCAGCGCGTCCAGCCCGTCCAATGTCAAAACCGCCAGAAGCGCCGCCTTTCGGATGCGCTCCATCGCCTCGTCGATGGAAAGCTCGATTTCCGGATATTCCGGCGCGGCGGCGGTTTCCTCCGCCGGGGCCAGACCCCATTTTTCGATCAGCTTGAAAAAGCCGAGACGGCGGCAGATGTCATACAGCGCGCCGCTTGGGGCAAACGACCAAAGCGCCTCGACCGGCGTAAGCTCGATGGGGGCCTCCGGCCGGATGGTGGCAAGGTCATAGGAGAAATACGCCATGTCGCGCCCGGCGGTAAGCTTTGTCCGCTGGGCGGGCTTGACGGAGGCGTCGTCCAGATTTTCATACACGCCGTCCAGCGTGCCGAAGCGCTGCAAAAGCACCAGCGCCGTTTTCTCGCCGATGCCGGCCACGCCGGGGATGTTGTCGGAGCTGTCGCCCATGAGAGCCTTCAGATCGACCATGCGCCCCGGCTCCATGCCGTATTCCTCGCGGAAGCGCGCGGGGGTGTATTCCGTGGTCTCGGTCGCGCCCATGCGGGTTTTGATAAGGTCAACATGGGTCTCGTCCGTGATGAGCTGCAGGGCGTCCTTGTCGCCCGTGACCAGGCGGCACTGCCAGCCCGCGGCCTCGCAGCGCTTTGCCAGTGTGCCCAGCAGATCGTCGGCCTCCCAGCCCGCCAGCTCCAGCCGCCGGATGCCCATCGCGTCCAAAAACTCTTTCAGGATAGGGATCTGCACGCGCAGATCATCGTCCATGGGCCGGCGCTGGGCTTTGTAGCCGTCGTACATTTTGTGGCGGAAGGTGGGCGCGTGAACGTCGAAGCACACGCAAAGCCCGTCCGGCTTTTCCAGCTCCAGCAGCCGCTGCAATATGGCCACAAAGCCGTAAACCGCGTTTGTGGGCGTGCCGTCCGGCGCGTTGAGCATCCGGATGCCGAAATAGGCGCGGTTAACGATGGAGTTGCCGTCGATGACCATGAGTTTTTGCTTGTTCATGTGCGTGAGCCCCTTCGCATTTTTACTCTAATATATCAATATACCACATCCGCGCGCAAAAAGAAACGCCCCGAAAAACTTTCCTGCCGCATCGGTTGACAAGCGGGCCTTAAAAATGGTATATTGAAGGGCACGAGTTCATAGGGAGATGTATCGAAGTGGTCGTAACGAGGCTGACTCGAAATCAGTTGACGAGTAACATCGTCCGGGGGTTCGAATCCCTCCATCTCCGCCA
>CAYLSA010000051.1:0-9834 GCA_964386575.1 uncultured Oscillospiraceae bacterium | reverse complement strand
GGCCGAGGCGTTCATCTGCGGGCAGCCGGGCGAACATCCGCTGAATATGCCCCTACAAAAATCCGCCTTGCCAAGGCAAGGCGGACACAAGGCTCTCTTCGTTCCACAAAGGAAAAGGAACTGTCCTCGGACAGTTCCTTTTCCTTTGTGGTGGAGACGGAGGGATTCGAACCCTTGACCTCTCGGATGCGAACCGAACGCTCTCGCACACAGACCGGTTTCTGCCACGGATAAATATCAAAACGCGGCAGAAATCCCCTGATTCCAATGCTTTTCGCGAGATGGCCCGATGCACTTGATTCCCTTTCTCGTGATCGCGCACCATCCCGAAAAAACAGTGTATCTCACCTGCGCAGCACACGGGCAACGCACCCGACAGAGTAGCGTGGTGTGACTCGCTCGCTCCCCGCGCCGTTTGCACGACTTAAAGAAAGAGTATATGGCGGCGAAGAAGTCCGGTGCGAACACCGTCAAGGCAGGACAGACCACCGCAAAGGCGGCAAAGAAAACAGCCGAGACTACGAAAAAGTCCGCCGAGTTCGTGGCAAAACATTGGAAAGGTTCACTCATTGCCCTTGGACTTCTGATGGTCGTGGCGTTTCTGCTTAGTACCGTTTCTTCCTGCTCCATGCTGGTGCAGGGCGGTGTGTCCGCTATTGGGGCATCGTCCTATGCTACTACGGATGACGATATGAAAGCTGCCGAAGCTCAGTATTGTGCCTTGGAGGATGAACTTCGGGAATATCTGGATAACTACGAAAGCACTCACGATTATGATGAATACCATTATGATCTGGATGACATCGAGCATGACCCCTATGTGCTGGTCTCCATTCTCTCTGCCATACTTCTTATTGTTCTCTTCATTCTCATAGCACAATCCTGCCTGCACTCTGTACCATACCACCTTCAAAAAATCCCGTCCGATCCTAAGAGATGCTCACTATATGTTGGAGCTATTCATCGTAAAGTCAAGTGATGCCATGCTCTCGAAACCACAAAGAAACGCCTGCTGTAAATTTCAGCAGGCGTTTCTTTTCTTAAAACTTCTATCATACATTAAGCACGATCAAAACCGTATAGTGTCCGTCTTCCTCCGTGACGGTCATCGTTCCGTTGTTGCGCTGCACGCAGGTGGCCACATTTTTCAGTCCGTATCCATGAATTCTCTTTTCCTCCCGCGAGGTCAATGGGACGTATGGGTTTCGTATCTCATAGCGCAGCAGGTGATTTTTCTGCGTAAGGCTCACATCGATCCATCGCGCGTCCCCTTCCGGCAATGCACCACAGGCTTCCACGGCATTATCGAGCGTATTGCCAACGATCACAAAAAGATCCGAAGCCGAAATCTCCAGGCTGCTGTCGATCCATGTTTGGCAGCGCAGCTTTGTATGCACCTCTTCCGCTTTTTTCGCGCCATAGGCCAGTATGCTGTCGACCGTTGGATTTCCGGTGTTAAAGATATTCTGCGCCTGTTCAAACGATCGCTGCAATCCATCCAGACACGCACGCGCCTCCTCCCGCTTGTCCTGATCGACCAGCGATTCCATGGCGCTCATGTATTTTTTAATATCATGCCACAGAACGCGCGTTTCCTCCTGCCGCTCTATCAAATCCTGATAGTAGCACTCCCGCAGCTGAAGCTGCTGTTGAGCCAGAATCGCTTCCTGCTGTCGGGCATAGGTACGATTAAGCACCTCCACATAGCTGCAAATAACAAGATTTATAAACAAAAGACCAACGGTTTCAATAATCACCGTAGCGGCAGAGGCGCCTGCAAGCAGCGCCGTGTAGTTGTGGTAGCATACAAAAAAGCTGAACAGCAAACACACCCACAAAGGCAGCGTGCGAAGGATCACCTTATAGCTGTACCGGCGTTTCGTTGTTGTCAGAATGACAAACAGGCACAGCAGATGCAGAAGCTTCCCCATGGCGATGTACACCGCTCGTGCCGCGCCGTCCCCCAGCAGCGCATCCGAGTCTACTCCGGTGACCATCAGCACCGCTCCGCAGATCACATCCGATGCAATTGATGCTGCAAGATAGAGAAACGCCGCGTAAAGCGAGCTGAGCCAAGACTGCCGGAAATATACCTTTATAAACAGATAGGTGATGACCACCGCCAAAAGCGTGTGGAGCGCCGAAACCAGCGGCAGGAGATACAATAAAAAGTCCGCGAGCACAAAAAGCAGAGCGAAAACGCATGACCGAAACAAATTGCGCTTGCCCTGTTCCGAAAAGAAATTCGGGAAGAAATACAAGATCAGCCCGATCTCCGCCGCCACGCTCATGGCTTCGATCCATAGATTCATAGCAGCGTGTTTCCTTTCAAGTATTCCTGAAGCTGTGCCTGAAAGGATTCACTGCGATTCCTCCCAACCGGAACACATTCACCATTTGTCAATGTAAGCTCGCATCTGGTTGCTCGGTCAATATAATCCATATTCACGCAGTAGCTTTTGTGGGTCTGAACAAACCAGCCGCGCGAAAGTTGCTCCTTAATTTCCGCAAGTGACCCGCGAATAGATACTGTTTCCCGGTTATTCAAGTGAAAGATGACATTATGCCGAATAACTTCAAAGTACGAAATTTCATTTATCGGAATCAGGCGCTGTTCTCCTCTGTATGTTACTAGCATTTTCTGTGGCAGCACCTTATCCAATACCACCCTCATAATTCCAGCAAAGGTTTCATAATCAATAGGTTTTATCAAGTAGCGCAGGGCAATGCCATACCCACGCACAGCATAGTTTAGACTCTGCGTTGTGAAGATAATGATCGGCTTAACTCCACATTCCATCAATCGGCTCCCCACCGTCAAACCATTGGTTCCAGCCATTTCAATATCTAAAAAAAACAAGGTCATAAAAATCTGTTTGAAATGCCACAAGCAAACTGTCCCCACTCGAAAAACCACGGACAGGATTTGAGCTGTCATATTGTTTGCTGTATGCCACAATTTGCTCTAGATCAGCTCTTTCGTCATCACATATGGCTATCTTCACTTGATGTAGCCTTTTTCGTTGTATATGCCACCACTCTTGAATCACAGGCTTTTCCTGATACTCTTAGCTAACAAAACCAAAGAAAGGATTTTTATTAATGAAAAAAATCTCAAGACTATTGTATCGTATGTCAACCATCATTGCGCCTTTAGCGTTTTCTCTAGCGGTATTCACTTCAAATGCAACATGTTTGTTCTTTACACACCAGCCCAATGAGCCAATATGTATGCAAATGTACAAACGGAATACTGGCCTGCTTCATCGCAGATGATTAAACAGCTTTCTACGAATCGAATATAACCGTCTAATCGATTGGGCCGAGCTGTACGATATCTGTAGCAAGGACGCAAAGAAAATGATTATCGGCCAACTTGTGAAAGCTATCTATGTCTCGCGAGGATATAAAGTGCGAATCGAATTCAACATCTCCTTTGAAAGCTTTCAAAGCTACGCGCCGCAGCCGGCAAAGTTGCGACAAAAAAATGAGCCGATGTCGGTTCTGACATCGACTCTATGAGCATAAAAAATCCGCCTTGCCTTTGCCCCAAAAAGCAAAACAGCAACCCAACGAAGTGGTTGCTGTTTTGAAAGGAAGAAGAACACGGGCCTGTGCGAGAAACGAAGTTTCTGCACACCACCGTGTTCTTCTGACGTGGTGGAGACGGAGGGATTCGAACCCTTGACCTCTCGGATGCGAACCGAACGCTCTCCCAGCTGAGCTACGCCCCCATTGAGTTGCTTGAGTATTATAGCACATTTTTCGGATTTGTAAAGCCCTAATTTGCGCTTAGCTATTGAAAAGTTTGAAAAAAGTGTGTATAATCCCATTTGAAGCTGTACTAGTCGGGGAGCCAGCGGTGCCCTATGCCCGCAATCCGCTACAGCGGGGATGAATTCCCGCCCCCGGGTATGCGATGTATCGTCTGACCGCGGTAAGTGGCGTTGATGGTTCGGTCTTGTGCAACGGGAACCTGTGAACCATGTCAGGCGGGGAACCGAGCAGCATTAAGCAGGGCCACCTGTGTGACGCAAGGTAGCCGGATCTGAGCTAACTGCTGCGGTAACGGATGGATCGTGTGCTCAAAGGCGGGTGTACAGCTTCTTTTATTTTAGGCAACGCCCCACAATATCGTGTAGCGATGCCCGACGATTCCATTTACGGAGCAATGATTTATGTATCAGGCGCTTTATCGAAAATACCGCCCGCGCCGCTTTGACGACGTGGTCGGCCAGGAGCACATCACCCAAACGCTCAAAAAACAGGTTGAGTCCGACCGTCTGTCCCACGCCTATCTTTTCGTGGGCACGCGCGGCACCGGCAAAACGACCTGCGCCAAGATCCTCGCCCGCGCCGTGAACTGCGAGCGGCCGGAAAACGGCAACCCCTGTGGCGAGTGCCCCGCCTGCCGCGGCATTCTGGACGGCAGCATTCTGGACGTGGTGGAGCTTGACGCCGCGTCGAACAACGGCGTGGATAACGTCCGCGCCCTGCGCGATGAGGCCGTGTTCTCGCCCGCAAGCGTGAAAAAGCGCGTGTACATCATCGATGAGGTCCATATGCTCTCCACGGCGGCGTTCAACGCGCTGCTGAAAATATTGGAGGAGCCGCCGGAGCATCTGATGTTCATCCTCTGCACCACGGAGCTTCGCAAAGTCCTGCCCACCATCGTGTCCCGCTGCCAGCGCCACAACTTCAAGCGCCTGTCTCCCGCCGACATCGCGGGACGGCTTATGTGGGTGGCCGGACAGGAGGGCATGGACCTTACGGACGAAGCCGCCGGAATGCTGGCCCGACTGGCGGACGGCGGTATGCGCGATGGCTTGAGTCTGCTCGATCAATGCTCGGCCTCGGAACACATCGACGCGCAGGCCGTGCTTTCGTCCATGGGCCTCGCCGGAAGCCAGAAGACCGCCGAGCTGCTCGATGCCGTCTGCGCGCGCGACAGCGAAGCGGCGCTCACGACCTTCCACGCGCTCTGGCAGGCGGGCAAAGACCCCGCCGGCATATTGGACGAGCTGGGAAGTCTTTTGCGCGATGTTCTGCTCACGCAGGTCGCGCCGGAGGGCTGTGCCGCGCTTATCAGCGGCGCGTGGCCCATGCAAACGCTTGACCGCTTCGCCAAAGCACGCAGCGCGGCGGAGCTTCTGGCCGATCTGACGGCCATTGAAAGCGCCCCCACGGGCACCGCCGATCCCCGCCGCAGCGCGGAGATGTGCCTGATCGGCCTGTGCGCACCGGACTGCGGCGAGGGGTTGGTTGCCCTGCGTGCGCGTGTAGCGCGGCTGGAACGCGCCGTGGCCAATGGCGTATCGCTCGCGCCGGCGCCCGCACCGGTATCCGAAAGCGCGTCGGCCCCAACGCCGAAAAAGGCGGAGGCCAAGCCGGAACCGAAGCCTGAACCCAAGCCGGAGCCCAAGTCGGAACCCATCGACGACCGTCCCCCATGGGAGGACGACGACTATGAGCGCCCGCCTCTGCCGGATGACGATTATTTCGCCCCGCCCGAGCAAGTGAGCGCCCCCACCCCGGAACCGAAGCCCGAGCCCAAAGCGGCGCCGAAGCCCACGCCGAAACCGGTCCCCGCACCCAAAGCGGCACCGGTGGCGGATGACGCTCTGTGGGAGCAGCTTCTGCCGCGGTTGGAAAGACAGCTCGAAACCTACATCTACGCACTGCTGCTTCCCTCCGCGCAGACCACCGGCGCGGTTTCCGGCAACACGCTGACCATCTATGTCACGAACCCCTTCTCGCTGATGACCTTTGACCGCCCCGATGTGAAAAGCGTCATCCAGCAGCAGGCCAGCGCCCTTTGCAGACGCGATCTGAACGTCGTGGTCACGGACAGCGCCGCGCCCGCGCGCGTACCGAACGAGGAAAAATTGGCCGGCTTGAACCGGTTTGCAAATTTCAAAATGGAATAAACCACAGGAGGACAATACCATGGCAAAAGGCTATCGCGGCGGATACCAGGGCGGCATGAATCAGGCCGCTATGATGAAGCAGGCCCAGAAAATGCAGCAGGATCTGCTGAAAATGCAGGAGGATCTGGAGAACCAGACCTACACGGCGCAGTCCGGCGGCGGCATGGTGAAAGCCACCGTGGACGGCAAGCACCGCATCACCGAGATCGTCATCGACCCCGAATGCGTCGATCCCGACGATGTGGAGATGCTTCAGGACATGGTGATGGCCGCCGTGAACGAAGCGCTCAAGCAGGCGGACGACGCCTCCGCCCAGTCCATGAGCCGTCTGACCGGCGGACTCAACCTCGGCGGCTTCGGCTTCTGATAAAACTTCATACCGCGCTCAAAGCGTCCGGCTCGTCCGGGCGCTTTTCGTTTTTCTCTTGATAATCGCCGCGAAAGTGATATCACTATGTTAACCCATTGACCGACATTTCCGTACTGCTTGGCCGGACACTTTTGATGTTCGCTTTGGCCGTGTGGCAGTTCGGACGCCGTCTCAAGGGAAGATGACATAATTTATATTATGTAAATAAAACAGAGGCACAAATCCCGGAGCAGGACGCATTGTCCCGCTCCGGGTGTTTGTGTTATGTCAACCTTCTGCGAGAGGCACCGCCGTCGCCAAGGGCGCGGGTTCGTTCGCATCCGTCACGGCGGGAAGCGTTTTTTCCGTCTCGGTTTCCGCGGAGGTGGTGGTCTCCTCGGTGGAAACCTCCTCGCCGGCCGGAACGAGGGATAGATACGCCTTGATGCAGCCGGTGCCGAAGGGCCCGCCCAGCGAGCTTGTGAGCGAGGCATAGCCCGCCCAGCGATCGGCGCGGATGGCCTGCACCGTGCCGCCGTAGCCCAGGATCGCGCCGGGATAGCTGTCGATGAGCGTGCTTTGCAGACTGCGGCAAAGCTCCGCTTTTTGGTCGGCGTCCGCGCAGGTGACGAGCTGGGCATACAGCGCGTCGTACTGCTCGCTCTGCCAGCCGCTCACCGATGCACCGTTGGCGTACAAAACCGCCTCATCCAGCGGGTCAAGGCTGCCCGCGCGGCGGATAAGATACAGGTCCCAATCGCCATCGAGCGTGCAGCGGCTGCGCAGATCGCTTTCCGAAAAGGTCGTCCACTCGATCGTGATGCCGATCTCCTCCAGATCGTGGCTGAGGATGGTGGCCGTGGCCGTGGCCCAGGCGTCATCCGCGGAAAACAGGCGCAACGTAAGCTCCATGGTGTTGTCGCGCGACTCGAGCACGCCGTCGCCATCGTAATCCTGATAAAGCGAGGCCGCCAGCAGCGCCGCCGACTGGCTGCGGTCAAAATTGCGGTGCAGGGAGGCATTCAGATAAAACGGCGAGCGCGGCTCGATGAAGCCCTCGCCATACACGCCGAGCGAGCCGAAGCCCATGCGGAAGATCTCCTCGCGGTCGATGGCATACAAAAGCGCCTCGCGCACCACGCTGTCCGCCAGCGCACCGGAGCTCATATTCATCACCAGCTCGCACCAGCCGCGCCCCGGCCCCTGCATGGAAAAGCTCTCCACGCCGTAGGAGCCCGAGAGCATGAAAAGCTGCGCGTCCGTTAAGTCCACAGCCGCATCCACCAGCCCATCCGCCAGCGCATCCGCCGCATTGGCCGGCGAATCATACAGCCGGAAGACAAGCGATTCGATGGCGGCCGCGGCGGCAAAATGCTCCCTGCGCGACGTGAGCGTCCACTGCTGCTGCTCCTCGCCGGGGCCAAGTTCCGGCGCATGATAGACAAACGGTCCGCTGCCGATCATGGCACTGTTGTCCATGGAGTAGGGGCCGGAGGCATATTCGCTCCAGATATGCTCCGGCAGGATGGGCACCTCGCCATACATCATGTCGCCCTTGACATAGCTCGTTGTGATGACGACGGTCCAATCGTCCGGGCATTTGATGGATTCGATGCCGTCGAAGAGCCGGGCGGAATTTTTGCCGTATTGGCGGAAAAGCTCCCACGAAAACTTCACGTCCGCCGAGGTAAGCGGCTCGCCGTCGGAAAACGTGACATCCTGCCGCAGGCGGATCGTCCAAGTCAGCCCGTCGCTCGAGGTGTCGCAGCTTTCCACCAGACACGGCTCCGGCCGGTAGTTTTCATCGAAGCGCCACAGCGGGTCATAAACCAGCCGGAACAGCTCCCTGGCCAGCTCGCCCTGTGCCACGAAGGGATTGAGGCTGTCCGGCGCGGCACACACCGCCACGGTGAACTCGCCGCCGTCCGTACTCTTGCCCTCGTCCACCTTGTTTCCGCAGGCGCAAAGGCCAAGCAAAAGGCAAAGCGCGCATAAGATCGCAAAAAATCGTTTCATAAGCCGATGTATTCCTTTTCCACATAAGCACTCGTGAACGCGCGCAGCAGCGCCCCATAGCCCACGCGAAAGCGCACTTTATCGCCCACGCGAAGCTCCGGCGCATCGTCGAGACGCACGATGGTATGGTCGCTCGACCCGCCGAGGATCGAAATACGCCCGTCCAGCGGCTCAAGGCAATCGCGATCCACATCCTGCGCGCCGCAGGAGAGTATCCCCCGCCGCATCGGCCCAAGATCAGGCCGCACCGTCACATGGCCGAAGGCGTCGCCGCCGATCTCGCCCACGGGCTTGGAGTCCTTGGTTTTGATCTCGATGAGCTCGGCGCAAAATTCGAACGCATCGCGCCGCATTCCCGGCACGGCGCAGCCCTCCACCGAGTCCCAGCCGACGAGCCACGCCTCACCGAAGCGGCCGTGGTTGACCCCGGCGGGCATTTGGCCGTTATGCAAAAGCGTTTGCGCCGCCGTGCTCATGCCGGAAACGAGCGGCAGCTCGACCGAGAGCATATCGCGCAGCCAGTCCGCGAGCCGGCACAGCGCCGTCATATTTTCCCGCGTGGTGCGAACGCCGCCGAAACAGCCGAGATTCGTGGCCACGCCCGCCAAGCGCAGCGAGGGATGGGCCAGCACGGCCCGCGCCGTTTGCAGGATATCGGCCTCGTTTTTGAAATAGCAGCCCTCGCGCAGATCGCCCATGTCGAGCGCGAGCAATACGCCATGGCTCTTGCCCCGGCGCGCGCTTTCCGCCGCGAGCAGGTCGATGGTGGATATCTCCGACTGGATGCTCATATCCGCGTATTCCACGACCGCCCCGATCTCCCCGCGCTGAGGCGCGCGGATAAGCAGCCGCGGCTTTTCCGTTTTCATGGACGCGAGATTTTGAAGCCGCGCATCCGCCAGCATATCGCACGCGCTGCCATTGAGCATTTCCACGATGGGCGCCGCCGCGCAGCAGCCCTTGGTCACGGCGGCGAAGCGCCGCCCCTGCCCATGCAAAAGCGCCGCGAGCGTGTCCACATTTTGGCGCAGTGCGCCCAGGTCACAGCGAAGCGTCGGCCCGCTCATGGCGTTTCCTCCCCGGCCAGCATTTTCCGCGCCGCCTCGGCAGGGTCGGCGCTCGCGCCAAGCAGCGCCTGCGCGCCATCGTCCATGCAGCCGCGCTCGCACATGAGCGAAAGGAAGGCCTTTGCCTCCGCCTTGCTCAGGCCGATGCGCCGCAGATAGGACAGCTCCAACGCGGCGGTCGTGTGGGTATGATGCATCGCCAGCGACGGCGCGGCCAAAATGGCAAAAAAGCGCCGGCGGCTGCTGTTGTCCGTTTTTCGTTCCATACCGGCATTATAGCATACACGAAGGAAAATTCAAAAAATATTATTATATTATTGTTGAATGTTTCAAAGCGGCATGTTATATTTGTACCAAGCTGTAAAGGAGTGCTTTGCGCACGGGCTGCGGCATGGCCGTTTGTCCGCGCGTATTTTCATTTTATGCCGCAAACCGCGGCGGAACGGAGGATCCTATGCTCATCATCGGAAACGGA
>CAYLSA010000050.1:0-9872 GCA_964386575.1 uncultured Oscillospiraceae bacterium | reverse complement strand
GGCCATCCGGCGGAGATCATGGATATGTCCTTCGCCATTCAGGCGCTCTCGGCGCGGTATCTGGCGGAGAACGCGAAAACGCTCGCGCCGGAGCCCATCGCCGTGCCGCGTGAGATCGACGAAGCCGTGGCCCGCATGAAGCTTGACAGTCTCGGCGTTTCCATCGACACGCTCACAGCCGCCCAGCGCGACTATCTCGGCGTATAAATCAACCCAATAGCAAAGCCGGAGTGCTACTGCACTCCGGCTGAGACTACCATAGAAGCAGAAACCAAGGCCCCCTTGTGTAAAGGGGGCTGGCTCGCCGGAGGCGAGACTGGGGGATTGGCGGCTTAATTTTAGTCAAAACCGTCAACCCTTCCGTCAAAAGCTACGCTTTTGCCACCTCCCCTTACACAGGGGAGGCTTTTGTTCTCTGCCTGTCGTAGATGTTTTTTCGTTCTTTGACAGTCTCAGCCGGAGTGCTACTGCACTCCGGCTGTTTTTATTGTATCTCCTGCTCCAAATCCGCAAACAGCTCGTCATCGAAAAACTCTGTGATCGTAATATCCAACCCGTCACAGATCTTCTTCACCGTAGAAACGGTCGTGCTTTTGTTGCGGCCGCTGACGATGTTATTCAGTGTGGATTGCGTGACACCGCACAGGATGCTCAGCTTATTGACCGACAGCCCGCGCTCATCGCACAAAGCCAAAATGCGCCGCCGAACGGCTTCTCCGATCCCCATTGGCATCACACCTCCCTTTAAGAGGATGATACCGATTCTCTCTTGCAAAGATTAACCCTTTTGGGTTATTATATCTCAAAAGAGTTAGTTGTATGCGGAGGTAATTCTTATGCCTGATTATGCGAAAATGTATGCCATCGTTTGCGCGGCGGCCTCGGAGGCCGTGGAGTCCCTGGAAATGCCGGACGGCGCGGTATTGGCAAGAACCATTCTGCTGCGCGCGCTGGCGGCAGCCGAGGAGCTTTATATCCAAGCCGAGGAGCCCACAGCATGAGCGCCTAATCCCGCAAAAACTCCCGCAGATGGCCCACGGCGCGCTTTTCCAGCCGCGATACCTGCACCTGACTGACGCCGAGCACGCGGCTTGCGTCCGACTGGGTCATGCCGTGCCAGAAGCGCAGATACAGCGTCATGCGCTCGTTATCCGGCAGTGTGTCCAGCGCCTGCGACAGTGCCACGTGCTCGAGCAAGCGCTCCTCCCCCTCGGGGTCGGACAGCGTTTGTTCCAGCGAAAATCCATCCGCGCCAAGCTCCTGCTGCAGCGATGCCGCCGGTTCCGCCGCGCCCTCTGCCAGGGCGATCTCCTCCGCGCTCAGGCCGGTATAGGCCGCCAGTTCCGAAACCGTGGGCGCGCGGCCATGGCATTGCTCCAACTGGGCGCGGGCACTGCGCAGGGCGGCGTACTGCTCTTTCAGCGTGCGACTGACCTTCACGGCGCCGTCATCGCGCAGGAAGCGACGTATCTCTCCGGATATTTTGGGCACGGCATAGGTGGAAAAGCGCGTGCCGTAGTCCTCGTCAAAGCCGTCGATGGCCTTAAGAAAGCCCACGCAGCCAAGCTGATACAGATCGTCCGGATCACAGCCGCGGCCGAAAAAGCGCCGCGCCACGGCCCAGATCAGCCCCGCGTTTTCCTCCACCATGCGCCCCGATGCCTCGCGGTCACCGGCCTTGGCCCTGCGCAGCAGGGCGACCTGCTCGTCCACCTTACGCGCGCACGCGCACGGCGAGCTTTTTCGCCATGGTCACCGTGGTTCCCTTGCCGGGCTGGGACTTGACCTTGAGCGAATCGGTGAAGCTGGACATGATGGTAAAGCCCATGCCGCTGCGCTCCTCGCCGCCGGTGGAAAACATCGGCTCCATGGCGCGCTTGACATCCCCGATGCCGCAGCCGCGGTCGCGCACACAGATCTCCAGCACATTGCCGTCCAATATGCGCAGACGAAGCTGCACCGTGCCGATGGAATCGGGATAGGCATGGACGATGGCATTCGTCACCGCTTCGGACACGGCCGTTTTGATATCGCCCAGTTCCTCGAGCGTGGGGTCCATCTGCACGGCAAAGGCCGCCGCAGCCGCGCGGGCAAAGCCCTCATTCGCACTGCGCGCAGGAAACTCCAATTTGATGTAATTTTGTCCTTTCATATATGTATCTCCTCTCTCATTGCGCCGCCGTGGACACCCGCAGCAGCCGGTCGATGCCGGATGCGTCAAGTACCTTGAGCGGCTGGCCCTTCGCATTTTCCACCCACGCGCGCCCGCCGGTCTCCGCCATGAGCTTGTTCACCTTTAAGATCAGCGCGATGCCGGACGAATCCATGAACGTGAGCGCGCCCATATCCACCACGCAGTCGCGCGGCAGGTAATCATCCAGCGTGCGGGCGATGCGCCGCAGGGCCTCATGGGCCTCGTGATGGTCAAGCTCGCCCTGCAAATACAGCGTGAGCCGCCCGTCGCGGTAGGTTGACATGACTTTCATTTCTATCCCTCGTTTCGCTCGTAAAAAAATCACACCGTACCGAAAGATCGGTACGGTGTGATTGTAACTTTTATCGGCTGCGTTTTCGGTCGAAACCGGTCGTCACAGCAAATTTTTCAAACTCTCCTCGAGATTCTGGCACAGGGCCTGCGCCTTGGCGAGTTTTTCGCGCTCGGCCGCCACCACGCGCTCCGGCGCGCGGGAAACGAAGTTTTCGTTGGCAAGCTTCGCCTGCTGTCCGGCGACATCCTTTTTCGCCTTCTCAAGCTCTTTTTCGATGCGCGCGCGCTCGGCCGCCAGATCAACGAGCTCCGCCATGGGCATGAACATCTTCGCGTCCTCCGTGACCACGCTGACCATGCCGCTCGTGTCACTCGGCGCCTCCGTGCAGACTTCCACGCTGCCGGCATAGGCGAGGTTCGACAGATACACGCTGCCCTTTTCAAACACCTCCGGCCGCGCCGTGGCGATGATCAGATGCGGCTTTTTCGACGCGGGCACGTTCATCTCGCTGCGGCGGCTGCGAACGGCCTTGACGGCGGTCATGATGGCCTCAAAGTCGGCCTCGTCCGCCGGGAAACTCAGGGCCGGATCGTATTCGGGATACGAGGCCACGATCAGCTTGTCGCCCTCGTGGGGGATGGCGCCGTAAAGTTCTTCCGTGATGAACGGCATGAACGGGTGCAGCAGCTTCAGAATATCCGTCAGAACATAAAGCAGCACATACTGCGCATCGCGGTCGCCCTCGCGCAGGCGGGGCTTGGTGATCTCGATGTACCAGTCGCAGAAGCTGTCCCAGATGAAGTCGTAGATCTTCGTGGCGGCGATGCCAAGCTCGTATTTATCGAAGTTTTCGTTCACCTCGCGCACAAGCTCATTGAGCTTGGACACGATCCACTTATCCTCCAGGCGAAGCTCGTCCGGCAAGCGGTTTTCCGTCACGTCGAGATTCATCATCACATAGCGCGCGGCGTTCCACAGCTTGTTGGCAAAGTTGCGCATGGCCTCGCAGCGCTCGACATAGAAGCGCATATCGTTTCCGGGGCTATTGCCCGTGATGATGTTAAAGCGCAGCGCGTCGGCGCCGAAGCGATCGATCATCTCCAGCGGGTCCACGCCGTTGCCGGCGGATTTGGACATCTTCTTGCCCTGGCTGTCGCGGATGAGACCGTGGATGAGCACGGTATGGAACGGCTCGCGGTCGGTCTGCTCAAGGCTGGAGAAGATCATACGGGCGACCCAGAAGAAGATGATGTCATAGCCCGTGACAAGCACATCCGTGGGGAAGAAGTATTTATAATCCTCCGCCTCGGTGTCCGGCCAGCCCATCGTGGAGAAGGGCCACAGGGCGCTGGAAAACCAGGTATCCAGCACGTCGGGGTCGCGCTCGATGTTCTTGCTGCCGCACTTTTCGCACTGGCAGGCGTCCTCGCGGCTGACGGTCACATGGCCGCAATCGGCGCAGTACCACGCGGGGATCTGGTGGCCCCACCAGAGCTGGCGGCTGATGCACCAGTCGCGAACGTTGTTCATCCAGTTGAGATAGGTCTTGGCAAAGCGCTCGGGCACGAATTTCACCGTGCCGTTCTCCACGACCTCGATGGCGCGCTTGGCCAGCGGCTCCATCTTCACGAACCACTGGTCGCTCGCCAGCGGCTCCACGTCGTTGTGGCAGCGGTAGCAGGTGCCCACGTTATGTACGCACGGCTCAATGGACACAAGATAGCCCTCGGCCTCAAGCTCCGCCACGATGGCCTTGCGCGCGGCATAACGATCCATGCCGTCCCATTTGTAGCCGCCGGTGATGCGGCCTTCGCCGTCAAGCACGAGATACTGCGGCAGATCGTGGCGCAGACCGACCTCGAAGTCGTTGGGGTCGTGGCAGGGCGTGATCTTCACGCAGCCGGTGCCGAACTCCATATCGGCGTGCTCATCGCCCACGATGGGGATCTCGCGGCCCACCAGCGGCAGCGTGAGCGTTTTGCCGATGAGATGCTTATAGCGCTCGTCCTCGGGGTTGACGGCCACGGCGGCATCACCCAGCATCGTCTCGGGACGGGTCGTGGCGACTTCCAGGAAGCCGGAGCCGTCCGTGAGCGGATAGCGGATGTGCCAGAAGCTGCCCTGCTTTTCCTCGTATTCGACCTCGGCATCGGAAAGCGCGGTGGTGCAGTGCGGGCACCAGTTGATGATGCGCTTGCCCTTATAGATCAGGCCCTTTTCATAAAGGTTGCAGAACACCTCGCGCACGGCCTTGGAGCAGCCGTCGTCCATGGTGAAGCGCTGGCGATCCCAGTCGCAGGACGAGCCGAGCGTCTTCAGCTGCGTGACGATGCGGTCGCCGTATTTGTTCTTCCAGTCCCACACGCGCTCAAGGAATTTCTCGCGCCCGAGATCAAAGCGGGTCAGATGCTCGTTTTCGCGAAGCTGCTCCTCCACCTTGATCTGCGTGGCGATGCCGGCGTGGTCATAGCCGGGCAGCCACAGCGCGGAAAAGCCCTTCATGCGCTTATAGCGGATGAGGGTGTCCTGAAGCGTTTCATCGAACGCGTGGCCCAGATGCAGCTGGCCCGTTACGTTCGGGGGCGGGATCACGATGGTGAACGGTTTCTTTTCCGGATCGCGTTCGGCGTGGAAATAGCCGCCGTCGCACCACATTTTATAAATTCGGTCCTCGACCTGTTTGGGGTCGTATTGTTTCGGGATATCGGTCATTTTGTCATCTCCTCCAGCTTATCCATCGCCGCAAGACCGACCTGCTGGGCGACGGGTTTTCCGTCCCGGAACACAAGCAGCGTGGGGATGGACATCACGCCATAGCGCATGGCCAGCGCGGCGTGTTCATCCACATTCACTTTGCAAACCTGTATCTCCGGATGTTTTTCCGCAAATTCATCCACGACCGGACCCTGCATCCGGCATGGGCCGCACCACGGGGCCCAGAAATCCACCAGCGTTGTGCCGGCGGCAATGGCGGCATCAAAGGTATCCGCCGTAAGATCGCGTACAGCCACTATATCGACTCCCTTTCCTGCACAGTGTGCCCGGCAAAAAAGGGCACATTCCGCGGTCATACTCTTTGGAAAATACCACAATATTATATCTCGAAATTTGGGGCTTGTAAACAGATAAAAAAGATAGTATAATGAACAAAAATTACAAAAGAAAAACAAATTGTAACCATCGCATCAAATCAGGAGGCTACTATGAAGAAAAGAATCATTCCCATTGTTCTGGCCGTGCTGATGATCTTCGGCTGCACCGGCTGCTCGGTGTTCAACGATATGGCCGACCAGTTGTTCGGCACGCAGGAAACGCCCGAGCCCATCGTGATCAGCAGTTATTTCGATCCCGTCAAGGCGCAGGAGGAGGCCGAGGCCGCCGAGAAGGCATCGCGTGAGCTGATGAACGCCGACGAGCTGAAAAGCAAGCTGTCTGAGAGCATCGTGAAAATAAACGCCTACAGCAAGTCCGATGAGCTTTTGAGCACCTGCGCCGGCTTCTATGCCTACGGCAGCGTGTTCACCAGCATGGACAGCATCCTCGGCGCCGACCATGCCGATGTCGTTTTGTACGACGGCGGCGTGTATGAAGTGACCGGCGTACATTATTACAATGGCGACATGAACATCGCCGTGTTGGCCACCACGCGCCAGAACACGCCCGACCTGCTTGCCGGCAAATGGGGCGTGGAGATGGATGTTCCGGCCTATGCGCTTGGACCGGACGGCGCGCTGACCGAGGGCAGCGTGATCGCTGCGGGTCTTTCCGTGAAGGGCTTTGACTGCGTGCAGACCTCCGCGGCCATCAACAGCTCCAACGTCGGCGGCCCGCTCGTGAGCGCCTATGGCGAGCTGCTGGGTCTGTGCGTCATGGATGCCGAGGGTGACGGCCAGAACTACGCCGTGAGCTCCGCTTCCATGGAGAGCATGGATCTTACCCAGACCATCAGCCTTGACGATTTCCGCGCGGCCAACCATGTGGAGCCTGAGGGCACCAAGGTCACCACCGGCGATGCCGCCGAGAAGATCTATGAGACCGCCGGCTACATCGAATCCGAGCCCAACAACACCACCGCCGAGGCCACCGAGCTGCATGAGGGCGCGACAACCGCCGCTTTCATCAATCGCGACGGCAAGGGCGAGGGCGATACCGCCGACAGCGTGGATATCTTCTCGTTCACCATCGAGGAAAAGAGCACCGTTGAGATCCTGCTTTGCCCGTACTACAAGGATGACGCGCAGTATATCGACGGCACCTGGGTCACCAACGAAAACCTTGACCATCTCAAGGACTCCAATGGCATCGACACCGGCTACATCATGTCCTACGACGCCGACGGCAAGAGCTATCAGCGCGGCGAATGCGAGGTCGAGCCCGGCACGTATTACGTGGTCGTGAAGCTCACCAGCGGCTTCAGCCACGATGACGGCGCCTACTACACCATCACCTACAACGTGAAATAATCGAGCCATCCCAACGCAGCGGGACCGGTTTTCTCCGGTCCCGCACCGCCGTATTCTCGTGCCGGAGCGCCGCTCCGGCTTTTCATACCGACAGGGGGACAACGAAAAATGGAAGAGAACGTTTCCAAAAACTTTATCATGGACTTCGTAGCCGAGGACATTGCCGCCGGCGGCCAATTCGAGGGCAAGCAGGTGCATACCCGCTTCCCGCCGGAGCCGAACGGCTATCTGCACATCGGCCACTGCAAGGCCCTGTGCATCGACTTCGGCACCGCCGAGAAATTCGGCGGCATCACCAATCTGCGCATGGACGACACCAACCCCGCCAAGGAGGACACCGAGTACGTCGATGCCATCCAGGAGGACATCCACTGGTTGGGCTTTGACTGGGGCGACCGCTTCTTCTACGGCAGCGACTATTTTGAGAAAACCTATGAGCTGGCCGAGGGGCTGATCCGCAAGGGCCTTGCCTATGTGTGCGAGCTGACGCCCGAGCAGTTCCGTGAATACCGCGGCGATACCTCTCACCCCGCCCGCTCCCCGTGGCGCGACCGGCCGATCGAGGAAAGCCTTGATCTGTTCCACCGCATGCGCGACGGCGAATTCCCCGAGGGCAAATACACCCTGCGTGCGAAGATCAATCTGGAAAGCGGCAACTTCAATATGCGCGACCCTGTGCTGTACCGCATCCGCTACATCGAGCATCACCGCCAGGGCACCAAATGGTGCGTGTTCCCCATGTACGACTTCGCCCACCCCATTCAGGACGCGCTCGAGGGCATCACCCACTCGCTGTGCTCGCTGGAGTATGAGGACCATCGTCCGCTGTATAACTGGGTCATCGAGCACACGGACGTGCCCGCAAAGCCCCGCCAGATCGAGTTTGCACGCCTTGGCATCAACTACACCGTGATGTCGAAGCGCAAGCTGCGCCGTCTGGTGGAGGAGGGCCATGTGTCCGGCTGGGACGATCCGCGTATGCCCACGCTGTGCGGCCTGCGCCGTCGGGGCTACACGCCCGCTTCCATCCGCAATTTCATCGAGCGCATCGGCGTTTCCAAGGTCAATTCCACGGTGGACTATTCCCTGCTTGAGTCCTGTCTGCGCGATGAGCTCAACGCCAAGGCCCCGCGCCGCATGGCCGTTCTGCGTCCGCTGAAGCTGACCGTCACGAACTATCCCGAAGGGCAGTCCGAGACCTTCGACATCGAAAACAACAACCTCGATGAATCCGCCGGCACCCGCGCCGTCAGCTTCTCGCGCGAGCTGTACATCGAAGCGGACGATTTCATGGAAGAACCTGCGAAGAAATACAACCGCTTCTACCCCGGCAATGAAGTGCGGCTCAAAGGCGCGTACATCGTGCGCTGCACGGGCTGCGAAAAGGACGCGGACGGCAACGTCGTGAACGTCCTGTGCGAATACGATCCCGCCACCCGCGGCGGTGACACGCCCGATGGCCGCAAGGTGCGAGGCACGGTACACTGGGTCGATGCCGCCAACTGCGCCGATGCGGAGATCCGCCTGTATGACTATCTGTTCTCCGATCCCGAACCGGACGCCGCCGAGGATTTCATTACCTGCCTCAACCCCGATTCCCTCGAGATCCTCACCGGCTGCAAGGTGGAAAAAGCCCTCAAGGACGCCAAGGCCCCCGAAAGCTTCCAGTTCCTGCGCATGGGCTATTTCGCCGTGGACAACAAGGATTCCGCGCCCGGCCATCTGGTATTCAACCGCGCCGTGGCCCTCAAGGACAGCTTCAAACCCAAGGCATAAAAATTAAAATCCAAAAGGAGCGGCTGGGGCCGCTCCTTTTTGCATTGGCGCTGGTAATTCGCTACACAGTATGGTAAGACGGGGCCATCCCACAACAACCGGGAGGCCTTCTCCATGCAAGCACAGAAAAAACGGCTGAACGCCAACCGGCTCAAGCTCATCGCCATCATCGCCATGACGATCGACCACGCAACATGGGCCATTTTCCCCGGCACACAGGCGGTGTGGTATGTGTTCGCACTGCACATCATCGGGCGGCTCACCGCGCCCATCATGTGGTTTTTCATCGCGGAGGGCTGCCACTACACGCACGATATGCGCCGCTACATTGGACGTCTGTTCCTGTTTGCCATCGTGTCGCATTTCGCGTATAACTTCGCGTTCGGCATCCCGTTTGTGCCGCTGTCCACCGGCGTGTTCAACCAGACCAGCGTTATGTGGTCGCTTGCGTGGGGCGCAGTGCTGATCGCCCTGTGTCGGCGGGACAATATGCCCTCCTGGGCGCAGCTATTGCTGGCGCTGGGCGCATGTGTGCTTGGATTCCCGTCCGACTGGTCGAGCATCGCCGTGATGTGCCCGTTTTATCTCTACGTCCATCGCGGCAATTTCCGCCGGCAGGCGCTGGACATCGTGCTTTGGACGGCGATATATGCGGCGGTGTATTTCCTGTTTATCGACAAGCTATACGGCCTTTTGCAGATGTTCACCTTCCTGACCATTCCGCTGCTGGCCCAATACAACGGCGAGCGCGGCAAATGGACCGGAATGAAGTGGTTTTTCTATGCATATTACCCCGTCCATCTGGTCCTGATCGGCCTTTTGCGTCTGGCCCTGCACGGGAATATCTCCATTCTGTTCTAGTTTGCAAAAGGCTCCCTTGTGCAAAGGGAGCTGGCCGCGAAGCGGACTGAGGGATTGACGGACGAAGGTAAAACCTGCGGTAAACCGTCAATCCCCCCTGAAAATGCTGACACATTTTCTCCCCCCTTTACACAAGGGGGGCTTTGGAGTCGGTGCTTGTCATAAGCATTTCTTCTCTTTTTCACGCTGAAAAAGGAGCGGCATTCGCCGCTCCTTTGCGCATTATTTCGCTTTCTTTGGTTTTATATTCAGCGTTGCCACCGCCACAAGCACCAGCACGATA
>CAYLSA010000049.1:2413-10704 GCA_964386575.1 uncultured Oscillospiraceae bacterium | reverse complement strand
TAGACCGTGAGCATCATGGTGACAAAGCAGGCGGTCGCGCCCAGATAATCGGAGATCGGCTCCGCGAGATATGCGCCCGTCACGCCCCAAAGCTGCGGCAGAAGCAGCGTGGCCGGAACGACGATGAACGCTTTGCGCAAAAGCGAGAAGAACACGGCCTGTTTCGATTTGCCGAGCGCCGTGAAGGTGTTTTGGCCGACGAATTGCAGGCCCATGATCCAAAAGCCGCACATATAAAGCCGCATGGCCCCGCGGCCGACCGCCAGCAGGGATTCGTCCGGCGTGTAGATGCGCATCAGCAGCGCGGGCGCCGCCTCCGCCAGCAGGCACATGGCCGTGCAGTAGCCGATGGTGATCCAGAACACGAAGCGGATGCCCGCGCGCACGCGGTCGTAGAGCCTGGCGCCGTAGTTGTAGCCGAACACGGGCTGGCAGCCCTGCGTGATGCCGCGCGGCACCATCATGAATACATCGCGCAGGCTCATCAGGATCGTCATCACGCCAACGCCGAGATCGCCGCCCCATACGAGCAGCACGCGATTCGTGACCAGCTCCACGAGCGAGTTCGTCACGCCGAATACGAAGCTGGCCGAGCCGAGGGCGAGGATGCGCCGCACGACCTTTTTATCCGGCCGCATATCCCGCCACTCGAGGCGGATGGCGATCTTCTTGCCGCGCAGAAACAGCAGCACCCACACGGCGGAGGCCGCCTGCGAGATCACCGTGGCCACGGCCGCGCCGCGCACGCCCATGCCGAGCGCATAGATGAAAATGGGGTCGAGGATGAGGTTCAGGACTGCGCCGAAGGCGACCGTGAGCATCCCCGTTTTGGCAAAGCCCTGGGCGTTTATGTGGAAGTTCATGCCCGAGGCGATCATCACAAATTCCGTGCCCAGCAGGTAGATGATGAGGTAGTCGCGCGCGTAGGGCAGCGTTTGCTCCGAGGCGCCGAAGAACAGCAGCAGCGGATCCATGAAGCACAGAAACAGCGCCGGCACGACGAGTCCCGAGATCAGCAGCATCGTGAACGAATTGCCCACCACGCGCCCCGCGCTTTTCTCGTCGTGGCAGCCGCGGGCGATGGACACCAGGGGTGCGCCGCCCTGGCCGCATAGATTCGTGAACGCGGTGACGAGGCTGATGACCGGCAAACACACGCCGAGGCCCGTCAGCGCCAGGGCGCCGGTTTCGGGAATGTGGCCGATATAGACGCGGTCGATGAGGTTATAAAGCAGGTTGATGATCTGCGCCAGGCACGTCGGGATGCCCATGCGCAGCACATTCGCGCTCATTTTTCCCTGTGAAAAATCGTTTTGCGTTTTATTTCTCTCCCCTCAGCTTTACGAGGCGGTCGCGAATGACGGCGGCGTACTCGAATTCCAGCATTTTTGCGGCTTTGCGCATTTCTTTTTCCAGTCGCTCGATCTCCGCCTCGCGTTCGCGGCGCGTGAGCTTGCGGCCCTCCTCCGTGTAGGCCACGGCCTCCGTGGCGCTCTGGGAGATGTCGATGAGGTCGCGCACGGATTTCACGATGGTCTGCGGCGTGATGCCGTGGGCTTCGTTATACGCCTGCTGCTTGCGGCGGCGGCGTTCCGTTTCGTCGATGGCGGCGCGCATGGAGGCCGTGATGGTGTCGGCATAGAGGATCACGGTGCCCTCCGCGTTGCGCGCGGCGCGGCCGATGGTTTGGATAAGACTCGTTTCCGAGCGCAGAAAGCCCTCTTTGTCCGCGTCCAGAATGGCCACGAGCGACACCTCCGGCATATCGAGGCCCTCGCGCAGAAGGTTGATGCCGATCAGGCAGTCGAATTCGCCCAGGCGCATATCGCGGATGATCTCCATGCGCTCGAGCGCGGCGATGTTGTGGTGCATATAGCGGCACTTGATGCCCGCCGTGGTGAGATAGGCGCTCAGATCCTCCGCCATTTTCACCGTCAGCGTGGTCACAAGCGTGCGCTGGCCCTTTTCGATGCGGCGGTTTATCTCGCCGATGAGATCGTCGATCTGGCCCTCCACGGGGCGCACTTCCACCCTGGGGTCAAGCAGACCCGTCGGGCGGATGACCTGCTCGGCGATCTGTCCGGCGCGGCTGCGCTCATATTCGGCGGGCGTGGCGGAAACGTATATGGCCTGGCGGATGCGCTGCTGGAATTCGTCGAACTTCAGCGGGCGGTTGTCGAAGGCCGAGGGCAGGCGGAAGCCGTATTGCACCAGCGTTTCCTTGCGGCTGTGGTCGCCGTGGTACATGGCGCGCACCTGCGGCAGTGTGACGTGGCTTTCGTCGACAAAGAGGATAAAATCCTTTGGGAAATAGTCCAGCAGCGTCATCGGCGGGGTGCCGGGCGCGCGGTTGGACACGATGCGCGAGTAGTTTTCGATGCCCGAGCAGTAGCCGAGCTCCTGCATCATCTCGATGTCGTATTCGGTTCTCTGGCGGATGCGCTGGGCTTCGAGCAGTTTGTTGTTCTGCTCGAAATATTGAACGCGCTGTTCCAGCTCCTCGCGGATGTCGCGGATGGCGCGGTCCATTTTTTCCTTCGTGGTCACATAGTGGCTGGCCGGATAGATGGCTGCGTGCTGCAAAACGCGCGTGGGCATACCGGTGACGACGTTTATCTCCGAGATGCGGTCGATCTCGTCGCCGAAAAATTCCACGCGGATGGCCTTATCCTGCGAATAGACGGGGAAGATCTCCACCGTGTCGCCGCGCACGCGGAATTTGTTTCGCTCGAAGGCGATGTCGTTGCGCTCGTAGCGGATGTCCACGAGCTTGCGCCCGAGCTCCTCCACGCTTTTGGTCATGCCCGGCCGCAGCGAGATGACGAGATTGGCGTAGTCGATGGGGTCGCCAAGGCCGTATATGCAGCTTACGGACGAAACGATGATGACATCCCGCCGCTCAAACAGGGCGCTGGTGGCGCTGTGGCGCAGGCGGTCGATCTCGTCGTTGATGCTGGCGTCCTTTTCGATGAACGAGTCCGTGTGGGGGATATAGGCCTCGGGCTGGTAGTAGTCGTAGTAGGACACGAAGTATTCCACGGCGTTGTCCGGGAAAAACTCGCGGAACTCGCTGCAAAGCTGCGCGGCAAGGGTCTTGTTGTGCGCCAGCACCAGCGTGGGGCGGTTGAGCCGCTCGATCACCTTGGCCATGGTATAGGTTTTGCCCGAGCCGGTCACGCCAAGCAGGACCTGCTCGCCGATGCCCGCTTCCAGTCCGCGCGCGAGCGTGTCGATGGCCTGCGGCTGGTCGCCGGCGGGGCTGTATTCCGATACGACATGAAAATCGCCCATGGCGATCGCTCCTTAGTTTGAAAGTGTCACGCCATCCGGCATGGCGGCCGGTTCGGCGGAGGCGGCGGCCGGGTCCGCGAGCGTATAATCCTCCGGACAGGCGGGATAGACCGCCGTGTCCCACCAGTAGCGGCCCCACATGGTGTCGTCGCCGGTCAGAAACAGCGCGTCGAGCGCCGTGATGTCTACATGGTAGGTCGCGCCGCCCACGGTCACGATGTTCCAGAAATGCTCCTCATTGTCCAGTCGGCCCGCCACGGTGCGGCAGTCATAGCCCAGCTGGCCGCAAAGGGCCTGAAAGGCCATGGCCATACCCTCGGAATCGGCTTGCCCCGTGACCCATGCGTCGTAGGCGAGGCGGCCGCCGTCGGCTGCGTATTGGCAGTGGGCGGCAAGATAGCGCGCGGCGGCGGAAAGCAGGGCGGCAGGTTCGTCGACCTCGCCGGTGGCCTCCGGTTCGTCCGAGGGCTCGGAAGATGCGCCGCCGGTGAGCGAGTCCACGGCGCCCTGGCACGCGTCGAGCAGCGCCTGCCGCATGGCGGCAAGCTCCTCGTCCGTCATGCCGTAGTCCAGCGAGATCTCCACAATGCGCTCCACGCCGCTGTCGGGATAGAGATCGGCCTCCACCTGCGGCAGCACCGGCGAGGCCAGCGCATCGGCGTAATACGCGCGCCGGACGTAATCCGAAACCACCTCCGGCGTGAGGGAGGCGGCGGTCATCTGCAAAACGAGATAGCGGTCGCCGGCCGCGAGCGCCTCGTCCAGCCGCCGCTGGAAGGCGGACAGTCCGCCCAGTTGCTCCAGTTCCTGCATCTGCTCGGCGCTGCGCTTATAGGTGATGAAAACATCCGCCTGATAGAAGCTCACGATGCGGGAAAGATCGAAGCTGGTATAATCCACGGCAAACGCGCCCAGCGGCGTGGAGCTTTTCACTTCCCAGCACGCCTGCGACAGGTCGCGGGAGATGTTGCCGTCGTAATTTTGAAATTGCAGCTCGGCCGATTCCTGATGCTCTGAAACCAGCCACACGATCGCGCGGCGCAGCGCGGCATAGTCGGAGATGTAGCCAACGCCGGCATCGGTGGCCTCCTCGGTTTCGGCGGAGTATTCCGTTACCTCATATACCGAGCGGTCAAACGCGCTGCATCCGGCGAAGCTTAAAACCAGTGCCAGCGCCGCAAGCAGACCCAGAAGTCGCTTCATTGAAAGGCTCCTTTCAGTAGCCGAGGTTTTCATCCACCACGACCAGCTCCAGCTCCCTGGCCCAGAAGGGCTTTTGCCAGAACACGAGCAGCGCCGAGCAGATGCGCTCCGGGCTTGCGCAGTCATGGCAGTGGCCGGTCACGGCGCAGGGCGTTTTGCACCCCAGGCGCGCGGCGTTTTTCGGCGCGGCCACGTTGCGCGCGCGCTCGATGGCGGCGGTGAGATCGGGCGCGATCTTATTGGCGCCGACAAGGAAGATCACCTTGTCTTTTTTCAGCAGCGTTCCGGCCAGCCGGTTGCCGCGGCCGTCGATATTCACGATGCAGCCGTCCTCGCTCACGGCGTTGGCCGAGGTGATATAAACCGGAGCCTCGCAGGCGGCAAGCATGACCTCGTCCGTTTTCTCGAGCAGATGCCAGTAAACGGTGCTGCGCCTGGCCAGAAGGTCGTAAAGCCCCGCCTCGTCCACGCTCATGCTGCCGCCGATGCCCACGGTCATGCCCGCAAGCTCATCGGCGATGTGGCGCGCGGCGGCCTCGGCGGTGGGGAAATGCGAAACGGTGCAGCCCTTCTTCGCGAAGTTTTTTTGCAGTTTTTCAAAATCCATGGCCCGCGCCTCCTCAGTCCTGGCTTGCGATGTTGGAGAAGTTTTTGCCGAAGATCTCGTGCGAACTCGTCACGATCACGAACGAGCGGCTGTCGATGCGGTGGATGATCTTCTTCACCTCCGCGATCTCGCGGCGGCGGATGACGCACAGCACCACGAAGCGCTCCTCGCCGGTGTAGGCGCCCTCGGCCTTGAGCAAGGTCGCGCCGCGGTGGAGCGATTCGCCCACGGCCTCGGCGATCTCGCGGGGCTTGATGGTGATGATGTAGCAAACGGACGAGTTCATCGCGCCGTAGAGCACCAGATTGACAACGCGGGAGCTGACGAACATGGTGATGACGGTATACATCGCGGCGTCGAGCTTGCCGATGGAGATCGCGTAGCAGATCACCACGGCGGCATCCAGCGCAAGCGAGAGCGTGCCGAAGTTGATGTAGGGATACTTCCGGCGCAGCATACGCGCGCCGATGTCCGCGCCGCCGGTGGTGCCGCCGGTTTTATAAACCAGACCCAAACCGAAGCCTTTGACCAGCCCGCCGAAGATGGCCGCGAGCAGCAGATCGTCCGTCAGGCACAGGCCGAACATATTGAACAGGTCGATGAACAGGCTGCTCGACACCATGCCCAAAAGCGACAGCAGCAGAAACCGCAGCCCGAACATCCGCCACGCAATGATAAACAGCGGGATGTTCATGGCCATGCTCACCGCGCCGACGGGCAGCGCCGTGAAGTGGTTGATGATCTGCGCGATGCCGGTCACGCCGCCGGCCACGATGGAGTTGGGGTAGGTGATGAAGGAAAAGCCAATGGCATTGATGGCGGTGCCCAGAATGACCATCAGCGCGCTTTGCGCATCTTCGCGGGTGACGGTAAGCTTTTTCATAACAAAGCCCTCCTTGCAGGCTGTTGTTTATCGGTTTGTCAAAGCAGACTGAGCTGCTCCTCGCCGCGGTCGGAGTCCGTGAGCTTGGCGCCGGCGGCGGGCAAACTGCGCACGCGGTAGCGCGCGGGGTTGGCAATGCTGGTTTCGGACAAAAAGCGCGCGCGGGAAAGCGGATGCTTTTTCAGCGTCATCACCTGCACGCCCTGCGTGGTGCGCGTGGGCTTGGGGGCAAGCTGGGCGCTGGAGAATATCACGCAGCGGCCCTCGTCGGATTCCGCGGCGATCTCCGCGTCCTCCGTGAGCGTGAGCAGAGATACCAGCGGGCTTTTGTCGCTGTAAGCGCCGGTGAGACGGCGGCGGTTGGTTTTCGTGGCATAGGCGGAAACCGGGATGCGCGCGCATTTGCCGTTTGCGAAAAACAGCAGCAGCGAGGCCGTCCAGTCGCCCGGCAGCACCATGCAGAACACGCTCTCGCCCTCCTCCATGCCAAGCTTCGTGGGCAGGTAGTCGCCCAGGACGCTTGCCTTGGAATCGGCAAAATCGCTCACGCGGGCCTTGTAGACCTGCTGGCGGTCGGTGAAGACGAGCATTTCCGCGGCGTTCGTGGTCTGGAAGTACTGGAAGGGGCTGTCGTCCTCTTTATATTTCTGCTCGGCGGACATACGCAGCGACTGCGGCGTGATCTTCTTGAAATACCCGTGGCGCGACAGGAACAGATGCACGGGGTAATCCTCCACGCTGTCCTCCTCCGTGTAGGTCTCCACCTCGTCGGAATAGACCAGCGCGGTGCGGCGGGGCGCGGGGAATTTTTTTAAAACTTGCTTCAGCTCATCCGTGATGATGCTCTTGATGCGGCGCTTGGAGCGCAGGATGTCCTCCAAGTCCTCGATCTGCGCGGCCAGTTCGTCCGTTTCGGCCACGCGCTTGAGGATATATTCGCGGTTGATGTTGCGCAGCTTGATCTCCGCGACGAACTCGGCCTGAATTTCGTCGATGCCGAAGCCGATCATCAAATTCGGCACCACGTCCGATTCGCTTTCCGTTTCGCGGATGATGGCGATGGCGCGGTCGATATCGAGCAGGATCTTCTTCAAGCCCTCCAGCAGATGCAGCTTCTCCTGCTTGCGGCTCATCTCGAAATAGGTGCGGCGATGCACGCACTCGATGCGCCACGCACACCACTCCTCCAAGATCTCGCGCACGCCCATCACGCGCGGGGAGCCCGCGATGAGGATGTTGAAGTTGCAGGGGAAGTTGTCCTGCAGCGGCGTGAGCTTAAACAGCTTTGCCATGAGCTTTTCCGGATCGGTGCCGCGCTTGATATCGATGGCGATCTTGAGGCCGCCCAGATCGGTCTCGTCGCGCATATCCGCGATCTCGCGCAGCTTGCCGTCCTTGATGAGCTCGCGGCATTTGTCGATGATGGCCTCGGTGGTGGTGGTGTAGGGGATCTCGAACACCTCGATGATGTGCTCTTTTTCCACATAGCGCCAGCGCGCGCGAACCGGGAACGAGCCGCGGCCCGTGCGGTAGATCTCCGCCATTTTGCTCACATCGTAAACGATCTCGCCGCCGGTGGGGAAATCCGGCGCGGGCAGCGTGGCCAGAAGGTCGCAGTCGGGGTTTTTCAGGTATTCGATGGTCGTTTGGCAGACCTCGCTTAAATTAAAGCCGCAGATCTGACTGGCCATGCCAACGGCGATGCCGAGGTTTGACGACACCAGCACGTTCGGAAACGTGGTGGGCAGGAGCGTTGGCTCCGTGGTGGAGTTATCGTAGTTCGGCACGAAATCCACGGTGTCCTTGTCGATGTCGCGAAACAGCTCTGCGCAGATGGGGGAAAGCTTGGCCTCGGTATAGCGGCTGGCAGCATAGGCCATGTTTCGCGAATAAACCTTGCCAAAGTTGCCCTTGGAGTCCACAAACGGCGTGAGCAGCGATTCGTTGCCGCTGGACAGACGAACCATGGTCTCATAAATAGCGGCGTCGCCGTGGGGGTTGTAGCGCATGGTGGAGCCGACGATGTTGGCCGACTTGGTGCGCGCGCCGTTCAGCAGCCCCATTTTGTACATACAATATAATAATTTGCGGTGGCTGGGCTTGAAGCCGTCGATCTCCGGGATGGCGCGCGAAACGATGACCGACATGGCATAGGGCATGTAGTTCATCTCGAGCGTTTCCGTGATCGGCTGTTCCACCGTTTGCCCGCGCAGCCCCATCACATTCGGGTCGCCCCGCCGGACGGGCGCGGTAATTTCCTTTTTCTTAGCCATACTCTAACCTCATGAAATATCCAGCATATCCAGA
>CAYLSA010000049.1:0-2313 GCA_964386575.1 uncultured Oscillospiraceae bacterium | reverse complement strand
AATTTCCTTTTTCTTAGCCATACTCTAACCTCATGAAATATCCAGCATATCCAGATACCGGCCGCCCTCGCTGGCGATATGGGCCTTGCGTCCGGCCAGATCGTCGCCCAGCAGCAGATCGAACACGCGCGCCGTTTCCTCGGCATCCTCCGGCATCACGCGGATCAGCCGCCGCGTTTCAGGGCTCATGGTCGTAAGCCACATCATGTCCGGATCGTTCTCGCCCAGGCCCTTGGAGCGCTGCACGGTGAATTTCGCGCCGCCGAACGATTCGATGATGTCGGTCTTTTCCCGCTCGTCATAGGCAAACCAGGTCTTGCCCTTGCACGTCAGCTCATACAGCGGCGTTTCCGCGATGTAAACATAGCCCTCGCGGATGAGCGTGGGTGTCAGCCGCCACAGCATCGTGAGAATAAGTGTGCGGATCTGATAGCCGTCCACATCGGCATCGGTGCAGATGATGACCTTGTTCCAGCGCAGCGAGCCGAGATCGAAGGCGTTTAAGTCCTTGCTGGCCTTGTTCTGCACTTCCACGCCGCAGCCGAGGACCTTGAGCAGGTCGGTGATGACGTCGCTTTTGAAAATGCGGGGATAATCGGCTTTGAGGCAGTTGAGGATCTTGCCGCGCACGGGCATCAAGCCCTGAAACGCCGCATTTCGGCTCAATTGGCAGCTTCCCAGCGCGGAGTCGCCCTCCACGATGTAGATCTCGCGCTCGTCGGGATCTTTGGAGCGGCAGTCCACGAATTTTTCCACGCGGCTGACCACGTCCATGGAGCCGGTGAGCTTTTTCTTGATGTTCAGACGGGTGCGTTCGGCCTGTTCGCGCGAGCGCTTGTTCACGAGCACCTGATCGGCCATGCGGTCGGCCTCGGCTTTGTGCTCGATGCACCAGATCTCCAGCCGCTCTTTGAAAAAGTCGGTCATGGCCTCCTGGATGAAGCGGTTGGTGATGGCCTTTTTGGTCTGGTTTTCGTAGCTCGTCTGGGTGGAGAAGCAGTTCGTCACCAGAACGAGACAGTCCTGCACGTCCTGGAAGGAGATCTTCGATTCGTTTTTCTGGTATTTGCCGATCTTCTTGATATACGCGTCGATGGCGTATACGAAGCCCAGCTTCGCCGCTTTTTCCGGTGCGCCGCCATGCTCCAGCCACGAGGAGTTGTGGTAATACTCGATGCGCTGCACCTCGCGCGAGAAGCAGAAGCTGGCCGAAAGGCGGACCTTATATTCGGGCTTGTCCGCCCGGTCGCGGCCGCGGCGCTCGGTTTCGACGAATACCGGCGCGGTCAGCGGCGTTTCGCCGGCCAGCTCCGAAACGTAGTCGAGGATGCCGTTTTCATAAACATAGTCCTCCGTTTCAAAGCCGCGGCCATTCTGGATGCGAAGACGGAATGTGACACCCGCGTTCACAACGGCCTGCCGCCGCAGCGTTTCGCGGAACCAGTCCACGGGGATATCGGTGTCCGTGAACACTTCGCGGTCGGGCTTCCAGTGGTGGGTGGTGCCGGTTTTCTTGCGGTCGGCGGGGGCTTTTTTCATCTCGCCCGCGATCTCGCCCTTTTCAAAGTGCAGATCGTAGCGGAAGCCGTCGCGCCAGACGGTCACATCCATATACTCCGAGGCGTACTGCGTGGCGCACGCGCCAAGACCGTTCAGACCCAGCGAGTATTCGTAGCTTTCGCCCTCGTTGTTTTTGTATTTGCCGCCGGCGTACAGCTCGCAGTACACCAGCTCCCAGTTGTAGCGCTTTTCGTTCGCGTTCCAGTCCACGGGGCAGCCGCGCCCGAAATCCTCCACGCTCACGGAGCCGTCGGCAAAGCGGGTGATGGTGATCAGATCGCCATGACCCTCGCGGGCTTCGTCGATGGAGTTGGATAAGATCTCAAAAACGGAATGTTCGCAGCCGTCCAACCCGTCCGAGCCGAAGATCACGGCGGGGCGCTTGCGCACGCGGTCGGCGCCTTCGAGAAGCACGATGCTCTCGTTGCTGTATTGCTCTGTTTTGCGTTTGGCCATGCGGGAAAACTCCTCCCGATTCACGAAATATTGTGTATTATAGTCGATACTTAATCAAATATATAGTATAGCCGATAGTATTCCAAATTGCAAGCGGCCAAAAAAGAAGGCAGAGCGGATGCTCTGCCTTTCAGGGTGGGGATGTGCGGTATCTCTTTCTGCAGGGATAGTATATGCGCTTTTCGCGGCCTTGTCCACGAAAAATATATGGAAATCACTCCAGCATATAAAACACGCCGTAGACATTCAGCGCCACGGCGAACACGCCAAGCGCCCAGAGCGTCGGGCCGGTTTTGG
>CAYLSA010000048.1:3488-10747 GCA_964386575.1 uncultured Oscillospiraceae bacterium | reverse complement strand
TGCGTATAACAGACACTGCTGTGTGGTCGGAGTGAGGTGACTTGAACACCCGGCCTCTTGGTCCCGAACCAAGCGCGCTACCAACTGCGCTACACCCCGATATTCTTTTTGATTGCCGAGCAGATGGGTTGGAGCAGGTGAAGGGAATCGAACCCTCGTATTCAGCTTGGGAAGCTGATGTTCTGCCATTGAACTACACCTGCATGGCCTGCAAGCCTTGAAATTATAACACCGAAACGCGGACAAAGCAAGCATAATTTTCGCTTTTTGCAAATATTCTTTTTCGGGGTGATGCTATGGCGGGCGAAAAATCGCCGCGTTCGGGCGCGGACAGGCTCCGGATACGTCTGCGGCTGCATATCAGTCCGGGCTTTGCGCTCGTGGCGGCGGCGCTGTATTATCTGGGCGGTGGGATGCTTTTGGGCGCTGTAGTTTTGGCGGACAGTGCGCATGAGCTGGGCCATATCGCGGCGCTGCACATGACCGGCGCGCGCATCGACCGGCTGCGGCTTGGAGGCGGGGGAGCGGTGCTGGAATGTGGGGGATTGCTCTCGTCAAGCGAGGAACTGATCGTGCTGGCCATGGGGCCGCTTGCGGGACTGATCGTGGCACTGGTGGGACTTGCCGTAGCAACGCCCTTTGCCCATTACACGGCGGCGGCCGCCCTTTTGGCCACGGGATTCAATCTCATGCCGGCGTTGCCGCTCGACGGCGGGCGAATTGCGTGGCTGCTGATCGAAAATGCGGTTTCGCCGCGTGCGGCGGATGTCATTTTGCGTGTGTCCGGCTGCGTTTGCGCGGCCGGTATCATGGCTTTGGGGGTCACGATGCGCTCTTTGGCGGCTGTCGCGGCGGGGATTTATCTCGCGGCACTTGTCAATTTCCCATCCTTGCGGTAAAATACCCTTTATGGAAATGACAGATAAAATGGACGCCCTGCTGCGGCGGGTGCAGCGTCCGGCCCGCTATACCGGCGGGGAATACAACCAGATCGTGAAGGACAAGGCCTCGGTGGATGTGCGCTTTGCGCTGTGCTTCCCGGATGCCTATGAGATCGGTATGTCCAATCTCGGGATGCGCATTTTATATGGCGCGCTCAACGAGATGGACGGCGTGTGGTGCGAGCGCGTGTTTGCCCCCTGGGGCGACATGGCGGAGGAGATGAGAAAGGCCTCCATTCCGCTTTGGGCGCTTGAATCCGGCGACGCGCTGAGCGATTTCGACATCATCGGCTTCTCCTTTGGCTATGAGATGGCCTACACCACGGCGCTCGATATGCTGGATATGGGCGGCGTGCCCATCCATGCGACTGAGCGAACGGCGCTTTCGCCGCTGGTGGTGTGCGGCGGCACCTGCGTTTGCAACATCGAGCCGATGGCCGATTTCTTCGACCTGTGCTTCTTGGGCGAGGGCGAGGCGCTGGATAAGGAACTCGTGGAGCTTTATCGCGAGGCCAAACGTGCCGGATGGAGCAAACCGGAATTTTTGCGCAAGGCGGCGCAGATCGAGGGCGTGTATGTTCCCTCGCTGTATAACATCGAGTATAACTCCGATGGAACGCTCAAAAGCCTCACACCGACAAACGGCGCGCCTGCCAAGGTGCGCAAACGCATCATCGAGGACATGGACGCGGCTTTCTATCCCACCAAGCCCATCGTGCCCTCGACGGAGATCGTGCATGACCGCATTTCGCTGGAGCTGTTCCGTGGCTGCATCCGCGGCTGCCGCTTCTGCCAGGCGGGGTATACCTACCGTCCTGTTCGCAACCGCAGTGTGGAAAAGGCGCTGGAGCTGGGCAAGGCGGCACTGGCCGATTCCGGCTATCAGGAATTGAATCTGTCCAGCCTTTCCACGAGCGATTATCCCGGTCTGTCCGAACTTTGCGATGGACTTTTGGAGTATTGCCAGCCGCGCGATATCTCGCTTTCGCTGCCGAGTTTGCGGGCGGATAACTTCTCGCTGGACATCATGAGCCGCGTGCAGAAGGTGCGAAAAAGCGGCCTGACTTTCGCGCCGGAGGCGGGCAGTCAGCGCCTGCGCGATGCCATCAATAAAAACGTGCGCGAGGAAGATCTTCTGGAATCCTGCCGTGTGGCGTTTTCCGGCGGATGGAACGGCGTGAAGCTTTATTTCATGCTCGGTCTGCCCACGGAAACGGATGAGGACGTTCTCGGCATCGCGGAACTTGCCAAAAAAGTTTTGTGGACATGGAAGCAAAACGCTGCGAATAAATCCCGCGGCGTGCGCATCACGGTTTCCACCTCCGACTTCATCCCCAAGCCGCACACGCCCTTCCAGTGGGCCGGACAGATCAGCGGCGAGGAATACCTGCGGCGCGTGCATCTTCTGTCCGATGCGCTCACGCCCAAGGCCATCACCTACAACTGGCACGATGCCGACACCAGCCTGGTCGAGGCGGCGCTGGCCCGCGGCGACCGGCGGATGGGCGCCGTGATCGAAACGGTTTGGAAAAACGGCGGACGGCTGGAAGGATGGAGCGAATATTTCAGCTTGCAGCGCTGGCTGGATGCCTTCCGCGAATGCGGTCTCGATATCGGCTTCTACGCCTCGCGTGAGCGGCCGCTGGACGAGCTTTTGCCCTGGGAGCATATGGACGTCGGCGTGCGGCGGGCGCATTTGGAGCACGAGTGGGAGATGGCCCACAAAGCACAGCTTTCGCCCGACTGCCGCGCGAAGTGCTCGGCCTGCGGTGCGGCGGCACTGCTGAAGGGAGGCGCGCGCTGTGGATAAGCTGCGACTGAAATTTACCAAAACCGGCCGCGCCGTGTATATCTCGCATCTCGATCTCATGCGCACGCTTCAGCGCGTGTTCTTCCGCGCGGGGCTGCCGCTGCGCTATTCCGAGGGCTTTAACCCCCATGCGCGCATTTCCATCGTCCTGCCGCTGTCCGTTGGCACGGCGAGCCGCTGCGAATATCTGGACTTTTGGCTGACGGAGGATGTGCCGCTCGATACCATTCCGGCGCGCTTAAACGCGGCCATGCCGGAGGACATCGAGGCGCTGGCCGTGTGGCCGGCCGAAACGAAGGGCGCGCAGCTGAAATGGATCGAGCTCAAAGGCCGCTTCACCGGCGGGCGCGATGCCGCGTTTTATAACGAGTTTTACAAGCAAAGCGAGATCATCGTCACGCGGCGCACCAAGCGCGGCGAGCGGGAGGAGGACCTGGCCCCCAGCATCCGCGCGGCGGAGTTTACCGATGGCGACGGCTGCGTGAATGTGCGCGTTATCCTATCCGCGCAGGAGCCGACGGTCAGTCCGGAACTTTTCGTATCCGCACTGGGCGAAAACGCGCCGGAATACTATCGTTTTGAGCGCGTGAAGGCGTATCTTGCGGATATGCAGGAATTTTTCTGAAAAACGCTTGCAATTGTGTTTCTTTTGTGATAATATACCATAGCTTGCGCCATGCGCGCATTATCAGGGCGGTCCGCTGCCGATGTTTTATCCACGGTATGAACGTCACTTAAAGGAAGGTTTTATTATGGATCTCATCAATGCTCTGACCGAGAAGTACATGAAGCCCGAGCTGCCTGAGATGAACGTGGGCGACACCGTGCGTGTCGTTGTGCGCATCAAGGAAGGCAACCGCGAGCGTAACCAGGCCTTCGAGGGCACCATCATCGCCAAGAAGCACGGCGGCATCAACGAAACCATCACGGTCCGCCGCATCTCCTATGGCGTTGGCTGCGAGAAGGTTTTCCCGGTCCACTCTCCCACGATCGTCTCCGTCGAGACCGTTCGCCGCGGCAAGGTCGCGCGTGCGAAGCTCTACTACCTCCGTGGCCGTGTCGGCCGCGCTGCCAAGGTCAAAGAGCGCATCTGAAATCACAGATAAAGAAAAAAGAGGCTTCGGCCTCTTTTTTCTTTTATCCGGCCTTTTTATCCAATGCTTGCAAATGCTTGCCATTGTGGTGTATAATGAGTCGTTAATGATAATGGGGGCGTATGCATGAATAAACGGAAAGGAACGACGCCGCCGCGTGGCGGAAGCGACAGCTACGAATGGCTTCAGTGCCTTGTGGCCGTGCTTTTGCTGTGCATTGCCGTGTTCACGTTCTTCTTCCGTCCGATCGCCATGCCCGGCGATTCCATGCAGCCCACGCTTTCCGATGGCGACGGCTTGCTCGTCTCGCGCCTGTCGCGGGATTTCCGGCCGGGCGACATTGTGGCCGTGCGGGTGGAGGGCTACAAAAGCGAGCCGCTGGTCAAGCGCGTGATCGCCGTGGCGGGGCAGACGGTGTCGTTCGATTTTGACGCCGGTGTCGTGTATGTCGACGGAATGGCGCTGAGCGAGGACTATATTTACGAACCCACACGCCGTGCCGCCGATTTCACAGAGCCGGTCGAGGTGCCGGCGGGATGCGTGTTCCTGCTTGGCGACAACCGCAACAATTCCGTGGACAGCCGCTCGTTGCTTATCGGCTGTGTGGATGCACGATGCATCCTTGGCAAGGTCGTATTCCGTGCGTGGCCGCTTTCGGCGGTGGGCGCGATCTATGGAGCAAAAGAGGGATAACATGGAGCTGAAAAAAACAGAGGAAGAATTTGACCCCGTAAAGGAATGTTACGAATGGGTGCAGTGCGTGGTCGTGGCGCTGGTTGCGTGCATTTTGCTTTTCACCTTCTTCGGCCGCGTGATCGACGTGGTGGGCCACTCCATGGAGAATACCTTCCAAAATGCCGATAAGGTCATCACAACGCGCCTCGCCGGAGATTATAAACAGGGCGACGTGGTCGTTCTGCAAAAGGACAACTACGATCAAAAGCCCATCATCAAGCGCGTTATCGCCGTTGGCGGCCAGACCATCGACATCGATTTTGAGGCCGGCATCGTGTATATCGACGGCGAGCCGCTCATCGAGCCCTATGTCAAGGAGCTCACCTACGAGCGCGAGAGCTTTTCCGGCCCGGTATATGTGCCGGAGGGCTGCATCTGGGTCATGGGCGACAACCGCAACAACTCCCAGGACAGCCGCTATTTCGCCATCGGCTGCGTGGACACGCGCTGTGTGATCGGCAAGGTCGTGCTGCGCCTGTGGCCGCTCAATAAGATCGGCCGCGCGTTCACGACGGACATTTTCGACTGAATTAAGGAGCATTTATGGCAAACGTACAGTGGTTTCCCGGCCACATGAAAAAAGCCGAGCGCATGATGGCCGACAGCCTCAAACTGGTCGACGCCGTGTGCGAGATCGTGGATGCGCGCATCCCGTATTCCAGCCGCAATCCCGATCTGGATGACATCATTGCCGGACGAAAGCCGCGCCTTCTCATCCTAAACCGTGCCGATCAGGCCGACCCCGCGGTCACGGCGCAGTGGCGCGAGTATTATAAAAAGAATAACATCCCGTTTATGGAGTGCGATGCCCGCTCCGGACGCGGTGTGAAGGAGTTTTCCGCAAAGCTTCGCGCGCTCACGGGCAAGACCGGCCCCACGCGTGCCATGGTGGCAGGCGTGCCGAACGTGGGCAAGTCCACCTTCATCAACAAAGTCTCCGGGCGCAAAGCGGCGGCCGCTTCCGACCGTCCGGGCGTCACGCGCGGCAAGCAGTGGGTATTTGTGGACACACAGCTCGAACTTCTGGACACGCCGGGCATTCTCTGGCCCCGCTTTGACGATCCCGCCGTGGGCGAGCGCCTCGCTTTCACGGGCGCGGTGAAAGACCTCGTGGTGGACACGCTGGAGCTTGCGGCCGATCTTCTGGTGCTGTTGCGTCAGTATTATCCCAAGGCGGTCACAGAACGCTATAAGATCGAGCTTGCCCCCGAGGCGCAGGGCTGGGAGCTGCTTGAAGCGTGTGCGCGCAAGCGCGGCTTTTTGATCTCCGGCGGCGAGCTCGATACCGAGCGCATGGCGAATATCCTGCTGGATGAATTCCGCGGCGGCAAGCTGGGGAGGATCAGCCTTGAAAGACCCGATTGATCTTTGGTCGCTGCAAAACGAGCTTTCGGCCGGTATTGAGCCGGTGTGCGGCGTGGACGAGGCCGGTCGCGGCCCTTTGGCGGGGCCGGTATGTGCGGCGGCGGTCATTTTGCCGCAGGGCCTTGTGATCGAAGGCTTGGACGATTCCAAAAAGCTTTCGGAGAAAAAGCGCGAGGCGCTTTATGACCAGGTGATCGCCTCGGCGGTGAGCTATGGTATCGCGTTTGCTTCCGTGGAGGAGATCGAGCAAACGGATATCCTTTCCGCGGCGCTTCTGGCCATGAACCGCGCCATTGCCCAGCTTGACCCGCAGCCCGCGCTTGCGCTCATCGACGGCAACACCACGCGTTCGATCGCGGTGAACGCCAAAAGTGTCATCGGCGGGGATGGCAAATGTGCCTCCATCGCGGCGGCATCCATTTTGGCCAAGGTCACGCGTGACCGGCTGATGTATGCGGCGGCGGAGGAATACCCCCAGTATGGCTTTGATAAACACAAAGGTTACGGCACCAAAGCACACTATGCCGCCATCGATGAATTCGGCCCCTGTCCGATCCACCGCATGAGCTTTTTGAGGAAATACTATGCCCGTAAACACTAAGCTTCTCGGTCGCTGGGGCGAGGATGCCGCGGCGGAGTTTTTGAAAAAAAGGGGCTATAAGATCATTGGCCGGAACTATTCCTGCCGCATGGGCGAGATCGACATCATCGCCGAAAAGGGACGCTATATCATCTTTGCCGAGGTGAAAACGCGCAAAAACGATGCCTTTGCCACGGCGGCGGAATTCGTAACGGCGACCAAGCAGCGCCGTCTCATTACGGCGGCGGAGCTTTGGCTGAGCCATAATCCAACGCGAAAACAGCCGCGTTTTGACGTGGTGGAGGTCTACGCGCCGCAGGGCGTTATGACCGAACGACCCGATATCAGACATATGGAGGACGCATTCGGACTATGAAATACGTCAGCACTCGAAACACGGCGGAAAAGATCACCGCCTCACAGGCCATCGTTCGCGGTCTTGCGCCGGATGGCGGCCTATACGTGCCGGAGACCATCCCGCACATCGGCGCGGATTTTATCGCGCGCCTGAAAAAGATGGATTACCGCGGCCGCGCCCAGGCGATATTGCGCCTGTATCTGGACGAGTTTTCCGATGAGGAGCTTGCGGACATCGTGAACGCATCCTATGCGGATAACTTCGACAGCGCCGAGCCCGCCAAGCTTGCGTGGCTCGATCCGCTCACGGGCTGCCTTGAGCTGTGGCATGGGCCCACCTGCGCATTTAAGGATATGGCGCTGCAGATCATGCCGCG
>CAYLSA010000048.1:0-3388 GCA_964386575.1 uncultured Oscillospiraceae bacterium | reverse complement strand
TGTGGCATGGGCCCACCTGCGCATTTAAGGATATGGCGCTGCAGATCATGCCGCGTCTGCTTACGGCCTCGCTGCGCAAAAACGGCGAGCAGCGCACGGTCTGCATCCTTGTGGCCACGAGCGGCGACACCGGCAAGGCGGCGCTGGAGGGCTTCCGCGATGTGCCCGGCACGCGTATCATGGTTTTTTACCCGGCCAACGGCGTGAGCGAGGTGCAAAAGCGCCAGATGATCACGCAGATGGGGGAGAACGTGAATGTGGTGGCCGTGCGCGGAAACTTTGACGATGCGCAGACCGGTGTTAAGCGCATTTTCGCCGATGAAGCCTTTGCGGCGGAGCTTGACAAGCGCGGATATTTCCTGTCCTCGGCAAACTCCATCAACTGGGGCCGTCTGCTGCCGCAGATCGTGTATTATTTCTCCGCCTACTGCGATATGACCGAGGGCGGTGAATTCGAGCTGGGCGAGGAGATGGATTTCTGTGTGCCTACGGGCAACTTCGGTGATATTCTTGCCGGATGGTTTGCCAAGAAAATGGGCCTGCCCGTCCGAAAACTCATCTGCGCCTCGAACGAAAACCGCGTTTTGACGGATTTCTTCGAAAGCGGGCTTTATAATGCCAAGAGACCGTTCTATCTCACGGATTCGCCCTCGATGGATATCCTCGTTTCATCGAATCTCGAGCGCCTGCTCTATTATGTCTGCGGTGCGGAAAAAACGCGCGATTTCATGCAGTCGCTGTCCGAAAACGGCAGCTATCGGGTCGAGGATGAAACGCTTGCGGCCCTGCGCGAGGATTTCGCCGCCGGCTGCTGCGGGCGGCAGGAAACGCTCGATACCATCGGCGCGATGTGGCGCGACGGCTATCTGATGGATACCCACACGGCGGTGGCCATGCGTGTTTTGGATGACTACCGCGCGGAAAGCGGCGAGATCATGCCGGCGGCGGTTTTGTCCACGGCCAGCCCCTTTAAATTCGGCGGTGCAGTTCTGCGCGCGCTGGATGCAGCGCCGGATGCGGATGGCCCCGCGCTGGTGGATGCGCTTCAACAGCAAACCGGCGTGGCAGCCCCTGCGCCGCTTTGCGGTCTGGCGGAGCGCGAAGTACGCTTTGACGGCGTGGTGGACTGCGCGGACATGGAAAAGGCCGTGGGTCAATTCCTCGCCTGAATATGTAGAGGGCGGCGCACCGCCCCCTAAGGCTTACATGCAGCAGCCGCTGTCCAACGGACGGTAAGTGCCGCAGAAGGTGTCTTTCTTCGTGCTGGCCTTATTGTCCTTGACGTCGATGTGCGGCGCGGTGCAGGCGTTATTGAGGCTGTGGTACTGACAACTCTCCACGCTGCAGCAAACGCCGCTGATACAATTTCTGCATTCACAATCACCCATCATGATCACCTCGCGCTTAGTATGCGCCGGGAAACGGGAAATATACGATGTCACTATATGCCATTGGCGACCTGCACTTGTCCTTCGGGCAGAACAAGCCCATGGATGTGTTCGGCGGGCGCTGGAAAAATTACGTTCAAAAGCTGCGCGACGGCTTCGCCACGTTGTCGGAGGACGATGTTTGTGTTCTGTGCGGCGATATAAGCTGGGGCATGTCGCTCGAGCAATCGGCGGAGGATTTTCGCTTCATCGAGGCCCTGCCGGGAAAGAAGATCATCCTCAAAGGCAACCACGACTATTGGTGGGCGAGCGCCGCGAAAACCACGGCGTTTTTTGAAAAAAACGAAATATCGACCATCTCGATCCTGCACAACAACTGCTTTCCCTATGGTGAAAACGCCGCCATCTGCGGCACACGCGGCTGGTTTTACGAGGAAGAGCGCGGCGGTGCGCACGACAAAAAGCTCATCGAACGCGAGTGTATGCGCCTGGAGGCGTCGCTCAAGGCAGCGGGGGAGCGGGAAAAATACGTTTTCCTGCATTATCCGCCAAAATACGGCGCGTATTTGTGCGAGCCGATCCTGTCGCTTTTGCGGCAGTATGCGGTGCGCGCGTGCGTAAGCGGCCATCTTCACGCGGACAGCCTGCGCCTCGCCTTCAACGGCCCGAGCGATGGCATACAGTTTCGCTGCGTCAGCGCGGATGCGGTCGATTTTCAGCCCGTGAAGATACTGGATTGAAAAAGCAAAACAACTATGTTATAATAAAATTTAGTGTAATATTCAGAAGGAGTAAATCAGAATGCAAGTCAGAAACGTAGAAAGAAAAGAAAAATCCACCGTGACCTTCGAGGTCGTGATCGGCGCCGAGGAGTTTGAAAAGGCTCTGCAGTCCGCCTATCTGAAAAACCGCAGCAAGATCTATGTTCAGGGTTTCCGCAAGGGCAAGGCCCCCCGTATGGTCATTGAGGGCATGTACGGCAAGGATGTTTTCTATGAAGACGCGGCCGACGAGCTCGCCCCCGGCGCCTTCAAGTTCGGCGTTGAGGAAGAAAAGATCCGCAATGTCGGCTCTCCCGCCATGCGCAGCATGGATGTTTCCGACGATAAAGAGCTCGTGCTCGGCTTCCTCACGGCGGAATGGCCGGAGGCCAAGCTCGGCGAGTATAAGGGCCTGAAGGCCGTTCGTCCCTCTGCTGAGGTCGCGGAGGAGCAGATCGATGCCGAGATCGAGCGCGCCCGCAAGCGTGCCGGCCGCATCGTGACGGCGGAGCGTCCCGCGAAGGACGGCGACACCGCCGTGATCGACTTCGAGGGCAGCGTGGACGGCGTTCCCTTCGAGGGCGGCAAGAGCGAGGGCCACAACCTCGTGCTCGGCTCCAAGGTGTTCATCCCCGGCTTTGAAGAGCAGGTCGTGGGCATGTCCGCCGGCGAGGAGAAGGACATCAACGTCACCTTCCCTGAGGATTATCAGGCGGAGAATCTGGCGGGCAAGGCCGCTGTGTTCCATGTCAAGTGCACCGAGGTCAAGGAAGAGCAACTTCCCGCGCTTGACGACGAGTTTGCCAAGGATGTGTCCGAGTTCGACACGCTCGACGAGTACAAAAAGTCCATCCGCGAGCGTCTGGAGAAAAACGCGAACGAGCAGGCGGACTCCGAGTTCCACTCCGCTCTGCTGGAAAAGGCCACCGAGAACATGGAAGTCGAGGTCCCCGCGGCCATGGTCGAGGAGCAGATCGACACCATCGTCAACGAGCTTGCCCAGAACCTCCAGTATCAGGGCCTGAGCCTTGAGCTGTATCTGCAGTACATGGGCCAGGATATCCGCGCCTTCCGCGAGAGCCAGCGCGAGCAGGCTGACAAGCGCTGCCGTCTGCAGATCCTTGTCGACAAGATCGCTGAGGTCGAGAACATCGAGGTCACGGAAGACGAGATCAACGAGGAATACAAGAAGATCGCCGAGCAGTATTCCTCCGATGAGGAAACGGTTCGCGGCGCGGT
>CAYLSA010000047.1:0-10824 GCA_964386575.1 uncultured Oscillospiraceae bacterium | reverse complement strand
GCAGCGTGGCGTTGTTGCCGCCATAGCGCCGGATGCGGAATTTTTCGCGGAAGGAGAGACCGGCGTAGTTGGCCAAAAGCGCGGAATCGGCCAGATCGTCGAAATACAGGCTTTCGATGCTGTAGCCGCCGTCGGCGTCCACATGACGGTCGCGCTCCATCACCAGCGCACAGCGCCGCCGCAGCGCTTCGTATTCACCGCGTCCGAGCGGGTATTTCAGCTCGTGACGCATTTGTATCTTTTCGGCTTTTTGCATAACATTAACAAAGTATCATTTTACAGCTTCCAAATGATGAACAAATTATGAACAATGGGGGTAAATGCCCGTTTCGCGGCTTGTGCGGCGGGGGAAAATGCAAATTTCCATTCACAGCCACTTCGATTTATGATACAATATCTTGTTGTAAATGGAAACATTCGCGCGCTGTCATATTCGTATGCCAAGCGACCACGATATGGAGGGCTATGACCCGATGAAAAAAACACTGCTTAAAATTCTCGCCTTTGCGCTGGTGCTGGCGCTGCTGCTGGGCGTGTCGGCGCTGGTCGAGCGCTTGCAGCCGCAGGATACTGCGGCGGAGACAGCGCCCGTGCCAACACCGGCGGCGGATATCCCGCTGTGGGAGCGGGTGCCGGAGGCGCAGGGGGCCACGGTCATTGCCCTCAAGGGCGACCACGCGGCGATACAGGGCGCGGGCGCGGCCGCTTCGGCGGGCGGCGTGACCATTGCCTATCCGGGCACCTATGTCCTCTTCGGCGCGCTGGATGACGGCTGTGTCACGATCGACTGCGAGATCGATGGGGAAGTGTATCTCATCCTTGACGGCGCATCGATCCACTGCTCGAGTGGGCCTGCGATCTATGTTCGTCAGTCCCTCGGAACGCTTGTATATCTGGCCGAGGGTTCGCAGAATTCCCTGTCCGATGGCAGCGCCTATGCCACGGTGATCGGCGCGGACGGGCAGGCCGAACTCAAACAGCCGGACGCGGCGCTTTACAGCGCGGATGATCTGGCCCTGTCCGGCTCCGGTGCGCTCACGATCACGGGCGGCTACGACACCGCCATCCACAGCCGCGACGCGATCTATCTCGCCGGCGGCGATATAAACGCCACGGCGGTGCTGGATGGCGTGAAGGCGGCGGACGGCGTCGGTATAAACGGCGCGACGCTTGCCATCGCTTGCGGCGATGACGGTATTTCCAGTTCCAAGGGCTGTGTTTCCATGGCCTCCGGCAGCGTATCCGTTGATTGCAAGGGGGACGCGATCTCCGCACTTCTCGGGGTGGAGGTCTCCGGCGGCGATGTGGCGGTCGCGGACTGCCGCGAGGGACTGGATGCGCCGGTGGTCGTTCTGTCCGGCGGTGCGGTTTCCATTGCGGCGGAGGATAACGCTCTCGCGGCCACGATGGGCGATATTGACTCCGGCGTCACGGCGGCGGATTGCTCTGTGACGATCAGCGGCGGCTCGTTGTATGCCATTGCGCCTTGCTGTGTGCGCTCGGACGGGGCATTCGCCATGACGGACGGCGCGGTCTTCCTTCGTGCGCTTTCCGCGGAGGATACGCCTCTGAAAGCGGCGGACAGCGTCGTTTCCGGCGGGACGATGTTCCTGTGCGGCGACTTTGAATCTTCCATCCTCTCGCGCGATGGCGGCGTGAACGCCGTGTATTACCGCGCGGATTCGGCCATTGCGGCGGGGCAGACCGTATCGCTGGCGAATGCGGCGGGCGAAACCGTATTTGCGCTCACGCCGAACACCGAGTTTTATTCGCTGCTCATCGCCTATGCCGGCCTTATGCAGGGCGAAAGCTATACGCTCACCTGCGGCTCCTCGGTGCCCTTTACGCAGTCGGAATGGCTCACCACGGCCGTTGCCCAGCGTTGGGGCGGCCCCGGCGGTGGCCCCGGCGGTGGCCCCGGCGGCTTCCGGCCCTGAGCAGAAATAGGATAAGATAGAGAAGGAGAGATCGATTTGATAGACATGAACAGGAAACTTCAGCTCCCGGACGGCAGTGTTGCGCGCTATACGGCGAGCGATTACCGCCGCGATATTGCAGAAGGCAATGGTGCCAATCGTGAAACCCTGCTTCGCAAGGCCAAGGCGCGCGGACAGGGCTTCGGCTTCGCTTACATGGATGCGGTGGAGCAGGCCATGGAGCGTCATGCGCCCACATGGGTCGCGCATAACAATCGAATAAAATATACCGAATCGAGCGAAGACTGCAAAGTGCTCAACCGCGTGATGAGCAACATTCGCGAGGATGTCGATGCGAGTATGCAGCTGTATATCGCGGAGAATCAAGGCGTGATCGACTGCTGGCCGAGCTCGTATTCCGCCTCCAGTTTGATACTCAGCACATATAAGGGGGACGAAAAGGAAGACACAGACATTCATTTTGATTATTTTGGATCGGACTATGCCGTAAAATATAAAGACGGACGGTATCTCTTCGAGCGCGAAAGCGACCAGCGGGTGTATCGCAACCAGAGCCACGTGGTCGATCTGCCGGAAAAGAGGGAGATGGACGCGCGCGAAGCAGAGATCAAAAAAACAAGGATCTACGACAAAAAAGACGTAAGAAAGAATCGTTTCAAGCACATCATTGCAAGACAGGCGTGGGTCCTTGCGGGGATCTATATCGCGCTGATCCTGCTGTCGCGCTTTGCGGGGCTGGATCTGACCATTTTGAAGGATTGGCTGTATACTGCGGTGGATTCCGAGAGCACCGTGGTGGCGGCGCTGGTGTTTATCCCCACGCTTCTGTTCATGCTTCTTATGGGCATCCAGTGGCTGCTGAGCATATCAAACGCCATGTTTGTCCTTGGCCTTGCGGGGCTTGCCTTCTGCGGTTACATCGGACGCTATTTTCTGGAGGGGCTGCTGTCGCTGGATGAGCCTTGGATCAGCCGCAAGATGGTCGCAGCCGGCGAGCAGGCGTGCCGGGATCTGTGGGCGCTTTGGGAGTCGGAGGAGTATAAGCGCGTGATGGAAGACAACAAGCGCTTCCGCGCGTGGCAAAAGGAGCAAAGCGAGCAGTGGCACAAGGCCTGGTTTGAGCGGGCGCAAACGAGTGACACGCACGAGCAGGCCCGAAAAGTGCTTTTCAGTATGGATGAAAGCGATCTGCGCCGCATGGGTGAGATGTCGGACGAACGGGCGGGCAGAAAGCCGGGCGAAACCGTGGCGGATGCACCGCTGGATAAACTGGTGGACACGTTGATCTCAGAGCCGATAAACGACTTCGCCACTCGCTTGATGAGGGAAATGATGGCCAGGACAAAGATAAGACTGGCGCAGAGACCGTCACAGCAGCCGGTGGATAAGCCGGCAGAGAAGCCGATGGAGAAACCGGCGGATAAACCGGTGAGCAGCGCCTCGTCCTCGTCGCCGGAAGCGGAGCTGGCTGCTTCTCTGGGCGTCCGGACGGAAAAAACGGCGCAGCCGACTTCCACGCGGTCACTGGAGGATATGCTGAAGGAGGAACTGAGCAAATGAAGCGGGCGCTGGGGCTGCTTTTGTGCCTGCTGTCGTTGCTGGCCCTTGTCGGCTGCGGGGATGTGAAAAACGCCGTGGTCGAGCCGTGGGAGCCGTCGGAAATCCATTCGGACGGCGAGATAAACGCCGCCATACGCGCGGCCAGACGGGTTTTTGCCCGTCATTTCGGCGGCTGCACGCTCACGGAACTCGCCTATTCCGAGACTCGTTCCTCAAAAGACGAGATCACGATCCTTGCTGCCTTTGATGTTGACGCCTCCGGCGGCGAGGAGGGCGCGCTCAATCCAAACAGCCACTATACGCGCTATCAGTTCACGTTTTCCCGCGGCCTTTTCGGCCTGTGGAAACTTGCAAACAACGGCTATGCCTGAAATAAGATCGACCTCCGTGCAGAACGAACGCACGGAGGTCGTTTTTTTCATTTGGCGTAAAGCTGATACACGCACCAGCCGAGAAGTCGCTTTGGCATGAGCGCGGCAAGCGCATTGAAAAGCTGGTATTTAAGTCCGATGGTGTAAAGCGGTTTTACTGACCGCTGCATAGCTCGCTTGGCGAGGAAGCGTCCCGCCGCGTCGGGCGTTCCGCCGTTTCGCTCGTCCTTTTCCATTCCGGCTACCGAGCGGGCGATGCGGCCCTGATATTCCGCGTCACCGGCGGGGGACTTCTCGCGTGCGGCGGTGAAGCCGGTGTTGATATCGCCCGGCATCACGGCGCAGGCGGTAATGCCAAACGGCTTTATCTCACAGCGCAGAGCGCGGATATAGGCATTGATGGCGGCCTTGGAAACGGAATAATAGGTCTGAAACGGGATGGGGATGGCTCCGGCCACGGAGCTTGTGCAAACGATGCGGCCGCGTCCGGCTTCGCGCATATAGGGCAGCACGGCCTTCACGGCGTTCACGGTGCCGAAAAAGTTCACATCCAGCTGGCGCTTCGCGTCCTCCAATGCGGTAAACTCCACCGCGCCGGATATGCCGTAACCCGCGCAGCAGACGAGAATATCGATGTGCCCGCTTTGTGCATAAACCTCGGCGGCGGCCGAGAGCATCGCGGCCTCATCCGTCACGTCGGCGGTGATATGCGAAACATTGCTCTGCGGCTTTTCGTGGCGGCTGATCTCATACACGCGGCATCCCTGGGCGGCAAGCGCCGCGGCACAGGCGCACCCAATGCCGGATGAACCGCCCGTTACGATGGCGGTCAGCATAGCTCGTGGCGCTTCAAAACCGCGCAGAGGATATCCACAGCCTCGTCCACGAGCGCCTCGGTGTGGCTGGCCATCAAACTGCACCGCAGCAGACATTCATGCGGCGCGCAGGCGGGCGGCAGCGTGGAATTTACATACACGCCCTGCTCGAACAGCTCACTGCTGATCTGAAGCGTGGGCAGAGGTTCATAGGTATAGATAGGGATGATGGGCGTTTGGGACACGATGATCTTCACATTGCGGCCGAGCAGTTTTTCGCGCATATAGGCGGAGATGTGCTGCAATTGATCGACCAGCTCCGGATGCGCGATCAGCTCATTCAGTGCCGCGTGAGCCGCGGCCACGTTGGCCGGCGGCATGGAGGCCGAGAAGATATAGGGGCGGGAGTTGTGGCGGATGTAATCCACGGCGCGGTGGCTGCCGGCCACGAAACCGCCCAGCGAGGCGAGGGATTTCGAGAATGTGCCAACGGTCATATCGACCTCGTTTTCAAGGCCGAAATGGCTGGCCGTACCGCGGCCGCCCTTGCCCAGCACGCCCAGTGCGTGCGCATCGTCCACCATGACCTTTGCGCCGTATTTTTGCGCCAAAGTCACGATGTCCGGCAGCTTCGCGATATCGCCGCCCATGGAGAACACACCGTCCGTCACGATCAGACAGCCGGATTCCTCCGGAACTTCCTTCAAAAGCCGTTCCAGATGAGCCATGTCCGCGTGCTTGTAGCGCAGCATTTTGGCATAGGACAGGCGGCAGCCGTCGTAGATGCTGGCGTGGTTTTCGCGGTCACAGATGATATAGTCGCCCTTGCCGGCAATGCAGCTGATCGCGCCGAGATTGGCCTGAAAGCCGGTGCCGAAGGTGAGAATATCCTCCTGCCCGAGAAAGTTTTTGAGCGCTTCTTCAAACGCCAAATGCAGCTGCAGCGTGCCGTTTAGAAAGCGCGAGCCGGAGCAGCCGGTGCCATAGGCTTCCACGGCGTCCATCTCCGAGCGCATCACGCGGGGATTGACCGTCAGGCCAAGATAGTTGTTCGACCCCAGCATGATGCGGCGCTGGCCCTCCATGATGACCTCCGTGTCCTGGCGGGAATCGAGCGGGCGGAAGTAGGGGAACAGCCCCATGGCTTTGAACTCGTTTGCCATGGTATAGCGGTCGCACTTTTCGAATAGATCCTTCACTTGCGCATGACCTCCTCACGGGAGGCTACGCACAGCAACCTCCACTACATGATTTATCAGAACGGCGCTCGTAACAGCGCCCAGTCCTCCGGGAACCGGCGTGATCGCCTTCACACGGCCCTTGGCCGCACGGAGATCCACATCGCCGCACAGCGACCCGTCCGCAAGGACATTGGTGCCGGCGTCGATGATGATCTGTCTGCCATTGAAAAACTCTGCGCCAATGTGTCCGGTCTGGCCCATGGCGGCCACGATGATATCCGCGCGGCGGCAGATCTCCTGCTCGTTTTCCGTGCGGCTGTGGCAAAGCGTCACGGTCGCATTCTCGCGCGCAAGCAGCAGCGCCGCAGGCTTGCCCACCACGGTGGAGCGACCCAAAACGGCGATATTTTTGCCCGCGAGCGGGATGTTATAAAACTTCAAAACGGCCACCACGGCCTCCGCCGTGCAGGGGGCAAAGCCGCGTCCGCTGCCCGTGAGCAGGGCGGCAAGGGATGCCTCGGTCACGCCGTCCACATCCTTTTCCGGAGCGATGGCGCGGCGTACAAGATCGGTATGGATAGCCTCCGGCAGCGGCAGCAGCGGCAAAATGCCGTGGATGCTGTCGTTTCCGCTCAGATCGCCGAGCTTGTCAAGCACGGTCTGTTCGTCTACCTCCGCCGAAAACACGGTCGTGCGCACGTCGATACCGGCGGCGCGGCCAAGCTTGATAAGGCTTGCTTCATAGGAAATATCCTCGCCCTTATCGCCCACGCGCACAAGCGCAAGGCAGGGCGTGATGCGCCGCGCGGCCAGTGATTCGACCATGGCGGCGGTTTTCCGGTTGAGCGCCTCGGCCACGGGCGCGCCATAGAGGAGCTTTGTTTCCATCACAGCACCTCCATGATCTTCGCAAAGCTGCGCGCGGCCATGGGCTTATACTGCGCCAAAAGCCGGTCGCATTCCGCGTTCATCGCCTCGGCACAGGCGCGGTCGGCCATGCTTTTGGTGTTCACGCGCAGATTCAGCGCCGCACAGTCAAGTCCCGCGCCGAACAGGGCAGCGGCACAGCCCGCGTCGGTCGCGGCGGGCAGGGGATCGAACTCGACGAGTTCCGCCGTGAGCTGAGCGCCGCGGGCACACGCACGCAGCATGGCCATGGGCGGCTCGGCGGCGGTGCGCAGGGCACTTTCCATCGTTTCCGCCCGCATGGGATCGTCCCTGGCGATGGAATACGCGCGGCTGAGCGGTTCGAATGCGCGGGCGTCGGCCTCCACAAGGGCCAAAAGCTCCCCGCGAAGCGCGGAAAGTTCCCCGGCCAGTCGGTCAAAATCCGCGCGGTAGGCCGCATAGCGGGCCTTTCCCTCCGTCAGCGAGCATACCATCCCGCCCAGTGCGGCGGCCAAAGCGCCGGTCAGCGCGGCGGCACCGCCGCCTCCGGGCGTGGGCGCGCCGGACGCGAGCGCGTTCGTAAACGCGGTCAGATCGTATTCGCAGTAGTTCAGCATGGGCAGTTCCTCCTTGTAAAAACAGGAGCAGCTTCCGATGTGGACGCGCAAAGCATACCACACTCTTTAGCCGCGTGCAATAGCATAAAGAAATTTATATTAAAAAATTTATAATTTATTCACTTGTTCCCGAATTGCGCCGGTCAGATATAACGAACCGCATACGCAAACGGGCAGCCGTGTCTTGCGCGCCTGCTCGATGGCCTCGGTGGCCGAGGCGCAGGGGAGGGCCGGAATATCTTTTATCCTTGCGGCAAGTTCGGCGGCGCTCAGCGCGCGGTCGCTGTTCGGGGCAACGCAGCAGATTTGCTCCGCCAATGGCAGCAGTTCGGCCAAAATGCCGTCCGCGTCTTTATCTGCCATGCACCCTATTATAAAACAAAATCGCGCGTTGGGGAAGTAGTGCCGCAATCCTTTTGCCAAAGCGGCCGCACCATGGGGATTGTGGGCCCCGTCGAGGATAAAAGGCGGCTCGCGCTCGATCACTTCCAGACGGCAGGGCCAATGGGCGGCGGAAAGTCCCTCGCGTATGGCATCGTCACTCAATCCGAGAAGCTGTGCGCACTCGATCGCCGCTGCCGCGTTTTCCAGTTGATGCGCGCCGAGCAGGGGGATGCGAAGCGTCCGTTCCCGATAGCGGAAGCGTTGTCCATCCAGTGAATCGGAAAGGGAAGTGATATAATTTATGTCAACTACATGAAGCGGCGCGCTCCGCCTATGGCAGGTCTCCTGAATGACGGCGAGCGCCTCCGCTTCCTGACGGGCGCAGACAACAGGGCGGCGTGGCTTAACGATGCCGGCCTTTTCTCCGGCGATCTGCGAAAGCGTGCTGCCGAGCACGGCGGTATGATCGTAGCCAATGGGCATAATGACTGATATTTCAGGCGTTTCGATCACATTTGTCGCGTCATAGCGTCCGCCGAGACCGCACTCTATGATCACGATGTCGCAGTCCTGCTCGGCAAAGTATAAAAGTCCAAGCGCTGTGACCAGCTCGAAAAAGCTGAGCGACGGCAGTGCTTCGGCAGCGGCTTGAATACGCTCGGTCAGACGGGCAATATCGTCATGAGTTATGTTAACTTTATCCACTCGCACGCGCTCTGAAAAATCGACCAGATCGGGGGAGGTGAAAAGCCCCGTTTTCATCCCGGATGCGCGGCACATGGCCTCCAGCATGGCGGCACAGCTTCCTTTGCCGTTCGTTCCGGCGATGTGGACAAAGTGCAGCGAATGCTGCGGGTCGCCCAGTGTGCGGCACAACATTTTCATGCGCTCGAGCGTTGGTTCATGGCGGAATTTTCCCGCGTTTTGGTAAAAATCAAAAGCTTCATTGTATGTCATGACCGGATTATAGCACGGATGGGAAACTTTTTTAAGAAGAATTGTGCTTTGCCCGTTGCAAAATCGCAAGTGCTATGTTATGATTTAGTCGGCTAACATTGAGCGCATCGTAACAATTTGTAGTTGTGTACGGCGCGCGGATTTGTTATGATACCTATGTATGAAAAGAAAAAATTTTAATACGGACAGGAGATTGAGTAAGATTATGCAGATTCCCAGCTATAAGCTTGACGGCAAGGTCGCCGTCATTACCGGCTCCACCCGCGGCATCGGCAACGCCATCGCCCGCATCATGGGCGCTCTGGGCGCGAAGGTCGTCATCACCGGCCGCCGTCAGGACGCGTGCGACAAGGCTGCGGAGGCTCTGGCCGCCGAGGGCATCGACGCGCTGGGCGTGGCCTGCGAGGTCACCAAGGCCGAGGATCGCCAGAAGCTCATTGATAAGACCGTGGAGAAGTATGGCCGCATCGACATCCTCGTCAACAACGCCGGTCTTGGCGGTCAGCCCAAGAACATGGTCGATATGGACGAGCAGTATTTCGACAACTACATCGACGCCGACCTCAAGGGCCTGTACTTCATGAGCCAGCTCGCCGCCTGCCAGATGCGCGAGCAGGGCCGCGAAGGCACCGAGAACCCCTACCGCATCATCAACCTTGCCTCCGCCGCCGGCATCAAGGCCCCCCGCGGCGACACCGTTTACGGTTCCTGCAAGGCCGCTGTGGCTCACCTGACCAAGATCATGGCCAACGAGCTGGCCCGCTACGGCATCCTCTGCAACTCTGTCGCCCCCGGCTATGTTCTCACCGACATGACCAAGGACGTCATGGCCGACGAGAAGAACGTCGCGGCCGTCACCAAGATGATCTCCGTTCGCCGCTATGCCATGCCCGAGGAGATCGCCAGCGTTATCGCCTTCCTTTGCAGCGATGCCGCCGGTTATGTCACCGGTGTTCTTATCCCCGTCGACGGCGGCATGACCATCAACTAAAACGGCCTCTTTTCGCCCGATACTTCGCGTGTGTCCCTCGCAGTATAAAAATACAGCTTCGGTCCACCCGCATCGTCTCGAACGAAAATCCGCTCGTTTTACCGTTGAGTGGCACCCGCATCGTCTCGAACGATGACAATCAACTAAGCAAGAAAAATCAAAAAATATAAGATAACACAGGAGATGGAGAAAATGCCTGAAAAGTATGTCGGCACTTATGAGCAGTACAAAGCCCGTCTGCTCGCCATGAAGCCCAACGTGTACCTGCACGGCAAAAAGCTCGACCGTTCCAACGGCATCGAAGGCGAAGGCCGCGACCTCGCCGATTGGATCCAGGGCGGCACCTACGTCATGAAGCAGTGCTACGACACCGCCAATGACCCCCGCTATGCGGACGTGTGCCTGGCCGAGTCCAACATCCCCGGCATGGAAGGCGCCATCGTCAACCGCTGCACCAACGTTAACCACAGCCAGGACGACCTGCTGAAAAAGCAGCTCATGACCCGTCTGATCTGCCACCGTGTGGGCGGCTGCATGCAGCGCTGCATGGGCACCGACGCCATGAACGCGCTGTATTCTGTGACCTTCGACTGCGACGCGGCCTGCGGCACCGAGTATCATCAGCGTCTGCTCAAGTACATTGCCTACTGCCAGAAAAACGACCTCGTCTGCAACTGCGCGCAGACCGACGTGAAGGGCTCCCGTAACCCCAAGTATAAGCGCGCCCATATGCAGCCCGACCCCGATTCCTTCGTGCACGTTGTCGAGACCAATGTCGACGGCATCGGCATCGACGGCCAGCCCTGCAAGGGCATCATCGTGCGCGGCGCGAAGATCTGCAACTCCTGCGCTCCCTATGTTGACGAGATCATCGCCCTGCCCACCAAGTTCATGAGCCCCGACGACTCCGACTACGCCGTCGCGTTCGCTCTGCCCGCCGACTGGCCCGGCGTTAAGCTGATGGCCCTGCCCGGCCTGCACCACAAGCGCAAATATCTCCAGGCTCCGTACGCCAACGTGGGCGACGTGGAGTCGCTGACCATCTTTGACGATGTGTTCGTGCCCTATGACCGCGTGTTCATGTGCGGCCGCGACAACGAGGGCGTCTGCCGCTACGCCGGCT
>CAYLSA010000046.1:6907-10888 GCA_964386575.1 uncultured Oscillospiraceae bacterium | reverse complement strand
ATTTTTCGTTTTTCGCAAATTTTCCTCATCCGCGCGGGACAGAAACGTGGTCCAATATAACGGCGCCATGGCCATCCATCCTGTTCTGCACCCTATAATTATATCGGCTCACGCCCGCGCTGTAAAGCGCAGGGCATGGGCCGTTTGTGCCCGATTTGCGCGGTTTATTCTCCGTCCGCCACGAGCGCGCGCACGATCTGGCCGATGTACATATCGTGGAAATCGCGGTCGGGATAGTTCTCCTCCACCGTTTCCGGATGCACAAATCCCGCCTCCGTGAGCGGCGCCTGATAGAGCTTGCGGCACACCAGCACCAGCTTCGCCTCGGCAAAATAGGTACATTCGCCGTCAAACACCGGCGTCAGTCCCACCGCCGCAACCTTGTCGCCATCGCGGCCGGAATGGCTGCCCAGATACGCAAGCTCCTTTTTACGCCCGTCGAAAAACGACAGTGTGTAGATCTCTTCGCGGTCGATGAACTGCTTGGTATACCGCTGCGGACGCACATAGCAAACGCTCGTGGACATTCCGTGGTTGCTGCCCCAGATGGTGCCGAGATGGCCCCAGGAGCACGTCATGGTGTTCCAGCCGCGCTGCTGCGTGCCCGCCGTGAGCAGCATCCAGTCGCCGCCGATGAGCCGGATCGGGTCAAGCGCCAGCGTTTTGATGTCCACTTCTCTCATATATCCATACTCCTTTGTGTTTCTCGCCGCCTCTCATCCCGGAGGTGCAGGTCCATTTTATCTGCTTGCGCGCAGGGTGTCAATCGCAGGAAAGGCGTATTTTTGCGCTTGCCTCTTGCATATTGTTTTGATGTGTGGTATCATTTAGCTAACAGTGTTACTATTTCGGAGGGACCCCGCATGGATTATCCTGCCCTGGCCCAAGAACTTCTCGCGCTGCACAGCGATTTCGACCATCTCCCCATCGGCACGGCGCTGGCAGACGTGAGCGGCGGCGAATTTTCCGCCCTGAGCTATCTGCTCGACCGCGGCACCGTGCTCCCAAGCGAGCTTGGCCGCGCCATGCACGTCACATCCGCCCGCGTGGCGGCGCTGCTTCGGCATTTGGAGCAAAAGCAGTGGGTGCGGCGGCTGCACGCACCGGAGGACGAGCGCAAGCACCCCGTTGAACTCACGGAGGCCGGCCGCACCATGATACAGCAGCGGCGGGCCATGGCCATCGCGCGCGCGGCCGCGCTGCTGGAGGCATTGGGTCCGGAGGATGCGCAGGAATACATCCGCCTGCGGCGAAAGCTGCTGGCGGCCGGCGGGCGACAGTCCGTGGATATGAAGGAGGCGTAATGATCAAAAACGAAGCAAGAGCGGCCGCACGCGCTGCGGCCATGGATAAAGTGAAGGAGGCCGCCGTTTCCGTTTTGCCCATCGTTGGCATCGTGGCGCTGCTGTGCCTGTTTATCGCGCCGATACAGCCGGATCTGCTGCTGTGCTTTCTGATCGGCGCGCTGATGCTGATCGCCGGCATGGGCCTTTTCACATTGGGCGTCGATCGTTCCATGACCCCCATCGGCAACCAGGTCGGCGCGGCTCTGACGCGCAATAAAAACCTGCCGCTCATTCTGGGCGTGAGCTTCCTGCTGGGCTTTGCCATCACCATCGCGGAGCCGGACTTGCAGGTTTTGGCCAAAACCGTACCCCACATCAGCAGCACCGTGCTGCTCGTCACCGTGGGCGTGGGCGTGGGGCTTTTCATGGCGGTTTGTATGCTGCGCATCCTCACGGGAGCAAAGCTTCACTGGCTGCTGCTGGGCTGCTATGCGCTGGTGTTTGCGTTGGCCGCCTTTTCGGACAAGGACTTTCTCGGCATCGCGTTTGACTCCGGCGGCGTGACCACGGGGCCGATGACCGTGCCGTTCATTCTGGCGCTGGGCGTTGGCGTATCCAATGTTCGAAGCGACCGCAAGGCCGAGGCCGACAGCTTCGGCTTGGTGGCGCTGTGCTCCATCGGGCCGATCTTGGCCGTGCTGCTGCTGGGCTTTTTCTACAAGGAAAACGGCGCGGTGGCCGATCTGAGCGCGGCCTCCTATGCCACCACAACGGCCATCGGCGGCGCGTTTTTGTCCGCCCTGCCGACGTATCTTGGGGAAACGGCGCTTTCCATGCTGCCCATCATGGCCATTTTCCTCATCTTCCAGTTCACCCTGCTGCACATCAACGGCCGCAGCTTTGCCCGCATCCTCATCGGCATCGTGGAGACCTATCTCGGCCTCGTGCTGTTTTTGACGGGCGTGAACATCGGCTTTTCCACGCTGGGTGCGGAGCTGGGCGGCTTGCTGGCCAATGAAAGCACGCGCTTTCTGCTCATCCCGCTGGCCATGGTTTTGGGCTGGTTCATCATCTCGGCGGAGCCCGCCGTGGGCGTTTTGGAAAAGCAGATCGAATCCGTCAGCGCGGGTGCCATTCCCGGCAAGGCCATCAAGCGCAGTCTTTCCATCGCCATCGCACTGGCCATGGGGCTTTCCATGCTGCGCGTTTTGACCGGACTTTCGATCTTCTGGCTGGTTGTGCCGGGCTATGTTCTGGCGCTGGGCCTGTCGTTTTTCGTGCCGGACATCTACACCGCCATCGCCTTTGACTCCGGCGGCGTGGCCTCCGGCCCGATGACGGCCACCTTCATGCTGCAATTTTTCATGGGCACCAGTCAGGCACTCGGCGGCAACATCCTGCGCGATGCCTTCGGCGTGGTCGCCATGGTGGCCATGATGCCGCTTTTGTCCATTCAAATCGTGGGCTTTATCTATGACCGCAAGGCACGCAAGGCCCATCAGGCCATGCCGGACTACGGCGATTTCGACATCGTGGAGCTTTGGGAGGACGCGGCATGAATTATGTGATAAGCATCGTAAATCCGCCCGCGCTGGACACGCTCACGGCGCTGTGTGCCGAGCTTGAGCTGGCACTGACCACCGTTTTGCACGGCCGCGGCACCGCCGTGCCGAGTATGCTGGAGCTGCTCGGCATCGAGTCAAACGAAAAACGCGCCGTGCTGGCCATCGCGGACGAGGAAAAAACACAAAAACTGCTGGAACAAATGAAACGCCGCCTGCACATCGGCGTTCCCGGCCACGGCATATTCGTTGCCGTGCCGGTCAAAAGCGTGGGAGGAGGAAAGGCATTGGCATATCTCAACGGAGGCAGCGCACCGGCCAAACAAACCCCGGCCGTCAGCACCGATTACGAACTGATCGTCACGATCGCAAGCTCCGGCCACACGGACACCGTGATGAACGCCGCCCGTTCGGCGGGCGCGCGCGGCGGCACCGTGCTGCATGGCAAAGGCACCGGCGCGGAGGGCGCGCCCAGCTTTTATAACATCTCCATCGCGGAGGAAAAAGAGCTGGTGTTCATCGTGTCCGCCAAGACGGAAAAGGCCGCCATCATGCAGGCCATCCTGCGTGCGGCCGGCCCCGGCACCGACGCCGGCGGCATCGTGTTCTCCCTGCCCGTCACGGAAGTGGCCGGCTTCGGAATGTTCGATTGATACCATTCCAATAGAAAAACACCGTATGACCACGCAGGTCATACGGTGTTTTTTCGTTGTTTTTTAAATCTCCGCCGTGGGCTCCTCGGGCTGTTCGGCGGGCGTTTCTTCCGCGGCTTCGGGAACGGGTTCGGCCGCCGCTTTCGGCTCCTTCACCGGAAGCTCGCCGGTGCTGCAGAAGCGGGCAAAATCCGCGCCCTCCATGGATTCGTTTTGCAGCAGATACTCCGCCACGGAAACGAGCTGGCCGCTGTGGTCGTTCAAAAGGCTCTCGCAGCGCACCTGCGCCTCGTCGAACAGGCGGCGCACCTCCTCGTCGATGAGGGCGGCGGTCTTTTCGGAGTAGCTCTTGGTGGTGCCGAAGTCGCGGCCGATGAACAGGCTGTGGCCGGAATCGTCAAAGCTGATGGGGCCGAGTTTTTCGCTCATGCCGTAGGTCATGACCATCTTGCGGGCGATATCGGACGCCTGCTTGATGTC
>CAYLSA010000046.1:0-6807 GCA_964386575.1 uncultured Oscillospiraceae bacterium | reverse complement strand
AACATCTCGCTTTTCGTGCGGTAGCTCTTGTCCTCCTCGGGACGCATGAGCGTGAAGCCGCCGGCACCGCCGCGGGGCACGATGGTGATGTAGTGGACAGGGTCAACATGGTCAAGGAAATGGGCGCAGATGGCGTGGCCGGCCTCGTGATAGGCCGTGAGCCGGCGCTCCTTGGGGGAAACCACGCGGCTCTTCTTCTCCGGGCCCATGGAGACTTTGAGGATCGCCTCGTCGATATCAGCGTTGTGAACGAGCTTTTGGCCGCGGCGAACGGCAAGCAGCGCCGCCTCGTTCATGATGTTTTCCAGATCCGCGCCCGTGCAGCCGATGGTGCCGCGCGCGATGGATTTAAGATCGACATCCTCCGCCAGGCGCTTATTGCGGGCGTGGATCTTCAAGATCTCCTCGCGTCCCTTCACGTCGGGCATACCGACATAGATCTGCCGGTCGAAGCGGCCGGGACGCAGCAGGGCGTTATCGAGGATGTCGGCGCGGTTGGTGGCCGCCATGACGATCACGCCGGAGTTGTTGTTAAAGCCGTCCATCTCCACGAGCAGCTGGTTGAGCGTTTGCTCACGCTCGTCATGACCGCCGCCGAGGCCGCTGCCTCTCTGACGGCCGACGGCATCGATCTCGTCGATGAACACGATGGCCGGAGCGATCTTCTTGGCCTGTTCGAACAGATCGCGCACGCGGCTTGCGCCAACGCCCACATACAGCTCCACGAAATCGGAGCCGGAAATGGACAGAAACTGCACGCCGGCCTCGCCCGCGACGGCCTTGGCCAGCAGCGTTTTACCCGTGCCCGGAGGGCCAACGAGCAGCACGCCCTTGGGGATGCGCGCGCCCATTTCGGTAAACGCCTGCGGGTCTTTCAAGAAGGCCACGATCTCCTGCAGTTCTTCCTTTTCCTCGTCGCATCCGGCCACATCGCGGAAGGTCTTGGTGTCCTGCGCTTCCGCCGCCGTGCGCGTGCGGGCCTTGGAGAAGCGGGCTACGCCGCCGGCTCCGCCGCCGCCGGACGCACGGACCATCATGGCATACCACAGGATGCCGAACACGACCATGATGATGAGATACGGCAAAAAGCTCAGCCACCACGGCGTTTTCCAGCCCTCGTTCCAGTCGTATTCCGTAAGGATGCCGGCCTCGATCTGCGCGTCGATGGTGTCACCGAGGTCTTCGAAGAATTTGTCCGTATCGGGGATGGTCTTTTCGATTTCCGTCTGGCCCTCGAACGGCTCGCGCAGCGTGAGCGTAAGCTCATTTCCAGCCAGTGTGAACGACTCCACCTGCTTGTTTTCAAACAGGTCGATCAGTTCCGAATACGTGGGCACAGCAGGTTTCTTCCCGCCGGTCATCGAAAAGATCAGCGCCAAAAGCACGACCAGAACCAGCGAATAAAAGCCTACGTCCCTCGCTTTTTTGTTGGGTTGTTTGTCCATTCGGTGTTTTACCTCAATTTGCGTATATTTCCGGTTTCAGAACGCCGATGTACGGCAGATTCCGATACTTCTGGTTATAATCAAGCCCATAGCCCACCACGAAGGCATCCGGCACCTCAAAGCCCACATAATCCGCGTGGATGTCCGCCTGACGGCGCGAGGGCTTATCGAGCAGCGTGGCAATGCGAAGCGAGGCGGGATTGCGGCCCCAGAGCAGCTTCGTGAGGTAGCTGAGGGTAACGCCGGAGTCGAGGATATCCTCCACGATGATCACGTCGCGCCCTTCGATATTCATGGAGAGATCCTGCACGATCTTCACAGCACCCGTAGTGCTCGTCTCGCGGTCGCCATAGCTGGAAACCTGCATGAAATCCACCACGCCGTGCAGCGTTGTCTGCCGCACAAGGTCAGACATGAAAATGTAGCTTCCCTTCAAAACGCCCACGAACACCGGCTCACGCCCGGCATAATCGCGTTCGAGCTGTGCGCCGATCTCCGCCGTGCGCTTGGCGATCTCGTCGGTATCGATCAGAATGTATGCCAGATCTTTATCCATCTTTTACTCCTCCCCGCTTGGCGGGATAAATTCTATTTTTATCGCGTCCGGCTCACCCGGACGGGCCAGGGCATTTTCATCCACGGCAAGGCCGTATACGGCCACCACACCGCGCTCATCGCGCAAAACCGGCCACGCATCGCGCCGCGCAGCCTCCACACCGTTTTCCAGAAAAAGCTGCTTGAGCGTTTTCGTGCAGCCGCGTCCCGCCGGACGCAGCCGGTCGCCCGCGCGCCGCGCAGTAACATATAGTTTACCACATATTTTGTCCGATGAAAAGAAGAAAGTAGTGAATGGTCTGCAAACGCGCTCGGCCGTGGTTTTCTCCGTGCAACGCAGGATCAAATGCGCCTCCGGCAGCGCCGTTTCGCCGGGTTTTATTTCCCGCGCGGGAAGGCTTTCTCTCTCCTCCGCGCCGAACTCAAGCAAGCCGCCTTCCCGCCGGACACGTCCGCCGGGGATGTCCGCCGCGCCGCCATGGGCCGCCGTGTGCAGCACCGCCGCGATGTGCTTGGCGGAAAGGGCCGTTCCGGCCAGTTGCATCACGACCCGCGCCGCGACGGGTTCTGCCAGCGCCGCAAGGGCCGCCGCGTCCGCCCCGTGGCGGGCGATATGCTCATCGGCAAGCGCGCTTAAAAACGCCTCATCCGCACGAAGCCGGGCCGCACAGCGCGCCGCATTTTCAACAAATCCGGCGTTGACTCCCTCCAGCACCGGCACCGCCGCGTGGCGGATGCGGTTGCGGGCATAGTCGTCGTGCGCGTTGGTGGAATCGTCCACATGGGGTATCCCCCGCTCGGCCAGATACGCCTCCGCCTCGTCTCTCGTGACGGCGAGCATCGGCCGCACGATATTCCCGCGTACCGGCGGGATGCCGCCAAGACCGCGCAGACCCGTGCCGCGCGCGAGATTGAACAGCATGGTCTCGGCGTTGTCGTTCGCCGTGTGCGCCGTGGCGATGCATCCGGCGGAAAGTTCCGCCGCTGTTTTCGCAAGGAAATCATAGCGCATTTTCCGCGCCGCTTCCTCGATGCCAAGGGCGTTTTCCCGCGCATACGCCGCCACATCGCCGCCTCCGACCACGCAGCGGATGCCATTTTCCGCACAGAAATCGGCCACGAAGCGCTCGTCGCGCTCGCTTTCTTCGCCGCGCAGACGATGGTTAAAATGCGCCGCGATCACGTCATAGCCAAGTTCCCGAAGCCTGCACAGCAGATACATCGAGTCCACCCCGCCCGACACCGCGCATAGGATCGGCTCGCGCAGGAGATCAGTATTCATCATCGTCGTCGTAACGGCGCTCGTCGTTTACATAGCTGGTGTATTCCGGCAGCCAGCGCAGTGGGACCGTTCCCACCTTGCCGTGGCGGTTTTTGAGGACGATCGCCTCGGCGGCGTTGGGGTCCTCGCAGTTTTGGTCGTAATAGCCATCGCGGTAAAGGCCGATGACCACGTCGGCGTCCTGCTCGATGGAGCCGGATTCGCGCAGGTCGGACAGCATGGGCCGCTTGTTCTGGCGCGACTCGTTGGCACGCGAAAGCTGGCTCATGCAGATGACCGGCACCATCAGCTCCTTGGCCATGACCTTGAGCATACGGCTCATGTCGGAAACGGCCTGCGTGCGGCTTTCGTTCGACCAGCTGTGGCCGGAACCCGCCGACTGCATCAGCTGCAAATAGTCGATGACGACAAGGCCGAGATTATCGAGCCTGCGGCACTGGGCGTTCATGTCCGAAACGGACAGCGAGGGGTTATCGTCGATGCGGATGTCGGTTTTCGAAAGCGTGGCCGCGGCCTCCGCCAACTGCCGCCACTCATCCGGCGAAAGCCGGCCCTCCGTGAGCAGGTTGTTGTTGATGTGGCTTTCCGCGGAAAGCAGACGCACCGCCAATTGCTCGCGGCTCATTTCCAGCGAGAACACCGCCACGGTCTTGCCCGTTTCTTTCGCGGCGTTGACCGCCATGTTCATGGAGATGGACGTTTTGCCCATGCCGGGACGCGACGCGATGAGAACGAAGTCGCCGGGGCCGAAACCGCGGATGTATTCGTCCAGATCGGTAAGACCCGAGGAAAGGCCTGTGAATTTATTCTCGCTTTTCGAGGCCTCCGTGATCTGGTGGAACACGTCCTGCAAGACCTGATTGAGCGGCAGCAGGCCGCCCACCGTGCGGTCTTTGCGCAGGGCGTATACCTTCTGCTCGGCCAGTGTGAGCGCGGTCTCGGCCTCACCTGCGCCGGAATAGACGATGTCGCTGATCTCGCCGGCCGCCGTGCCCAGATTGCGCAAAAGCGCCTGATCGCGCACGATGGCGCAGTAATCCAGCACGTTCGCCGCCGTGGGCGTGACGGTCATCAGCTCCAGCAGATATTGCTGGCTGTTATCGTGCCACACCTCGCGCAGCTTCATCTGGTCGAGCACCGTGACCGGGTCGATGCGCTGGCCGAGCGAGAACATGGAGAAGATCGTCTCGTATATCTGGCGGTTTTGTTCGATATAGAATTCGTGGGGCTTGATCTTTTCGATCACGTCCGGCACACAGCCGGGGTCGATGAGGATCGAGCCGAGTATGGCCTGTTCTGCCTCCGCGGAATACGGCACACGCCGGCCAAGCAATTCCTCCATGGTTGCCCTCCTGCCTTTTTGCTTATTATCCCTCGATCACGAGCACGTGGATGGTGCCGGAGATCTCATAGCCGAGCTTGCATTTAACGTCATACGAGCCGTATTTCTTAATGGGCTCCTGCTGCACGATGCGGTTTTTCTCAATGGCGATGCCGTGCTGGGCATTGAGTTCCGTGGAGATCTCCTGCGAGGTGACGGAGCCGAACAGACGGCCGCCCTCGCCGGCCTTGGCCTTGATGGTAACGATGACGTTATCGAGCTTTTTGGAGTTTTCCAGCGCCTCGGCCCGCTCGCGGGCGATCTGGGCCTGCTTGGCCTTCTCCTTCAGGCGCATGGCGTTGAGATTGTCGGCATTGGCCTCCACGGCCAGTCCGCGGGGCAGCAGATAGTTGCGCGCGTAGCCGTCGGAAACCTCTTTCAGCTCGCCCTTTTTGCCCTGTCCCTTCACGTCCTTTTGCAAAATGACCTTCATTGCGATATTCCTCCTGTCAGGCAAGATATTCGTCGATGGCGGCGGAGAGTTTTTCCTTCGCCTGTTCGACGGTGATGTTTTTCATTTGCGCTCCGGCTGCGGATTTGTTGCCGCCGCCGCCGAGTTTTTCCAGAAGCACCTGCACATTGATGCTGCCGATGCTGCGCGCGGAGATATTCACGCCGTCCTCCTCCGGATACATGACCAGCGAACACTCCACGCCCGAGATGTTGAGCATCTCATCCGCCGCCTGCGCCGCCACCACGCGGCCCACCGGCTCATCCACAACGGACACGCAGATGTTGTCCTTATAAAGCTGCGCGCGCTGCAAAATGGAATAGCGCGCCACGGTGCTGGCATAATCGCTTTGCAGCAGACGCTTGACCTCCGTGGTGTCCGCGCCGCAGCGCCGCAGAAAGGCCGCCGCGTCAAAGGTTCGCTCACCGGTGCGGATGGAGAAGTTTTTCGTGTCCATCGCGATGCCGCCAAGCATAGCCTCCGCCTCACAGCGCAGAACATCCTTCGGCTCGCTCAGCTCCTGCAAAAGCTCCGTTACCAGCTCGCACGCCGAGGAGGCATACGGCTCGTGGAAGGTGACGGCGGCGTTATCGATATAGCTTGCCGCGCGGCGATGGTGGTCGATGACGGCCACGCGGTTGATGGTTTGCAACAGCGCCTCATCCTCCACATTGTCCGGCCGGTTCGTATCCACCACGACCAGCAAACTGCGGGAATTGGCCGCCACCATAGCCGCCGTGGGCGTGATGAAGATGTCGGCGTATTCCTTGTTCTTTTTCAGCGCCTCGATCATCGGGCCGCAGGCATTGTCCTTCGGGTCCATCACGATGCGCGCGCGCCGGTCGAGCCTGCGGGCAATGGAGCAGATGCCCACCGCCGCGCCGAGACAGTCCATATCCGCGAAGCGGTGGCCCATGACGTAGGTGACGGAAGCATCGCGGATGAACGAGGCCAGCGCATTGGCCACCACGCGGCTTTTCACCTTCGTGCGCGTTTCCACCTCCGCACCGCGTCCGCCGTAGAACTGGAAGTTGATGCGGTCGCGGGTCACGGCCTGATCGCCGCCGCGCGACAGCGCCATATCAAGGCTCATGGAGGCGTAGCGGAAGTTCTCCTCATAGCCGTAGCCATCGTAGCCCGCGCCGATGCAAACCGTGGCATGGATGCCGTTGGTGGCCGTGACGGAATGGACATCGTTGATGAGGCGGAATTTCTCCTTTTCCAGCTCGTCATAACAGCGCCGCTCGCACACGAACAGATAGCGGTCGCGGTCAAAGCGCCGCAGAAGACCGTTTTTGCCCTCGATCCACTGGGCGATGCAGTCCTCCACGCGGTTGCGCACGTCGCTGCGCGCGCGCTCGGCCAGATTTTTCGTAAGCTCGTCGAAGTTGTCGATCAGAATGAGCATGACCACGGGCCGCGAAGCCTCATGCTCGCGCTTGATGTCGTCATAGTCGGTCACATCGATCCAGTAGGTGATGCCCATCGAGCCGGTGGACGACTGGCCCTCCTGGCCACGGATCATGTTGCCGTGTACCTGATAGCGTCTCCCGCCCAGTTCGATCAGACCGGGGCAGCGCTTTTTGCCGTCCATCAGCCATTTGCCGCTATAGTCCGGCACCAGCTCGCTCATATACGCGCCGAAGCTCGGCTCCACGCGGCCGCAGATGTTGAAAAAGTCCTGATTGCCCCA
>CAYLSA010000045.1:0-11265 GCA_964386575.1 uncultured Oscillospiraceae bacterium | reverse complement strand
GTATACCTTCCGCTCGGCCTCGTTCGGGGCCACGGCCGCCTCCGCCGTCATGGCGCGGATCTGATCGACCGTGATCTCGCGGCGCAGCTTGCCCTTATCGTCCGTCTGCCGCCGCAGCCACAGAAGATCGGGGTGGACCCCCGCCTCCACCTTACGGCAGTCGCGGCACCGGCCGCAGGGGCTATGATCCGCGCTGCACAGAAGCTTCTGCGCCAGGCGGAGAGCTTGTTCCTCCCGCGCGCTGACCGCCGGAAGCGCCAGCAGATAGGCGTGGGACATTCTGTTATCCATCATAATGTGTAATTATAACATATTCCGCCCGCCGGTTACAATAACAATTGAAACTTTCCGCATTCTGTGTTAAAATCGTGATAAGCCGATAAGAAACGATGAGTGGAGGGATTATGCCATGAAGCGTATGAATATTTCCAACAATGTCATCCGCCGTCTTCCCCGCTATCTGCGGAAGCTGGATGATCTGAGCTATCAGGGCGAGGAGCGCATCTCCTCGGGCGAGCTTGGCCGCCAGATGGGGCTGACTCCGTCGCAGATCCGGCAGGACTTCTCCTGCTTCGGTGAGTTCGGCCAGCAGGGCTATGGTTACAACATCGCCTCGCTGCGCGAGCAGATCAGCCACATTCTCGGCGTTGACCGCCATTATAAGGCCGTGCTCGTCGGCGTGGGCAATCTGGGCCACGCACTGGTGCAGAACTTCAACCACATCGTCGAGGGCGTGCGTCTGCTCGGCGCGTTTGACGAGCGGCCGGACGTGATCGGCACCGAGATCCAGGGCTGCCCGGTCTACGCCGGCAACACGCTGGCGGACTTCGTGTTCGACAACAAGGTGGACGTGGCCATTTTGTGCGTGCCGCGCCGGGCTGCGCAGGAGCTGACCGATCAGCTCATCGGCGCCGGTATCCGCGGCATCTGGAATTTCACCAACATCGAGCTTGACACCGGCGATTCCGGCGTGCTGGTGGAAAACATCCACTTCTCGGACAGCTTCCTCGCCCTGACCTACTATCTGGCCGAAGAGGACGACGACAGGAAATGAACCGCACCGCCGCCAGGGCGGCTTCCTGTGATACGATCGCCGCGATAGCCACGGGCTCTGTGCTCGCGGCTATCGGCATTATCCGCCTGTCCGGGCCGGAGGCCGTTGCGATCGTCGACCGCGTGTTCGTGCCGATGGGCGGCAAGCCCATGGCCGAGCGGCCCGACCGGCAGCTTGTGTATGGGCGGCTGCTCGATCAGCGAGGCGAAACGCTCGATCTTTGCCTGGCCACGGTATCGCGCGGCCCGTCCAGCTACACCGGCGAGGACACGGCCGAGCTGCAATGCCACGGCTCGCCCACGGTTTTGCGCGAGGGGCTTTTGAGCCTGTTTGCCGCCGGAGCGCGGCAGGCCAAAGCCGGAGAATTTACACGCCGCGCGTTTTTGAACGGGCGGATGGATCTGGTGCAGGCGGAGGCTGTGATCGACCTGATCGACGCCCAGACCCCACAGGCCGCGAAACTTGCCGCCTCGCAGCTCGACGGCGCGGTGAGCCGCCGCACGGACGCCATCTACGATTCGCTCACGGCCATCTGCTCGCATTACCACGCCGTGCTTGATTACCCGGACGAGGACATCGAGCCGTTCGAGCTGGCCGACTACCGCCGCACGCTTACGGACGCGCAAGGCGCACTGGATGCCCTGCTTGCCACATGGCGGCGCGGCTCGCTGGTGAAAAACGGCGTGGCCGCCGCGATCATCGGGCAGGTGAACGTGGGCAAAAGCTCGCTGTTGAACGCGCTTTTGGGCTATGAGCGCGCCATCGTTACCAGCCATGCCGGCACCACGCGCGACACCTTGGAGGAAAAAGCCGTGCTGGGCGGCGTTCTGCTTCGCCTCACGGACACCGCCGGCCAGCGGGAAACGGACGATCCCGTGGAACGCATCGGCGTAGAGCGCGCGCGCGAGGCCGCGCAAAGGGCCCAGCTTGTTTTGGCTGTGCTGGACGGCTCCACACCGCTGGACGACGGCGACCGCGCCATTTTGGCCGAAGCCGAAAAAGCGGAAAAGGCCATCGTGATCTTAAGCAAAGCCGATCTGCCGCACGCGTTTGAGCTTCCCGACGCCCTGCGCGTCAGCGCGAAAACGGGCGAGGGCTTGGCCGCGCTGGAAGCGCGCGTGGCGCAATTGTTCCCGCCGGAGGAAGGCGCAAGCGCCGGCGAGGTGCTCACGAGCGCCCGTCAGGCCGACGCCGTTTCGCGCGCGCTGGATTATCTGGCCCAGACCCTCGCCGCCATGGACGACGGGTTCCCGCCGGACGCCGTACTCACGGAGCTGGAAGGCGCTCTGGCCGCACTGGGCGAGCTCACAGGCCGCCGCGTGCGCGAGGATGTGACAAACGGCATTTTCGCCCGCTTCTGCGTGGGCAAATAACAGCGAAACCACCGCACCCACCGGTCACGCGCTGTGGCTGGTGGGTGTTTTCCATTGTGTTTTGCGCGCAATGATGCTATGATACTGCTAATTACCAAAAGGAGAGAGTTATGAAAGTCATCGAAAGTTCCGATAAATTAAAGCTTGTCCACAGCGACATCCGCGGCCCCGTGTTTGAAAAGGCGCAGGAGATGAGCCGCGCCGGCATCGAGGTTTTGAAACTCAACACCGGCAACCCCGCCACCTTCGGCTTCACCATGCCCGAAAGCGTGAAAAACGCGCTGCTCGCCGGGGCGGATAACGCCGTGGCCTACTGCGACGCCAAGGGTATGCCCGCCGCGCGTGAGGCGCTGTGCCAATACCATCTGTCCCGCGGCCTGCAGGACATCACGCCCGACGATATCTACATCGGCAACGGCGTCAGCGAGCTTGCGCCCATGATCGCCAACAGCATCCTGTCCGCCGGAGACGAGCTGCTCATGCCCGCGCCGAGCTACAGCCTGTGGTCCAACGCCTGCTATCTGGCCGGAGCCAAGCCCGTTTTCTACACCTGCGACGAGCAGTCCGACTGGTATCCCGATCTGGACGACATGGAGAAAAAGGTCACCGATCGCACCCGCGCCATCCTGCTCATCAACCCCAACAACCCCACCGGTCAGGTCTATGCGCCGGAGCTGGTGGAGCGCGTGGCCGAGTTTGCCCGCCGCCACGATCTGCTCATCCTGTCCGATGAGATCTACGACCGCCTCATCATCGACGATGTGCCCTTCCGCTCCACGGCGGCCATCGCGCCGGATGTGCCCGTGGTCACGCTCAACGGTCTTTCCAAAAGCCACATCATCTGCGGCTTCCGCTGCGGCTGGGCGGTCGTGAGCGGCCCGCGCGAGCTCACGGCGCAGCTTCGCGAGTGCTTGGGCAAGCTGTGCTCCATGCGCCTTTGCGGCAACGCCCTGACCCAGCTCGTCATCCCCGCCGCCATGAACGACCCCGAGAGCACCCGCGCGATGCTGGTGCCCGGCGGCCGCATCTATGAACAGCGCGAGGCGGCCTGCCGCGCCCTCGATCAGCTGGTCGATCAGGGGCTGCTCACCTACCGCAAGCCCCACGCGGCGTTTTATGTGTTCCCGAAGCTGTCGGAAAAGCTCGGCATCCGCGACGACCGGCAGTTGTGCTTCGACTTCCTGGCCGAAAAGCACATCCTCATGGTGGCCGGCAGCGGCTTCGACTGGCCGGAGCCCGACCACTTCCGTCTGGTGCTTTTGCCGCAGCCGGAAAAGCTCTATCAGGCCGTTCTGGATCTCGGCGACTTCCTCAGCCACTACAAGCAGTAAGCAAAAAAGCCCATGCATCCGCGGATGCATGGGCTTTCTTTATGGTGTTGTCAGGGCTCGACGGTTTCGTCGGAATCCTCCTCGGCGTAGTCGTCGTCGTACGGCTCGTCCTCCTCGCGCGCCTGGCGGGACTCGGCCAGACGTGCGTTGATGTTATCCATCAGCCGGGCGAAGAAGCCGGCGCCGCGCTCGACGGGCTCGGCATCGTCCTCCGTCTGCGCCTCCGGGAAGTTTTCGCGCACGGCCAGTCGTTCGGCCCGCGCCCGGCGCGCCTGACGCACGGAGCGCTTATAGCGGCTGTGCTGCACGATGTAGAAGAACGACAAAATGAGATACAGGGCCACCACGATGATGAGGATGACCAGCAGTTTATGGATCACGGGCTGCTGCAAAATGGCCTTGATGGAGTTTTTCAGATACACGCTCTTGGACAGTTCCGCCGTGTTCGTGGCCACGATGTTCACCGTGCCGAACACGCGGCCACCCGCACTCACCGTCACCTCGCCCAAAACGGTGCCGGCACTCACCGGGGCCACAAGGGGCGAAGCATCGCGCTCGCTGTAGATGACGTATTCGTATTCCACGGTGTCAAGGTCAAAGTCGTTCGGCAGAAGCACATTGATGCTCGTGTCGGGCCGGCCGGCCACCGTGTCCTTCGTGGCCAGGGCCACGGGAACATTGATAACCGAGTCCGTGGACGAAAGCACCTGCTGATAGTTGAAGTTGTCGTACAGCCAGTTAAACAGCGTGATCGTGTCGTCATAGCGCGCATCCACACCGGCTTCCTCGTCGTAAGCGGCGCCCAGAATGACGGCGACGAGATCGATATCGTCGCGCTCGATGGCCGCCACAAGACAGCCGCCGGCATTGGTGAAAAAGCCGGTCTTCACGCCGTAGACCGTGGCGTCGTAGTAGTGGCTGTCGGGGTTGATGAGTTTGTTGGTATTGCGCAGACTGCGCACATCCGCCACGTTGGTCGCGCCAACGGTGTAGGTCGAAGCAGAACACAGCGCCACGAACTGGTCATGGCTCACGGCTTCCTGCGCAATGAGCGCCATGTCGCGCGCCGTGGAGTAGTGGGAGCCATCTTCCAGCCCGTTGGGGTTGTTGAAGTGGGTGTTCGTGCAGCCAAGCTCCGCCGCGCGCTCGTTCATGCGAACGACGAACTCGCCGATGGAGCCGCTGGTATACTCGGCCAGAATGTTGCACGCCTCGTTCGCGCTCGACAGCATGGCGCAGTAGAGCAGATCGCGCACGCTCAGCACCTCGCCCGGCACGATGGTGGGGTTGGCGTTGGAGCTGTCTTCATCCATGCCGTACTGGCAGTCGTCGTAAGCGGAAACGGAATCATCCAGCGAATACTGGCCGTTCTCCACCGCCTCGATGACCAGCAGCGCCGTCATGATCTTGGTGGTGCTGGCGGGCGCGCGCTGATCGTCCGCACCGGTTTGGAAATACACCTCGCCGGTGTCGGTGTTCATCAAAATGGCGGCCGGAGCCGAGACCACCGGGTCATCCACAGCCAGCGCCGGAATGGACAGCGCGAATGAAATTATGAGCAGAAGCAGGAGGATTTTTGTTTTTTTCATGTTAATCTCCGCGTAAATATGGTATGATGAAAATCGGAAAAACACGGCGGCCGCCCATCCGGCGGCACCGGTACGTTATATTATAAGAGAAGTTTCCAAGAAAAGCAACCAACAATTCCTGACACCGGGAGAAAAAGATGACCAAAGCGGAAAAATCCTTCGCCGCGCTTGCCGCCGCCTTTGTGCTGGCCGCCGCGGTATATTTCGCAGTGCCGGGGCCGCAGGCGGTCTTTGCCCGGGGCGAGGCCCCCGTCCTTGCCACCGCCGCACCGGACGAGCGGCTCGATCTGAACGCCGCCACCGAGGCCGAGCTGGACGAGCTGCCCGGCATCGGGCCCACGCTGGCCGGACGCATCGTGGCCTACCGCGAGGCAAACGGGCCCTTTTCCGCGCCGGAGGAATTGATGGAGGTGGACGGCATCGGCGAGGGCCGCTATGCCGGTCTCGAGGGGCTCATCTGCTGCCAAAAGGAGGCGCCATGAAAATACTGGTCGTAGACGACGAGCAATTGCTCGTCAAGGGGATCAAATTCAATCTGGAAAACGAAGGCTACGAGGTGGACGGCTGCTACGATGGCGAAACCGCCGTTTCCATGGCCCGCACGGGCGGCTACAGTCTCATCATCCTCGATCTGATGATGCCGAAGCTCGACGGCTTATCCGCCTGTATGCAGATACGCGAGTTCTCCACCGTGCCCGTCATCATGCTCACGGCGAAAAGCGAGGACACCGACAAGCTCATCGGCTTTGAATACGGCGCGGACGACTACATCACCAAGCCCTTCAACATCCTCGAGCTCAAGGCCCGTGTGCGCGCCCTTTTGCGCCGCAGCTCCATGCAGAGCGCCCAAACCGCGCCGGAGAGCGAGTCGAACGCCGTGACCCGCGGCCACATCACCATCGATCCCGACCGCCGCCGCGCGCTGGTGGACGGAGCGGCCGTGGAGCTGACGGTGAAGGAATTCGATCTGGCGGAGCTGCTCATGCGAAACCCCGGCAAGGTATATTCGCGCGAGAATCTGCTCGATCTCGTCTGGGGCTACGACTACCAGGGCGACATCCGCACCGTGGACGTTCACATCCGCCGTCTGCGCGAGAAGCTGGAACACAATCCGGCCGAGCCGGAATACATCATCACCAAATGGGGCGTGGGTTATTATTTCAAGGACTGAGAAAAAACGACATATCGTTTCCGTCCGCACAAAAATGATCGCGGTATTCGCGCTGCTGCTGGCCGTTTTGATCGCGCTGGTCAACTCCTATCCCATCATCGCCAGCCGCGATCTGGTGCTGCGGTCGAAAAAGACCACCCTGCAGGCGCAGGCAGCCGTGATGTCCAGCTCGCTTTCCGCGCTGGAAACGCTCTCGGCCGAGGGCGTGGAGCAGGTCATGGAGCTGATCGACGTGATGCCGCTTACGCGCATTCTGGTCACGGACCCCGCCGGGCTCATTTTGTACGATTCCTCCGCCGAGGATAACGCCGTGGGCCGCTGGGCACTTTTGCGGGAGATCTCGGATGCGCTGGCCGGCAACACGGTGTCGTCCTATGCGTTCGCCGGCGGCGTATTCACCAGCCGCGCGGCCATGCCGGTCGTTTCGGCGGCGGGCAGCGTGCTCGGCAGCGTGTATCTGTATGAATACGACGCGGAGCAGGGCGCGTATATCACGGCGCTTCAGCGCAATATGCGCAACGTTTCGCTGGCCATCGGCGGGCTGGGCCTGTTTCTCATCGCCCTCATCGCCACCACGCTCACGCGGCGCATCAAGCGCTTGGCCGCGGCGGTGCGAGTGGTGGAAAGCGGCGACTATGCCTATCGCATCAAGGTCCACGGCTCGGACGAGGTGACGGAGCTGAGCGAGGAATTCAACATCCTCACCGGCCGGCTCGAAGCCACGGAGGAGGCCCGCCGCCGCTTTGTGTCCGACGCCAGCCATGAGCTGCGCACGCCGCTGGCCGCCATCCGTCTTCTGTCCGACTCCATCACGCAGTCCGGCGAGATGGACCCCGCGACCATGCGGGAGTTTGCCTCCGACATCGGCTCCGAGGCCGAGCGCCTGCAGCGTACCACGGAAAAGCTCATGTGCCTGACAAAGCTGGACGCCGGCGCCACCCAGACCCGGCGCGAGTGCGTGGATCCGGCGGAGGTCGCGCGGCGCACGATGCATCTGTTGCAGCCGCTGGCCGACGCGCAGAGCGTATCCATCGTGACGGATCTTTCCGATGGCTGCACCGTTTTGGCCTCGGCGGACGATCTGTATCAGATCATCTTCAATCTCGTGGAAAACGGCATCAAATACAATCTCTCCGGCGGCAGCGTCACGCTCACGCTGCGGCGGCAGGAAAACGTAGTCCGTTTCTGGGTGGAGGACACCGGCATCGGCATCCCCGAGCAGGACTTGGAAACCGTGTTCGACCGCTTCTACCGCGTGGATAAGGCGCGCTCGCGCGCATCCGGCGGCAGCGGGCTGGGCCTTTCCATCGTTCACGACGCCGTGGACGCCAACGGCGGCACCGTGGAAGTCGCGCGGCGGCAGCCGAACGGCACACGCTTTACCGTCACCTTCCCGTACTACGAGCCAAAGGAGGGCCGCACATGAAACGAGCTTTAACGCTTCTTCTGGCCGCGGCACTGCTTTTGGGTCTTATGGCCGCCTGCGCGCGCACCGGTCAAAGCACGACGGGCGACAGCGTGTCCGTCTGGCGCGTACATTCCGGCCCGCAGGCCGGCGATCTGCTCGCGGCGGAATCGAAGCCTCTCGCGGGCGGGACGCAGGCCGAGATCGAGGAAGTTCTCGCCCTGTTTTTAAGCCGCTCGCGCACGGACGGACTGCGCCGCGCTCTGCCGGATGACGTGGAACTTTTGTCGTGGACAAGCGAGTCCGGACTTGTCACGCTGGAACTTTCCGAGGACTTTCTGGCCCTTTCCGCCATGGAGCGCACGGCCGCCGTTTTCGCCGCCGTTTTGACGCTTTGCCAGCTCGACGAGGTGGACGCGGTGTCCATCGCCGTGGGCGGGGAGACACTGTATCACGCGCTGGACGCGGAGGATGCCCTTCTGCAGGACACCGACTCCGACCCCTACACGCGGCGGCTGCGCCTGTATTTCGCGAGCGGCGACGGGCAGTGGCTTGAAAGCGAATACCACAGTCTCTCCCTCGATGACGACAGCGATCTGGAGCGCTATGTGATGGAGGAGCTTTTGCGCGGGCCGAACGATCCGGAGCTGCGCTCGGCCATTCCGGAGGGCACGGAGCTTCTATCCTGCCGGACGGAGGGCGGCATATGCACCGTGGACCTCGGTGCGGCGTTTTTGGAAAACAAGCCGGACTCCGCGCTGGGCGAGCGGCTGGCCGTCTGGTCGATCGTAAACTCGCTCACGGCGCTGGCCGACGTGGAAAGCGTGCAGCTTCTGTGTCAGGGACAGGCCATCGAAACCTATGTCCACCGCTCGCTGGCCGAGCCGCTCACGTTCCTCAAGGCCGCCGTCGGTCCCGCGGCCACGGCCAAGGGCGAGCTTGGCGCGCAGCTCGTTTTCGCGCTGCCGGAACTCGATCGCTTCGCGGCCCTGCCCTGCATCGTGGACGCCGCCGCCTATGAACAGGACGCCACGGCCACCATGCTCACCGCGCTGACCGACACGGCGGAACCGGGCCTTCCCGCTTTGTTCTTCGGCTCAGGCACGATCTTGTCCACCTCGCTCATGGGGCGCATCCGCGTGGTGGAAGTGAGCGAGAGCTTCTTCGCCTCCCTCAGTCCGAACGAGCGCGAGGCCGCCGCGAAAAGTCTGGCCGCCACAGTGCTGGCCATCGGTGCCGAGCGCGGCGTTCGCATCACGATGAACGGCGAGGATGCCGTTTTCGAAGGCGTTTCCTATGCCGGTCCCTGGACCGCAAACGATATTACAATTGTGGAGTGATTCAAGATGTCTATGTCAAACGTGAAGAAAATCCAGCAGCATCTCGGCGCACTGGACGCCCTGCTGCTCACCGATCCCATCACCATCCGCTACGCCTCCGGTTTTCACATCACGGACGGCGCCGCCATCATCGGCCGCGACAAGGCGTGGCTGATCACGGACAGCCGCTACGAGGAAGCCGCGCGCGAGACCGTGACGGATATGGAGATCCTGTCCGCCTCGTCCGGCACGCCGTTCAAGACCCTCGCCGGGCACATCTTCGAGCAGAACGCCTTTGCCGCCGTGGGTGCGGAGGCCGACCGCATGAGCCGCGCCGAGTGGCAGCAGATGGAGACCGATCTCGGCGTGACGCTGCAAAACGGCGAGCAGGTGATCGCGGGGCTGCGGCCGTCGAAGTCGGACGAGGAACTTGACTGTCTCATCGCCGCGCAGCGCATCGCGGAAAAGGCGCTGGACGAGCTGCTGGGCGTGATCCGCCCGGGCATGACGGAAAAGGAGCTGGCCGCGGAGCTTGTGTACCGGCTTTATAAATTCGGCGGCGAGGCCAATTCCTTCGACCCCATCGTGGTCACCGGCTCGAAAACCAGCATGCCCCACGGCGTGCCCGGCGATAAGGTCATCCAGGCCGGCGATTTTATCACCATGGACTTCGGCACCATGTATAACGGCTACTGCTCCGACATGACCCGCACCGTGGCCGTGGGCAGCGTAACGGACGAGATGCGCACCGTGTATGAGACCGTTCTGGCCGCGCAGCTCGCCGGCATCGAGGCGGCCCGCCCCGGCGTGACCGGCCGCGAGATCGACGCCGCCGCCCGCAAAGTGATCGAGGACGCCGGCTACGGCGAATACTTCGGCCACAGCTTCGGCCACAGTCTCGGCCTTGAGATCCACGAGGCCCCGAATGCCGCGCCGCGCAACGACCGGCCCATGCCCGACCGCGCCGTCATCTCCGCCGAGCCCGGCATCTATCTGCCCGGCCGCTTCGGCGTTCGCATCGAGGACGTGCTGTTTTTGCACGATGGCGGCTGCATCGACATCACCAGGGCCCCAAAACAGCTCATCATCCTGTAAAAAGCGCAAAAAAGCTTGCCAAATCTAGCTTTTTATAGTATCATTTATCGTTGGAAAATAAATAACATTTGGAGGATATATCAATGCCTATTGAAGCAGGCGATTTTCGCAACGGAGTTACCTTTGAAATGAATGGCCAGCCCATGCAGGTCATCGAATTCCAGCACGTCAAGCCCGGCAAGGGCGCGGCGTTCGTTCGCACCAAGTACAAAAACATCATCACCGGCGCCATCCGCGAGGAATCGTTCAACCCCTCGGCCAAGTTTGAAAACGCTTATGTCGAGCGCAAGAACATGGAGTACAGCTACTCCGACGGCGACCTCTACTACTTCATGGATTCCGAGACCTACGAGCTCGAGCCCGTGGACAAGACCAAGCTTTCCGACAGCTTCCGCTTCGTCAAGGAAAACGAAGTCTGCACCCTCGCTTTCTACAACGGCTCCTGCTTCTCCGTCGAGGCGCCCAACTTTGTGACCCTTGAGATCACCGAGACCGACCCCGGCTTCGCCGGCAACACCGCCACCAACGCCACCAAGCCCGCCACCGTGGAAACCGGTGCGGAGATCAAGGTCCCCCTGTTCATCGAGCCGGGCGAGCGCATCGAGATCGACACCCGCACGGGCGAGTATCTTGGCCGCGCGAAGGGCTGATAACCACCACTGAACTCACACCATTATAAGGAGGTCTCTGCAATGACAACTTCCGAAAAAGTAGCGTATCTGAAGGGTCTGGTCGAAGGCTACGGACTGGCCGGCGGCGACACCAAGGAAAGCAAGATCCTGGCCCAGATCGTGGACATTCTCGAGGATCTGGCCCTGGACGTGGACGATCTGGATGCCTCCGTGGACGAGCTGAGCGAGGGTCTGGACGTCGTCAGCGACGATCTGGAAGATCTCGAGTGCGTCGTTTACGACGAGTGGGACGACGA
>CAYLSA010000044.1:0-11433 GCA_964386575.1 uncultured Oscillospiraceae bacterium | reverse complement strand
GTCACGGCGGCCACGCGCAAAAGCGAGAAGCTGCGTCTGGGCGCATCGCCCCGCGCCAGCCGTGCGCTGTACCGCGCGTCGAAGGCGCTGGCGGCGGTCGAGGGCCGCGATTTCGTCACGCCGGACGATGTGAAAACGCTGGCCGTGCCGGTTTTGTGCCACCGGCTGGTGCTGTCGTCGCGTGCGGCCATGGCGGGCGAAACGGCGCAGGATGTGCTCGCGGAGCTGATCGAGGCCGTGCCCGTGCCGCCGAAGACGGCGGATGTGTTCCATGCGTAAGGATAAGCGGCTGGGCTTTGATTCGGCGCTGCTGGTGAGCCCCTATGTCATTGCGGGTGCGTTTGCGCTGTCGCTTTTGGCGTGGTGGGCCGGGCTCGATGCTGTGGCGGCGCTGCTGCTCACCATTGCGGCGGTGGGGCTTGTCAGCCGCTTGTGGGGCGAAAGTGCGCTGCGGCGGCTGGAAGTGGACGTTCGGTGCGAAAGCGAAACGCTCAGTGTGGGCGAGTCGGTCACGCTGCGGTATACGATCGAGAACAAAAAGGCTCTGCCGCTGGTGTGGCTCGAGCTTTGCCAAAGCCTTCCCGCGCGCGGCTGCATGAAGCCGGAGGGTGGCTTTCGCCGCGTGGAATATTCCGATGAACAGCGCGAATATACCGGCCGCGCGGGCGCGTATGTGCGGCGCTTTGCGTTTTTGATGGGCTGGCGCAGTCTTTCGTGGGAGTGCGTGTGGCGCGGCGAAAAGCGCGGGGTATATCGCCCCGAGGGGCTGCTCGTCCGCTCGGGCGACGGCTTCGGCATCACGGAAAGCAGCGCGCAGTCTCCGGCGCTGGGCGGATGCGTATTCGCCGTGTGGCCGGAGATCGTGGATGTGGACGCGTCGCCGCTTTTGCGCGATATATGGTCGGGCGATACCGGCCGCGCCGGCTGGGCGGAGGATCCGAGCGTTCTGCGCGGCGAGCGGCTGTATCAGCCGTCCGACCCGTGGAAGCGCATCGACTGGCGCGCCGCGGCGCGAACGGAGGAACTGTATGTTCGGCAGTTTGAAACCATCCTGCCGCAGTCGATATTATTCGTGTTTGACAGCGCGGCGCTGTCCGATGCGGAGGAGGGCTTGAGCCTGCTTGCTTCGCTGATCTTGGAGCTTGCGGGCCATGGCGTGTCCTGCGGCCTTGCCCTGCCGCGAACGGAAAGCGCGCCGGCCCGGCTTTTGCGGCCGGATGACCCCGCTGTCACGGCGGAAACGCTGCTGTTTGCTCTTTCGGATTTCGACGCGGAAACGGCGGAGGCCGGCGGCTTCGATATCCGCGCGGTCGTTTCGGCGGCTTCGGGCGCCGGACGGGTGTATATGCTCGGGCAGGAAAAGGCGGCGCTGGCGGCGGGAAAGCTGGCCATGGCGCTGGAGGCGAACGGCCTGCGCTATCTCTGCCGCGAGCCGGGCGGCGGCCTTTGCTTTGACGAGCTTTGGCGAAAGGGGGCGGCCGGATGAAGGACAAAACGGGCTTTTTCGCGGCCCTTTCCGACAGCCTTTGCTGCGTGTGCGTGTATTGGGTCGTGGCCTCCACGATGATCATGGCGGGGCGCGGCTGGACGCTGGGGCTTTTCTGGCCGCTGCTTTGGACGGTTTTGTGCGCACTGGTGTTTGCGCGGGTGCTGGCCACACCGCGTGGTTTCAACGCCATGCTGACCTATGGCGCGGTGGCGGCGGCGCTGGGACTGGGGCTTTTCATCGCGCTGTCCGGCGTTTCCATGACGGCGCTGCACGTGTTCACGCTGGCCGTGGGTGCGGGCATGGCGGCGGGGCTGCCGATCTATTATCTGGTCAAGCGCCCCACGGTGCATGGCCATCTCACCTGCATCGATGTGCTGCTGCTGGCCTATGCCTGGCTGTTGCTGACCCAGGCGGGACAGGGTGTTCGTCCCGGTGCGGCGGCGCTCACGGCGGCGGTTTTGGTGCTGGCCGTGGGCGCGGCGGTCGGGCTTCGCATGGGGCCGGAAAGCGGCGCGGAGGGCACGAAGGCCATGGCCGTGGCCCTCGGTGCGGCGGCGGTCTTGACGCTGGTGGTGCTGGCGCTCATCGCGCTGTTCAGCCGAAGCGGCGCTCTCACGGGCAGCATCGTGGGCGCCATCGGGGAGGCGCTGCGCAGTGTGGGCCGCTTCATCGGCTCGCTCGCCGAGCGCTTTGCGGCGCTGCTTGACCCCATCGAAACGGAAACGGTCGCCATACCGCTGGAAGGAGACGCGGCCGGGATATACGCCGAAGCGGCGGAAGCGACGGCGGCGGGCGAGATGTCGATCTGGGTAAAGATCATCGCGGTGGCGCTGGTCGCGGCGGCGGTGGCGGCGGTCATGCTGATCTTGCGCAAAACGAAGCTCACCGTGGAAACCGAAACGGTTCCGGACGGACAGGATGTGCGCACGCACTCGCTGCGGCAAAATGCCCGCACGCGCTGGGCGGCATGGATGCGGGCGCTGAATTTCCGCATAACGGCCCATTTGCGGCGGGATACGCCGCCGGGCGTGCTGGTCTGTGCCGAGCGGCACGCGGCGCGGCAAAAGAAAGCGCGCAGAAGCGGCGAAACGGCGCGGCAATTTTTGCGCCGGCTCGCGCCGGACGGGGCCCTGGACGCGCTGGCGGACGATCTTGATCGCCGGTGGTACGGCAAACGCAAATATACGCTGACAGCGGCCGAATGTCGGGCGCTGCGGCAGAAGATAAACGAACGATAAAGGAGGCATCCCGATGGTCAAAACGGCGATCCTTGTTTCCGGCGGCGGCATGAATCTGCAAGCCGTCATCGATGCGCATCTGTTCGGGGAGATCCCCAACTGTGAGCTCACGGCGGTCATCTCGTCCCACGCCGATGCATACGCGCTCATCCGCGCGAAAAGCGCGAACATCCCCAGCTATGTGGTGGATTGGTCGTTGTTTCCAAACCCCATGAGCTACAACACGGCCATTTTGCAAAAGCTGGAGGATCTGGACATCGAGCTTGTGGCGCTGGCCGGATATACCTGCCCGATGGGCGGGGCCATTTTGCGGCGCTATCAAAACCGCATCGTGAACATCCAGCCGAGCCTGCTGCCGGCGTTTTCCGAGTGCAGCGGCGCCACGATGGAGCCGTATGAGGCGGCCATCCGCGCCGGTGTGAAGCTCTCGGGCGCCACGGCCTATTTCGTAACGGCGGAGGCCGGCGGCCCCATCATCTTGCAGCAGGCCGTGGAGGTCTGGGAGGGCGACACCGCGCGCACCTTGCAGCGGCGCATCATGGAAGAAGCGGAATGGAAAATACTGCCGAAAGCGCTTGCGCTCTATTGCCAGGGCCGGCTGAGCGTGGAGGACGGCATCGTACACGTGGCGGGGGAGAATCAGTGATGAGAAATATGAGCAACGGACTGAAAATTTTGCTGCTGACGGTCGGCACGCTGCTGGTGATCGCGTTGGCGGTGCTGCTGGTATTTCTCGCGGGTGAGCGCGAGGTGCGGTATGAAACGGTGGACACGGCCTATCGTCCGGTGGTCGTCACGCCGGAGCCCGCGCCGACGGTCACGCCGGAACCCACCCCGGAGCCGACGCCGGAACCCACGCCCGAGCCGGAGGAGACGACCGAGCAGTCGCCCGAGATGGACGAGGACGGCTTCTATCCCTGCGACGATACCGTGACCGTGACGGGCGACAGCCTGAACGTGCGCTCGCAGCCGAACACCGATTGCGAGGTGCTGGGCAGCCTGACGCGCGGCGCGAGCCTGCACCGCACGGGTTTTAACGAGGAAAACTGGTGCCGCGTAGAGTATGAGGGCCAAACGGCCTATGTCTCCGGCGACTATGTCAGCGTGGATGAGTGAGGGGTGAGCGCATGATCTATGACATCATCGTGATCGGCGGCGGCCCCGCCGGTATGACGGCGGCGATCTATGCCCGCCGGGCCGGACGCAGCGTGCTTATCATCGAGCGCGCGGCCTTCGGCGGCCAGATGGCCACATCGCCGAAGGTGGAGAATTACCCCGGCTTTGCTTCGGTTTCCGGTGCGGAGCTGGCGGATAAGATGCTCGATCAGGCCATGAGCCTCGGCGCGGAGCTGGAGCTCGGCGAGGTGACGGGCATTGAAAGCGGCGCGGTCAAGACCGTGCATACGGACGACGGCGATTTCTCCGCCCGTGCCGTGATCGTGGCGGCGGGCGTGCAGCATCGCCATCTCGGTCTTGACGGCGAGGAGGAACTCACCGGCAACGGCGTGAGCTTTTGCGCCGTGTGCGATGGCGCGTTTTACGCCGGACGCAACGTGGCGGTCGTTGGCGGCGGCAATTCCGCCGTGCAGGAGGCGCTGCTGCTGGCGCAAAGCTGCGAGTATGTGGTGGTGTGCCACCGGCGGGAGCTCACGGCGGAGCAGGCGCTGCTCGATGCGCTGGAAGCGCAGGAGAATGTGGGCGTGATGAATTTTGTGCGGCCCACGGCCTTTTTGAAAAACGAGGACGGCACACTGCGCGGCCTGCGTCTTGCATGGACGGAGAGCGGCGAGGAATTTGATCTGCCCTGCGATGGTGTGTTTGAGGCCATCGGTCTCGAACCGGAAAACGCCGCGTTTGCGCTGGCGGGACTGGATGAGGGCGGCTATATCCGCGCCGATGAGGACGGCTGCACGGCGGCGGAGGGCATCTTTGCCGCGGGTGACTGCCGCGCAAAACGCGTGCGCCAGATCGCCACGGCGGTGTCCGATGGTGCGGCGGCGGCCACGGCGGCCTGCCGCTGGCTCGATGGTGTGAAGTGACGGGGGGGCGATGCGATGTCTGCCACGGTGGCGCTGGTTGCCTGCGATGGGTATGACGAGGAAAAAGTATACGAGGCCGTGAAATGGGGCGTGGACGCGCTGGGAGGTCTGGCGGCGTTTGTGAAGCCGGAGGAGAAGGTGCTGCTCAAGCCGAATCTGCTGGGCAAACAGCCGCCGCAGATGGCCGTTACCACCCATCCGGCCGTGTTCGGCGCTGTGGCGCGTCTTTTGCGCGAGCAGGGCTGCGCCGACATAAGCTATGGCGACAGTCCCGGCAACCCCAATGCCACGCCCAGATCTGCCGCCGAAGGCAGCGGTCTGGCGGAAATGGCCGAGCGCTACGGTTTGCGCCGCGCGGATTTTGACAGCGGCTCGGCGGTGCGCTATAACGGCAAAAAGCGCCGCAGCTTTGTGCTGTGCCGCGGTGTGCAGCAGGCCGATGCTGTCATCAACATCGCCAAGATGAAGACCCACGCGCTCGAGCGCATCACCGGCGCGGTGAAAAATCTTTACGGCTGCATCTGGGGCGTGAACAAAAGTGCGGGCCATGTGCGCTATCCGAATTCCTGGGTGTTTGCCGATATGCTGGCCGATCTGCAAAAGTGCATCGCTCCGCGGCTGCACATCCTCGATGGCATCACGGCCATGGAGGGCAACGGCCCCACCTCCGGTACGCCGACACCCATGAATGTGCTGTTGCTGTCCGCTGACCCGGTGGCGCTGGACAGCGTGTTTGCCGCGCTGGTGTATCTGGAAAGCGCGCAGGTGCCAACGTGCGAGTCCGGCTACCGCGCGGGTCTGGGCGAAATGCGTCCGGAGCATATCCGCGTTGTCACGCCGCAGGGCGAGATCACCGTGGCCCAGGCGCAGAAAACCTATGGCCGTGAGGATTTCGACGTGTTTCGCGGCCCAATGAAACGAAGCCTTTTGGCAAAGCTGTTTCCGCTTTTGCCGCGGCTTCAGTCGCGTCCAGTGGTGGACAGGTCGAAGTGCATCGCCTGCGGCCTGTGTGAGAAGGCGTGTCCTGTGCCTGAAAAGGCCGTTCATTCCGGCCATGGCCAGAAAGCGCGGTATGACTATTCCAAGTGTATCCGCTGCTACTGCTGTCAGGAAATGTGCCCGGCCAAGGCCATCCGCGTGCAGCACGGCCGCCTCGGCGGGAAATGAAGTTTACATAATATAAAAACCTCCGTGGGACACTCGTCTCACGGAGGTTTTTATTATTTAATGGTGTGTCAGCCCAGCATTTCGTAGGCGTATTTAACGTAGTAGTTGAAGCGGCGTTCGCGGTCAAGGCTGGTGGCGTCCATGTGGCCGGGATAGACCTCCATGTCGCCGGGCAGGTCGCAAATGCGCTTGAGGCTGGCAAGCAGCGCCTTCATGTCGCCGCCGGGCAGATCGGTGCGGCCGCAGGAATCGCGGAAAAGCGTGTCGCCGGTGAAAACGCAGTCCTCGCAAACGAAGGTGAGGCTGCCGGGACTGTGGCCGGGAGTTGACATAACTTTGAAGGTCAATTCGCCCACGGTCAGCTCATCGCCGTCCTCGAGCCAACGGGTGTTCTCCGGCGGGATGAAGCGGTACTGCGCCGTGACGGGTTTGGCATCGGCATCGAGCTGCGACATACAGACCGTTGCGCCGGTCTGCTCGGCCACGGCGTTGGCGGCCATGGTGTGGTCAAAGTGGCCGTGGGTGAGAAGAACGTACTGGCATTTCAGGCCGTTTCGCTCCAAATAGTCCATCACGGCGTTGGATTCATCGCCCGGGTCGATCACAACGCAGAGCTTGGAAGTTTCGTCCGCCGCGATGTAGCAGTTGGCCTCGAGCATTCCCAAGGGCATGGAATATACGGTCATTTACAGTTCCTCCGTGTCAAGAAGTATGGTGACGGGGCCGTCGTTTTGCGAGAACACCTGCATATCCGCGCCGAATTCGCCGGTTTCCACATGGAAGCCGCGCGCGCGGCACTGCGCGATCACGCGCTCATACAGGGGGATGGCGGTGTCCGGCCGGGCGGCGCGGGTGAAGCCGGGACGGCGGCTTTTGCAGTCGGCAAACAGCGTGAACTGGCTGATGATGAGGATCTCCGCGCCGGCATCGGCGGGGTTCACGTTCATCTTGCCGGCCTCATCTTCAAAGATGCGCAGACCGCAGATCTTATCGGCGATCTTGTCGGCCTCGGCCTCGGTGTCGCCGGTGTGCACGCCCAGCAGCACCAGAAAGCCCGTGCCGATCTGGCCGTGGATCTGGCCGTCGATCTCCACGCGGGCATTTTTCACTCTTGTCAATACGGCTTTCATGTTCCTTCGGCTCCTTCTCCGGTTCGGTAAACGCGCTTGACGCCGCTGATGGCGCCGAGGCGGTTGATGATGTTTTGAAGCTCCGCCAAGTCCCGGACCTCCAGCATCACGGAGGCGGTGGCAAGACCGCGGCCCGTGTCGCGTGCGGAAAGACTGCGCACCTTGGCGTTGAGCGTGTTGAGCACGGTGGCGGCGTCCAGAATGAAGCTGCTGCGCTCGGTGGACACGATGCGAAGCTCGGCGCTGTAGCTGTCCGTGGTGTGCTCGGCCCAGCTTACGGATATCCAGCGGCCCTGATCGAGATCGCGCTGGTGGTTGATGCAGTCGGCGCGGTGGATGGAAACGCCCTGCCCGCGCGTGATGTAGCCCACGATGCGGTCGCCGGGCACGGGGGTGCAGCAGCGGGAGAATTTGATCAGGCAGTTGTCCAGCCCCTCGACCAAAACGCCCTGCACGGCGTGTTCCTCGCTCTGGGCGCGGCGGTCGGCGCGCTCCTGCATTTTTTCAAGCTCGGTTTTGGGCTTGGCGCTGCGCTGGCGGACGATCTCGTCCCGGATGCGCGTGACGGCGTGGTTGGCGGTCATGCCGCCGTAGCCGATGGCGGCGAACATATCGTCCAGCGTGGTCACGGCCATCTTTTTCAGCACGATGGGCAGTGTTTCCTCGTCCGTCAGATCGGCCATGGTGAAGCCCACGCGCCGCCACTCGGCGTCGAACGCGGCCTTGCCCTGAACGATGTTCTCCTCGCGCTTTTCCTTTTTGAACCACTGCTTGATCTTGGTGCGGGCTTCGCCGCTTTTGGCGATCTTCAGCCAGTCGCGGCTGGGGCCGGAGGAGGAATTGGACGTGATGATGTTGACAATGTCGCCGTTTTGCAGGATGTAGCTGAGCGGCACGATGCGGCCGTTGACCTTCGCGCCCGTCATGCGGTTGCCAACGGCGGAGTGGATGCAGTAGGCAAAGTCGATGGGCGTGGCTCCGGCGGGCAGACTTTTCACATCGCCGTTGGGTGTGAAAACGAACACCGCGTCGTCGAACATATCGACCTTGAGGTTGTGGTAAAGGTCGGAGGCATCGTCGTCATCCTGGTTTTCCAGCAGCCGCCGGATCCACGCGAATTTCTCGATGTCGCCATTGACCACACCGGCGCTGCCGCTTTTATATTTCCAGTGCGCGGCCACGCCGTATTCGGCCGTCATGTGCATCTCCCAGGTGCGGATCTGCACCTCGAAGGGGATGCCGTCCGTGCCGATCACGGTGGTGTGAAGACTCTGGTAGCCATTGGGCTTGGGCGTGGAGATATAGTCCTTGAAGCGGCCGGGCACGGGGCGATACATCTCGTGGATGATGCCGAGAACGTTGTAGCAGTCGGCCAGCGAGCCCACGATCACGCGGAAGGCGCACAGGTCGAAGATCTCCTCAATGCCGAGATGCTGGGTGTACATCTTGCGGTAGATGGAGTAGATGTGCTTTAAGCGGCTGTATACCTGAACGGGGATGCCCTCGTCCGCCAGACGCTGCGTGATCTGCTTTTGCATATCCTTTTGAAACTCGATCATGATGTCCTGGCGCTTCGACAGGATGTTCGTGATCTCCTGATAGCCAACGGGGTCGAGATACAAAAGGGACAGGTCTTCCAGCTCGTCTTTCATGCGCTCGATGCCGAGACGGTGGGCGATGGGGCCGTAGATCTCCATCGTTTCGCGCGATTTGGAAAGCTGTTTTTCCGGCGTTTGGTAGTCCATCGTGCGCATATTGTGCAGACGGTCGGCGATCTTGATGAGGATGACGCGGATGTCCTTGCTCATGGCCAGCAGCATCTTGCGCAGATTTTCCACCTGCGCATCCTCCTGGCTTTGAAACTGCACGCGCGTCAGCTTCGTGACGCCCTGCACCAGATCGGCCACGGTTTTGCCGAACAGCCGCTTGAGATCGTCGTAAGTGGTGGCGGTGTCCTCGATGGTGTCGTGCAGAAGGCAGGCCATCAGCGCTTCCTCGTCCAAGCCCATCTCGCAGGCGATGTCCGTTGCGGCGATCACATGCGTCACATAGGGCGAGCCGTCCTTGCGCTTCTGGCCGTCATGCGCGGCCACGGCGTAGTCGAACGCCTGGCGGATGCGCTCCATGTCCACGTTGGGTGTGGAGGACTGTATCTTTTCCTTCAGTGCCAGATAAAGGTCTTCAAATTGTCCGGTCGTTTCTGTCATGCTTTCGGTCCCTGCCATCCGTGCTGCCGCCATGCCTCGGAGTGATCGAGCACGGCTTTTGGCGCGCCGGAGGTTAACATAATATCGATATCTTTATCCTGACGGCTGAGCGAGAGCAGCCCAAGCTCCGAAAAAACGCAAAGCGCGAGCGCCAGCTTTTCCGCCGTCAGATGGGCGCTTTGCGCCGGAAGTGACGGCAGCGTGAAGTGCAGGGCGGGGCCATCCTGCTCCAAAGCGCGCCACGCACGGCCAAGCTCCGAGCGGCTGATGCGAAGCGCAGGGTCGATCTTGCCGTCCAGCACATTCAAAACGCATTCGCTGCAATCGGCGCGGCGGATGTCCAGCACCAGAAGCTGCACACTGCGGCGCGAGCGGAACTCGTTGATCTGCGGGAAGAACGCGAGGTCAACGCGGTCGCCCGCTGAAAGACCCAGATCCTCCGCGCGGTGGGAAAACCACACGCACTCATAGCTCTGGCCGAATTTCTCCACCCGCAGTCGCACGTGCTTGCCGCCGCCGATGGGCGTCACGGCGGACAAAACGCAGTCCGTCATGCATAGATTCGGGCGGGGATTGGCGTTGCCGCAGGGCTCGAGCAGCTCCAGCGACTGCACGCAGTCCATCGTCAGCCAAGCGGCGGACGAGACGATCAGATCGAGCGAAAGGCCCTCGATCGCCTCCGGTGGATGGTTAACATAATATTCAGTGAATGCGGCGCGGAACGCATCCAGATTTTCGTGGCGGATGTTCAGTCCGGCCGCCAGAACATGGCCGCCGAACGCCTCCAGAAGCCCGCCGCAGGAGCTGAGCGCGTCGAACAGATTGAACCCGCCGTAGCTGCGGCAGGAGCCCTTGCCGTGGCCATCGGTGAGCGAGATCATCACGGCGGGCACGCAAAAGGCCTCTGCCAGACGCGACGCGGCGATGCCGATCACGCCCTGATGCCAGCCCTCGCCCGCGAGGATGATGGGCGTGGTGGGCTTCGTTCCGGCAAGCGTTTCCATGGCGTGCTCCCAGATATCCTGCTCCAAGCGCTGGCGCTCGCGGTTCATTTCGCACAGCTCCGAGGCCAGTCGCTGGGCCTTGGAGGGGTTCTTCTCCATCATCAGATCGGCGGCGCACTGCACGCGGCCAAGGCGGCCGGCGGCGTTGATGCGCGGAGCCAGCGTGAAGCCGATGGTCATGGCGGTCAGCCGTTTGCGGTCCACGCCCGCTTCGTCCATCAGCGCGGCCAGACCCGGTCGGGGGTCGCGGCGCAGCTTTTCCAGACCGGCCTTGATGATGCGGCGGTTCTCGCCCGTGAGCGGCATCACGTCCGCCACGGTGCCCACGGCCACGAGATCGCTGTAGCGCGCGAGCATGCGCTCATCGCTGCCGTCCATGGCGCAAACGAGCTTATACGCCACGCCCACGCCCGCCAGATCGCGGCTGGGATAGGCGCAGTCGTGCCGCTTCGGGTCCACCACGGCCACGGCGTTCGGCAGCTCGTCCTGACATTCGTGGTGGTCTGTGATGATCATGTCCACGCCCAGCGACGAGGCAAAGTCCGTTTCCTCGATGGCCGTCACGCCGCAGTCGACCGTGATGATGAGGGAAACACCCTCGTTTTTCAGCCGCTCGATGGCGGCGGTGTTCAGGCCATAGCCCTCCTCGAGCCGGTCGGGGATGTAAAGCGTGGTGTCCAGCCCGATCGAGCGCAGATAGTCCGTCAGCAAACACCCGGAGGTGATGCCGTCCACATCGTAATCGCCGTACACAGCGGCCTTCTCGCCAAGCTGACGGGCGCGGGTGATGCGGCCGATGGCGGGCATGATGTCCGTCAGCAGCAGGGGATCGTCCGAAACCTGCGGGCCGCCATTTAGGAATGCGTCCGCCGCGGCCGCCGTGTCGATGCCCCGCGAGGCAAGCACAGCCGCCAGCAGCGGGGTATAGCCCGCTTTGATCAGCTCGTCGGGTATGGCCGATGCACAGGGAAAATTCCATACCTTTTCTTTCATATTCACTTTTATCCTTATATTAATTATTCTCTTAACTTATTATTATACGCCTAGTGCGGCGGCTTTGCAAACTATATTTGACATCTCGCGCCTGCTGGGGTAAGATGGTTACGCTGTGCCGGCGTGGTGGAACTGGCAGACACCCGGGACTTAAAATCCCGTATCC
>CAYLSA010000043.1:0-11530 GCA_964386575.1 uncultured Oscillospiraceae bacterium | reverse complement strand
GCTAAGGCTTACATTTTGCGATCAAAAGGCACTGCCCGTATGGGCGGTGCCTTTTTTGCTATGCATATAAATAGAGCCGCAAATAGAAAACGTGCCGGTGTGTGTGAAGCACCGGCACGTTCCGCCAAGGGAGGTGAAAGGAGAAAACAGGAAGAGACCTGTTGTGGGAGAGCGTTAGAGATTGAGCGCGGCGTAGAAGCCTTCTTTGGTACACCATTCCACGGTGCGGGCTTTTACGCAGTCGCCGATGGCGAAGTAGTCGTCCGCGGCGTTCATGAAGGCATCGGCCTCATCGCGGCGGGCACGCAGACCCACGGCCAGCAGCACGCTGGCGCAGTCCACGGCACCGGCCTCGCCGTTTTGCTCGTAGGTCACGCGGCCCGGCTCCACGCCGGTGCACTTGGCATCGAGCAGCACGTGCAGCGTGTCTGCGTGGTCGCGGACTTCGACCAGCAGCTCATCGCGGTGGGTCTTGGAGGCGTCGCCCGCAAGCTGCGGCAGCATCTCGATCAGAGTGACCTCGTGGCCGAGTTTTTCAAGATGCACAGCGGTCTCAAGACCGACCTGGCCGCCGCCGATGATGACGACGTTGTGGCCGAGCTCGTCCTCATGGCCGTAGGCGGAAACGGCCGTGCGGCAGTATTCCACGCCCTTGAGCCACTTCGGCACCACCGGCTCGGAGCCGAGCGCCGCGATCACGGAGTCGTAGCCCTCCACCATGGCGGGCGTGGCCTCGGTGTTCAGGCGCACTTCCACGCCGCTTTTCTCGATTTGCGCGATCAGCCAGTTTTTATAGTTGGCGAGCGGCCACTTGAAGCTGACGTGGTCGGCGTATTCGAGCAGACCGCCGAGGAACGGCTGCTTTTCAAACAGCGTGACCTTGTGGCCGCGCTTTTCGCACTCAAGCGCGGTGAACATACCGGCCGGACCGCCGCCGATGACCGCCACGCGCTTGCTGGAGCCGGCCGCGGGCACGCGCTCGATGGGCGCTTCCAGACCACAGCGGGGGTTCACGGCGCATTGCAGATGCTGGGCGTAGTTGTCCGAATCGTGGCAGCGCATGCACTTGATGCAGGGTACCACATCCTCCTCACGGCCGTCGAGCGCCTTGTGGATCCACTCGGGATCGGCGAAGAACTCGCGCGCCACGACCACAAAATCGGCCTTGCCGTCGGCCAGAATGGCCTCGCAGTCGGACAGACTGGTCACGCCGCCGATGGCGGACACGAAGCACTGGTCGATCTTGCCGCTTTTCTTGAAGTGTTCGGCGATGAAGATGTTGGGGGTGGGCGGCAGGAAGCCGCAGGGATGCGTCCACGTCATCCAGTCGGAGTTGTGCATACCGGAGCTGGCCTGCAAAATGTCGCAGTAGGGCTGCAGCGCCTCCGCGATGCGCAGACCCTCGTCCAGATCGATGCCGCCCTGCTGGAATTCCGTGCCGGAGATGCGCACGTCGATGATGAAATCGTCGCCGCAGGCGTCGCGGATGCCCTTGAGGATCTCGATGGCATAGCGGCAGCGGTTTTCGGTCGAGCCGCCGTATTCGTCCGTGCGGCGGTTGGTGTAGGGCGAGAGGAACTGGGCGATGGGGATGGAGTGGCCGAAGTGGATCATCACGCCGTCAAAGCCGGTCTTTTTCAGCGTGGCGGAGGCTTCGATGTATTCGTTTTTGAACCATTCCATCTTCTCTTTCGGGATCTCGCGGCCGATGGGGGGCGAGCCCATGATGGAGCAGCCGTCGGACACCGTGTAGCCGTCGGGGAACACGCCGATCAGCTCCATGGTGCACTTCGCGCCGTAAAGGTGGATGCGCTCGGTCAGATCGACCAGACGGTTGGTGCAGTTGCCCTTTTTCAGATCCCACGAGCAGTGCAGTCCGTCGTTAAATGCGCCGCCGAGACTTGCGCCCGCGCAGGTGACAAGACCCGCGCCGGCAATGGCGCGCTGCTCGAAAAAGCGGATGCCTTCCTCGGTGGGATAGGGCTGGCCGGAGGAAGAGGAATGGATGGTGCTGGGCGCGGAGATGATGCGGTTTTTCAAAACCACGCCGCCCACGCGCACCGGCGAGAAAACGTGCGGGAATTTTTTCATGCTGTAGTTCCTTTCTGTGGTCACAGGCTCGGGTCGATCAAAACTTTCAGATGACCCTTGCGGCTTTCGGCTCCGATGTATTTTTCCACGGCTTCGTCCAGGCTGACAACGCCCGTTACCATGCCGGGGAAGCTGACCTTGCCCTGAGCGAGCATATCGAGATACATCTCGACTTCTTCCTGCGTGTAAACGAAGCTGTATTTGAACTCCGGCTCAAAGATGGAGAAACTGCCGGGCGTGATGGGGAAGGTCTGGTTGATGGTGCCGATGCACATGATCTGGCCGCCGGGCTTGACGCAGCCGATGCAGGTGTTGTAGCTGGCGGGGTTGCCGGCGCACTCGAACACGATGTCCGCGCCCACGGGCTTGCCGAGGATACGCTTGACCTCGCCGGGAACATCCTCGCAGGTTTTGGAGTTGAGGAAGTAATCGGCGCCGTACTGGCGGATGAGCGGCTCCTTCTCGTCCGAGGTGCCGAGGGCGATGATGCGGCGGGCACCGGCGGCTTTGAGGAACTGGATGGCGGACAGACCCACAGGGCCCGTGCCGGAAACGACCACGTCGTCGCCGAACTTGAAGTTGCTGATGCGAAGCCCGTGCAGCGCCACGCAGATGACGTCGAACAAAACGGCATCTTTCATCTCCACGCCGTCGGGGACCTTGATGAGCATGGTGTGGGCCACATCGCGGATGAGGAAATATTCGCAGTAGCCGCCGTCCGGGCCGCCGATGCCGGCGGTGGAGGGGAAGCCGTTGATGCAGATGTTGGTCTTGCCCTCGCGGCAGCTCGGGCACATCTGCTCGCAGGCGGCGGGAGGGCCGCACAGAAGGCGGTCGCCAACCTTGAAATCGGTCACGCCCTCGCCAACTTCGACCACCGTGCCGGCGTTTTCATGGCCGAGTACCATGGGAAGCCGGATGAAGGGGGGATAGTGGCCCTGATAAAATTCCACGTCCGTGCCGCAGACGCCGACACAGTCGATCTTCACAACGAGTTGGTTGGGGCCGGGATGGGGAACGGGACGGTCTTCCAGGCGCAGGTCGCCCTTGCCGTACAGTGCCAATGCTTTCATAGTATTGAGTCTCCTTTCGCGTTTTCAGCCCTTCGCGGGAGGCGGGGTGGGCTGGATGAAGTCTTTGTAATAGGCCACGCGGCGCTTGTACTCGGGGTCGGAGTACAGGTTCATCAGACGGCCCTCGTTTTCGCGGATGTCGTCCACGTGCAGGAACTTGCCGCTGATGGTGTCGTGGGCCTTGTGCTCGTCCTCGGGCTTGAACACGAAGCGGTACGCGCCGTCCTCGATTCGGATCTCGCCTTCCAGACCGCACAGCTCGCAAACGGCCTTGGTGGTGCCGGGAACGAGCCAGAAGTTCGAGCACTGGCAGTGGGGGCAAACGCCGGGCTCGCCCTTATACTGCGCGGCGGCGATGTCGCCGGCGGCCTCGGCCAGATTGCGGCCGATCTGCTTGACGCGCTCAATGGCCTCATCGTTCATGATGATGTCCTTCGACCACATGAAAAATTCGTTATCGATCACCTTCCACGCCGGGCTCATGGCCACCATGGCATGGTCGGTCTGCACGCGGCAGGCCCAGTCCGAGCCGCCGATGCCGATGAAGGAGATGACCTTATCCTGCAAAATGCGCGGATCGATGCCGTCCAAGCCCTGCTCGCGGCGGATCTTGTCGCACACGATGTTCATGCTGCGGTCCATGCGCGGGCCGAAACGGTCGGCCACGGTGTGCAGAAGGCCGCTGGCGCCCGATTCAAAGATGGGGGAGACGAACAAAACGCCGTCTGCGTCGAGCAGGATGCTGCGGAACGCGTCGAAATCGTCGCGGCGGGTGCAGATGTTGCCCTTGCCCATGACCAGCGCGCGCGAGCAGGCCACGCAGCCGCTGCAGTGTTCAATGTTCCAGTCGTGCAGGTGGATGAATTCCACCTCGGCTCCGGCTTCCTTGGCCGCCATAAGTGCCGCGCGGCACATGGTGTCGTTGTTTCCGTTTTTGCTCCCGAAGGATACGCCCACGAGTTTCATATGATGATCTCCTTTCCGGTCGTTTCAGTCTTTTTTGCCGACGTAGCGGTCGTCGATGGTGCAGGCCACGATCACACCGATCACGCACAGCACCGCGATGAGGATGTAAGCATAGGCATAGCCGGTGGCAAAGGCGTTGCCCAGCGCGCCGCAGATGGTGATACCCAGGGCGCCGATGATGGATACGGCGGGCTTCATCACGCGGTAGCCGTTTTCAAAGTCGTAGCGGCCCCAGATGGTGCCGATGAGGCTGACGAGATAGTTCGCCGCGCCGCCGAGCATGATGCCCATGAACGGCTGGCCGATGAAGATGAGCACATAGCCGATGTCCTTGTGGTCGCCGTAGCCGTGCAGGAAGCCGCCGACCACATTGAGTACCAGCGAGATCGTGCCGAACAGGAAGGTGATGATGATGGCCTTTTTGGTGCCGAGCTTCTGGTCCATCACGCCGCACAGATAGCTGCCCACGCACGCGACCAAGCCCGCGCACGCCAGCATGGGCGTCACGTCCGCCACGTTCACAAAGCCGATCTGCGCCATGCGGGGCACAAAGTTCGACATAACGCCAAGCGAGAACAGCTCCATTACGCCGAGCGGGAAGATGATGCGCCACACGTTCGCCGTTTTGAGGAAGCGCTTGGGCTGCCACGGGGAGACCTTCTGATAGGCAAGGCCCTCTTCCAGAATGCGCTGGGCAGCGGCGTGGTCAAAGCTCTTGTCGTTGTCGGGATAGGCGCCGGCCTGCTCGGGGAAGTCCTTGACAAGCGCGAACACCAGAATGCCCAGAACAAGGCACACGGCCGCGAACATATAATAGATGCCGCCAAGACCGAGGCTTCCAAGCATGGCCGAGCAAAGCGGCGTGGCAATGGTGGCCGAAAGCGGGAAGCCGATGGTCACGATGCCCATGGCCAGACCCTTTTTCGTGGGGAACCAGTTGGAGATGACGTTCAGGCTGCAAATGTAGCTGAAGCCCATGCCGCACACGTTCGCCAGTGCGATGAAGATCAGATACACCGGCGCTGCGCCCGCGAAGCTCCACAGGAAGCAAACCACGGCATTGGCGATCAGGGCCAGACCCCAGGCAAATTTATTGCCCTTTTTGCCGCCGAGCCAGCCGAAGAAGATGGCGCCGGGCACGGAGATCCAGGCCGCGATGGTGGAAAAGACGTACAGGATGCCGGGGTTCTGCATACCGAGACGGGCGGGCCAGCCCATGCCGGTTTCCGGCAGCAGGGTCACGTTGAGAGAATCGTAGATGATCATTGCGTTGATGAGGATGCTGAAGAAGGTGAGGATCAGTACGACCCATCCCTTTGCGCCGAAGCCTTTCGCTGTGGACTGTTTCATGTTCATTCCTCCTACAAAATAATCGGTCTTCCTGCGAAATGTCCTCCTGAGACGAGTATAAAACTTCGTCGATTGTTTGACAAATATCTAATTATCTGCTTGACATTCCGATTGGTTATGGATATGATGATTCCGGAGGGGAATTGACATGGATTTAACGAAACTGAGCTATTTTGTGGCGGCGGCGGAGTGCGGCTCGTTCACGGCGGCGGCGCGGCGGCAGTATACCACGCAGCCGAACATATCCAAGCAGATGTCCGCCATGGAGGAGGAACTTGGCACAAAGCTGTTCGTGCGCGAAAATCGCAGCGTGCGGCTGACCGAGGCGGGCAAGTATTTATATGAGCAGGTGCGCGAGGTGCCGGCCAGAGCCGCGCGTGTGCTGGAGACCACGCGGGCCATCGGCCGCAGCGGCACGGGCGAGCTGACCATCGGCCTGCTCACGGGGCAGAGCCTTTCCGGCGAGCTGATCGACCGCTTCCGCCGCTTCACGGAGCGTTGGCCGGACCTGAACTACACGCTCGAGCGCGCGAGCTTCCGCGATCTGCGCGATGCGCTGTATTCGCTGCGCTACGACATGATCATCACGCTGTCGTTCGATGTGGAGAAAAGTCCGGAGCTGGCCGTGGCCACGATCAAGGAGCAGTCCGTGGCGCTGTTTGTCAGCCGCATAAGTCCGGTTTCGGAGGCAAAGGAGCTGTCCGAGCTGCCGTTCATCGCCATCTCGCCCAAGGAGAGCTATGGCGGGTATAACCAGCTTTTGCGTTTTGGCGAGCAGCACGGCTTTGAGCCGAACATCGTGCGCTTGGCCGATTCGCTGGACAGTCTGCTTTTCTATGTGGAGGCGGGCGTGGGTGTGACGCTGCTCGACCGCAACACGCGCCTGGAAAAAGACCGCAACATTCTGGCCACGCCCCTGCCGGATTCCGAGCCGAGCGACCTTTTGGCCGTGTGGCTGAAATCGAACAACAACCCGAACATTGCGCGCATGGTGGAATGTCTGTGTCAGGGTCCGACAGAAGCGGAAGAAACTTGATATGAAGCGCCTTTTCAGCCCATGCGAAGGGCGCGGAATATAAACTTAGTCATGCTAAAGTAGAATGACAGAGGCAATTTAGTCTTGACAGGATGCACTTGTGGAGTGTACAGTGAAAAGCAGGTAGTAGTGTTAGACAAATGTCAAACAAAACCAACCTGAACGGACAAAACAGGAAAGGAAGGAACAACATGAAAAAAGCCCTTGCACTGATCCTTGCGGTCGCTCTGGTTTTCGCGCTGAGCGCCTGCACTGCGGCGCCGGACGAGGAAACTCTGGCGCGCCTTGACAGCATTTCCGACCGTCTTGACGCCATCGAGGCCCAGCTGGCCGACACCGGCGCGGAGGAGACGGAAGAGGAGACCGAGCCCGCCGAGGAAGCGGTCGAGGTCACGAACTCCGCCGTTCTGCCCATCGGCCTGATGGTCAACACCACCGGCTGGTTCGCGGGCGTGGACACCCCGAACTTCAACGAGTTCAACGCCATGGTCAAGTATATCAACGACAACGGCGGCTGGGTCGTTGGCGACACCAACTACACCCTCGAAGCCGTTTGCGTGGACGGCCAGTCCGATTACCCCGCCCTGCGCACCGCGGCGATGAGCCTTGTGGACGCCGGCGTTTCCTTCGTGGTCGAAACGAACGACTTCTGGGTCAACTCCTGCGCGGACGTCTTTGAGGAAGAAGGCATCCTGCACGCCTCCGCCTACTGCGTGGGCGCGAACACCGGCTATCTGATCCCCGAGAACCCCCTCGCCTTCACCGGCACCAACGGCTCCATGGGCGACCTGCAGGCCTGCTTCGCCGTTTTGAAGGAGTACTATCCTGACGTTCACACCGTGGCCTTCTCCAACGACGATAACGGCTCCACGGATGAAACCTATGCCGAGCTTGAGAAGATGGCGGCCGAGAACGGCTTTGAGATGGTCGGCTCCGTCGTCTATCCGGGCGAGACCACCGATTACACCTCCTATGCCCAGCAGCTCGTCGATACCGGCGCGGATGCTTTCATGGGCAACGGCTCCCCCGACGCTTACGGCGCCATCCTGAAGGCCGTTCGTGCGCTGGGCGACGATATGGTCATGGCCTGCGCGCAGGGCAAGCCCATCTCCATGGTCATGGAATACGCCGGTGCGGACGCTTCCTATAACGGCTTCACCATCGGCACCTCCACCCGCGCCTCCGACGCCGACCGCAACACCGACGTGTTCAACGGCCTGGTCGAGACCGTGCGCGAGCTCTACGGCGACGAGGCAGCCGGCACCTTCGACGGCGCGGCGGCCAACACCCTGTACATCATGCTTCAGATGATGCAGAAGGCCGGCTCCGTTGACCCGGCGGAAGTGGCTGCGGCCTGGACCGCGGGCGGCGAGGTCGAGACCATCTATGGCACCGCCACCGTTGGCGGCACCGAGACCTACGGTGTGGAGAACCACGCGGTCGGCCATCCCCGTCCCGTGTCCGTCATGGATCCCGAGTCCGAGGACGGCTGGAACTTCGCCGGCTGGATCGACGTTATCGTTCCCTAAGGCGGCATTATCCCGTAAGATACTTTGCGGCGGAGGCGAATTCGCCTCCGCCGTTTCCAAAGAGGTGAACTGCGCTTGAATATTCTCATAAACACGCTGGTGCTCGGCATCATGTATATCCTGGCCTCGCTGGGCTTTGCATTCATTTTCAATATGCTCGGCACCATCAATCTGGCCCACGGCGCGCTGTATATGGTCGGCGCGTATTTGTGCTATTACCTGTGCGCGGCGCTGGGGCTGAACAACTGGATCGCCATGGTCATCGCGGCGATCGTGCTGGCGGGCGTGGGTCTGCTGCTGGAAAAGGTCATGTTCCGGCCGTTTCTGGCGGATTTTGACCGCATCGTCATGATCAGCGTTGGCCTTATCACCATCGGCCAGACCGTCTGCAACATCCTCACGGGCAACCGCGCGCTGGTCATCCCCTCCTATGCGCAGGGCCTGACGCAGATCGCCGGAACGAGCGTGAGCAACGAGCGATTGGTCACATTCGGCGTGGGTCTGCTGCTGCTTCTGGCTGCGCTGTATATCGTCAACTGCACGGCGCTTGGCCGCCAGATGGAGGCTGTTTCGCAGGACCGTCTGGGCGCGGCGCTGCAGGGCATCAATATAAACCGCGTTTCCGCCATCATTTGCGCCATCGGCATTGCGCTGGCGGCGGTGGCCGGCTGCTTCATGGGCGCCTATCAGGGTTTGAGCGCCAACATGGGCGACACCATGAACCTGCGCATTTTGATGCTGGTGATGCTCGCGGGCGCCGGCTCGATGAACGGCATTTTGGTCACGGGCGTCGTGATGGGCTTTTTGGACGTCGTGTTTCCGCTGCTGTTCCAGGGCAACGCGGCCTCGGCCATCCCCATCGCGATCATCGTTGTGCTGCTGCTGATCAAGCCCGAGGGCTTCTTCGGCCACGAGATGAAGATGTGAGGAGGGGCCTATGAAAAAATCTTCGGTTAAAACATCTCTGCCCTTCGCCATCATGCTGCTGGTATTCATCGTGCTGCCGCTGGTGCTGTCCAGCCGCTCGTGGGTGGATCTGTTCATCACGATCATTTTCAACATGGTCGCGGCGGTGTGCCTGCGCGTGATCTTGCTTTCGGGCAACCTGTCGTTTGCGCAGGGCGCGTTCATGGGTGTCGGCGCATACACGGCGGGCATTTTGTCCACGCAGCTGGGTCTTCCCATGTGGGTCACCATCCCGGCGGGCGCCGTTGTTGCCACGATCATCGGCCTGATCACGGGCTGGCCGTTTGCGCGGCTGAAGACCGTGTATTTCTCCATGGGCACCATGTTCATGGGCCAGGCCATCATGCTGCTGATCTCCTCGTGGAAGCTCGCGGGCGGCGCGCTGGGTCTCAACCGCATCGCCTCGCTTTCCACGGAGCTGAAGCCTCTGGCGGAGGCGCTGGGGATGAAGGGCTATCAGGCGGCGTATTTTGTGATACTGCTGTTTGCTCTCGTTTCGCTGGTGGTCATGTACCGTTTTGAAAACTGCCGCATCGGCACCACGCTGCGCGCGCTGGCGCAGTCGGAGGATGTGGCGGCGTCCATCGGCGTGAATCCCACGTTCTATCGTCTTCTGGCCGTGGGCGTGGCCTGCTTCTTCATCGGCCTGATGGGCGGCGTGCAGGCCCATTACCTCACCAGCATTTCCTATTCAAGCTACGGCATGAACCTGACGCTTTGGCTTATCATGTATATGATGATCGGCGGCAGCGGCAAGTTCATCGGCCCCATGATCGGTGCGATCATCGTCAGCGTGGTGCAGGGCATCGCAAACCTGCTGACAAGCCTTTCCGGCTCGTCGTCGAGCGCGGGCTTTGTGGCGTTCAGCCGCTGGGTGGGCGAAAACTCGGCCTATACCCCGTTCCTCACGGCGGCGGTTTTGCTGGTGGTGGCGTATCTGCTGCCCGGCGGTCTGGTCGGCTTGCCGGATACCATCCGCTCGCGCAAGGCCAAGCGCCTTGAAAAGAAAGAGATCGCGGCCATGATGCAGGAAGGAGGCGCGCAGGAATGAACAGTCTGCTTGAAACTTCGGGCCTTACCAAACGCTTCGGCGGTCTGACCGTCATGCACGATCTGGACTTCCGCATCGGCGAGGGCGAGATCAAGGGCTTCCTCGGCCCGAACGGCGCCGGCAAGTCCACGTTCTTCAACCTCATCACCGGCGTTCACGCGCCCTCCTCCGGCCACATCTTCTATGCCGGCCGCGAGATCACCAAATCCAAGCCCCATCAGGTCGCGGCCATGGGCATCGGGCGCACCTTCCAGCTCAACCCGCTGTTCGGCGATTTCACCGTTGCCGAAAACATCGCCACGGCCTACCATCTGCGGCCTCATTCCACCGTGGCGCAGGCGTTTTTCGGCACCAGGACCTACCACGAAAACGAAAAATACATCGCCGAATCCACCGACGAGATCATCGAATTCCTCGGCCTTGGCCATGTGCGCAACGAGCTTGCGAAAAACCTGCCCCATGGCTACCAGAAGATCCTCGGCGTGGCGCGCGCTTTGGCCACAAAGCCGAAGCTGCTGCTGCTGGACGAGCCGCTCGGCGGCATGAACCCGGAGGAGATCGCCTTTTCCATTCAGGCCATCGCCAAAATGCGCGACAAGGGCATCACGGTGCTGGTCGTGGAACACAATATGCAGATCCTTGAGATCCTCGATTCCGTCACGGTCATCAGCTTCGGCGAGAAGATCTTCGAGGGCACTCCGGAGGGGATGCGCAACGACCCCACGGTCATCAGTACCTATTTCGGAGGTGCGGTATGAGCAACATTCTCGAGATCAAAAACCTCAAGGTCATGTTCGGCAAATCCGTGGCCGTGCGCGACATCAGTCTGCACGTTCCGCAGGGCGGCATCGTGACCGTGATCGGCTCCAACGGTGCGGGTAAATCCACCACGCTCAACGCCATGATGAGCATCGTGAAGAAAACGCAGGGCACCGTTATGTTCAACGGCGAGGACATCACCAACGAGCCCACGCAGAGCATCGTGCAGAAGGGGCTTGTGCTTGTGCCGGAGGGCCGGCATCTGTTCCCGTATCTGTCGGTTTATAAAAACCTTCAGCTCGGCGCCACGCAGCGCAAGGACAAGGACGGCATCGCCCGCGATCTGGAATTCGTTTATGAGCTGTTCCCTATTTTGAAGGACCGTGCCAAGCAGAAGGCCGGCACGCTCTCCGGCGGCCAGCAGCAGATGCTCGCCATCGCGCGCGGCATCATGGCCGACCCGAAGCTGCTGTGCCTGGATGAGCCGAGCCTCGGCCTTGCGCCGGTCGTCATCGACGATATCGGCGAGAAGATCAAGGAGATCAATAAGACCAAGGGCACGAGCATCCTGCTTGTCGAGCAGAATGTGCATCTGGCCTTCGGCGCGGCGAATTACTGCTACGCGCTGGCCGTGGGCGAAGTGTCCGCGGAGGGCACGGTGGAGGAGATACGCAAGACCGACGCCGTGAACAAAGCTTATTTCGGCTGA
>CAYLSA010000042.1:0-11731 GCA_964386575.1 uncultured Oscillospiraceae bacterium | reverse complement strand
CAGCATTTGGCCGATCTCGGCTTTGTGGCCGGGGGAACGGTCACACTGGTTTCGGCGCTGGGGGGAAACATCATCGTGCGCGTGAAGCAGTCGCGCGTGGCCGTCAGCGCGGAGCTGGCGCGCCGGATCATGGTTGGTTAATTAAAAATTTGAAGGAGATAGATCGTATGAAAACGCTGCGAGACGTTAAGATCGGCGAAACTGCCACCGTCGTCCGCCTGCATGGGGAGGGCCCGGTGCGCCGCCGCATTATGGACATGGGCATCACGCGCAAAACCGAGGTGCTGGTCCGCAAGGTCGCGCCGCTGGGCGACCCCATTGAGGTCGCGGTGCGCGGCTATGAGCTGAGTCTGCGCAAGGCAGACGCAGAAATGATCGAAGTGGAGGCGTGACAAGAATGGATAAGCCGATCAAAATTGCCCTTGCGGGCAACCCCAACAGCGGCAAAACAACGCTGTTCAACGCGCTCACCGGCTCCAACCAGTTCGTCGGCAACTGGCCCGGCGTCACGGTGGAGAAGAAGGAAGGCAAGCTGAAAAGGCACGACGGCGTGGTCGTCACCGACCTGCCCGGCATCTATTCGCTCTCGCCCTACACGCTCGAGGAGGTCGTGGCGCGCAACTATCTGATCGCGGAGCGCCCCGACGCCATTCTCAACATCGTTGACGGCACGAACCTTGAGCGAAATCTGTATCTCACCACCCAACTCACGGAGCTTGGCATCCCCGTGGTGGTGGCCGTGAACATGATGGACGTGGTCCACAAAAGCGGCGACCGCATCGACATCAAGGAACTCAGCCGCCAGCTCGGCTGCAAGGTCGTGGAGATCTCCGCGCTCCGAGGCGACGGTGTGGAGGAAGCGGCCGAGGCCGCCATCCGCGCCGCAAAGGGCGAAAAGACCGTTCCCATGCACAGCTTCTCCGGCCCGGTGGAACACGCGCTGGCCCACATCGAGGAGGCCGTGGTCCACAATATGCCCGCCGAGCAGCAGCGCTGGTATGCCATTAAAGTGTTCGAGCGCGATGATAAAGTCCTGGAAACGCTGTCCATCCCCGCAGATGTGAAAGCGCATATCGAGGAGGACATCGCCGCGGCGGAACAGGAACTGGACGACGACGCCGAGAGCATCATCACCAACGAGCGCTATATCTGCATCGCGGACATCATCAAAGCCTGCTACCGCAAGGAAAACAAGAACGCGCTGAGCGCCTCGGATAAGATCGACCGCGTGGTTACGAGCCGCTGGCTTGGTTTGCCCATCTTTGCGGCGGTCATGTTCCTTGTGTACTGGGTGGCCATGGTGGCGGTCGGCGCGCCGGCCACGGACTGGGCCAACGACGGTCTGTTCGGCGATGGCTGGCATCTGTTCGGCATCGGCTCTGCGGCCTACAACGAGGCGGCGGAGGAATACGGCGCGGCCGGTCTGATCGTGGACGGCTATGACGCTTATGTGGAGGCAAACGGCGAGGAGCCCACCGGCGACTTCACCTACGAGGTGGAGGACGAGGAAACGCTCGCCATCGAGGAGGAAACGGCATCCCTTTTCGATTACGAGCAGGCTCTTGCGGCCCTTGAGCGCCTCGGCGATGAGCCGGATCCCGCGGATTATGGCGTTTGGGTGCCCGGCATCCCCGCGCTGATCGGCGACGGGCTGGAAGCCGCCGGTGCGGCGGAGTGGCTCAACGGTCTGATCCTCGACGGCATCGTGGCCGGTGTGGGCGCGGTGCTCGGCTTTGTGCCGCAAATGCTTGTGCTTTTCCTGATGCTGGCGTTTCTCGAGGCCTGCGGCTATATGTCCCGCATCGCCTTTGTGCTCGACCGCATCTTCCGCAAATTCGGCCTTTCCGGCAAAAGCTTCATCCCCATGCTCATCGGCGTTGGCTGCGGCATCCCCGGCATCATGGCCTCGCGCACGATTGAAAACCAGCGCGACCGCCGCATGACCATCATGACCACCACCTTCATCCCCTGCGGCGCGAAGGTTCCGTTCATCGGCATGGTCGCGGGCGCTCTGTTCGGCGGCAGCCCCTGGGTCTCCACCTCCGCGTATTTCATCGGCATGGCGGCCATCATTGTGTCTGGCGTGATGCTGAAAAAGACCAGAATGTTCTCCGGCGATCCGGCTCCGTTCGTGATGGAGCTGCCCGCCTATCACTGGCCCATGCTGGGCAACGTTCTCCGCTCCATGTGGGAGCGCGGCTGGTCGTTCATCAAAAAGGCCGCCACCATCATCCTGCTTTCCACCATCGTGATCTGGTTCACCACCTACTTCGGCTGGGCCGAGGACGGCTTCCGTATGCTCTCCGAGGAGGAGATCGACTGCTCCATCCTTGCGGCCATCGGCGGCGTGTTGGCCTGGATCTTCAAACCCCTCGGCTGGGGTACCTGGCAGGCGGCCGTGGCCTCCATCACGGGCCTTGTGGCCAAGGAGAACATCGTTGGCACGCTGGGAATCCTCTATGGCGGCGGCGATGCCAGCGTTTACCAGACGCTTGCGCAGGTGTTCACCGGCGTGACGGGCTACAGCTTCCTGGTGTTTAACCTTTTGTGCGCGCCGTGCTTTGCGGCCATTGGCGCTATCCGACGCGAGATGAACAACCGCAAGTGGACGTGGTTCGCCATCGGCTATCAGTGCGGCTTTGCCTATGTGATCGCGCTGATGATCAACCAGTTCGGCGGCCTGTTCACGGGCCATGTGAATGTGGTCGGTCTGATCTTTGCGGTGGCGTTCCTTGTTGCGGGCATCTATATGCTGTTCATCCGCAAGTACCGCGAGGCCGAAAAACTCACGGCCAAGCTTTGATAACATCCCTGTCAAAGGAGTGATTTTTATGTTCCACTGGATAAGCGAAAATCTGCCCACGCTGTTCATCTCTGTCTTGCTGTTAGCCATTGTCACTTCCATCTCCATTTATTTGATCCGGCAGAAAAAGCAGGGCAAGAGCTCCTGCGGCAGCGGCTGTGCCCACTGCGCTCTCCACGGCCAGTGCGGCCATAAAACGGCGGTTTGATCCGCAACCTTCCCCCTCTGGTTCCCCGTCGACCCACATCGCTGGGCCCGGCGGGGCCTTTTTATGCCGAGTTATATGAAAAAATATATAACAATATGAAAAATCCATACTTCCCTCCGGGGCGATTTCGTGGTAGGGTAAAGGAAGAAAATCAGGAGGGATGACCATGGAATTTCGTTTTGTCCACAACTGTCTGTTTGTGCTCGATCTGCAGCGGTCGCTGGATTTTTACAAAAAGGCGCTGGGGCTGGAGCCCGCACGCTGGATGAAGCCGAGCGACCAGGACGCAACGCTTGCGTTTTTGTCGGACGGCCGCAGTGTGCATCAGTTGGAGCTTGCGTGTGTGGCGGGCCGGACCGAGCCGTATGACGTGGGGGAGGCGGCGTATCACATCGCCTTTGCCGTGCGGGATGTAGAGGCGGCCAAGGCGCTGCACGCGGCCATGGGCTGCATCTGCCGCGACCCGGAAACGGAGCCGGTGTATTTCATCAAAGACCCGGACGGCTATGAGATCGAGATCATTCCGGAGGAGGAAGACGCATGATCAAAAATAACCTGTATCCCCATGTGTTCCAGCCGCTGAAAATTCGCGGCCTTACGCTGAAAAACCGCCTGGAGTATTCGCCCACCGTGGTGCTCAAGTGCTCGCCCGAGGGGGATGTTACGCAGGAGATGCTCGACTATGTCGCCTGGCAGGCGGACATCGGCGTGGGCTATCTCACCATCGGCAACACGCCCGTGGTCCACTCGGATTCCAGCGCCTGGACCTGCGAGCTGAATGTGACGGAGGATCGCTGCATCCACGGCATCGAGCAGATGGTGCGCACGGCGCGCGACCATGGCGCGGAGATGAGCATAGAGCTGGCCCATGCCGGACGCGGCTCGAGCCACGACCCCAAGGTGCCGGCGCTTGCGCCCTCGGATGTGCCGCTCAACGGCGGGCCTCTGGGCTATATCAAACCCATGAACCGCGAGGACATGGACTATATCCGCGACCGGTTCGTCGACTGCGCGGTGCGCTGCAAAAACGCGGGATTGCGCATTTTGATGATCCACTGCGCCCACAATAACCTGCTGGCGCAGTTCATCTCTCCGGCGTCGAACCATCGCACGGATGAATACGGCGGCAGCCTTGAAAACCGGATGCGCTATCCGCTGGAGGTGCTCAAGGCCGTGCGCGAGGCCGTGCCGGATATGGTGATCGAGTGCCGCGTTTCCGCCCAGGAGGACACGCCGGACGGCCTGCAATTGGAGGAGAGCCTGCAATTCATGGAGAGAGCGCAGGAGTTTGTGGATATCATCCATGTCTCGCGCGGCAACATCTTCTTCAACTACGGCTCCACCTACACCATCCCCACCTATTTCAAGGGCCGCCAGCTGAACGTGGCCTTTGCGGCGGAGGCGAAAAAGCGCCTGCACATCCCCGTGGCGATCGTCGGCAATATCACGAGTTTGGCCGAGGCCGAGGAGATCATTGCCTCCGGCAAGGCCGACATCGTGGTCATGGCGAAGGCGTACATGGCCGATAACGAGCTGATCCACAAATCCATCCGCGGTCGGGCGGCGGACGTGCGCCCCTGCACGCGCTGCGACTGGTGCGGCAACGCCAACAACTTCGGCACCTCCATGCGCTGCGCCATCAACCCCATGCTGGGCCGCCATATCGAGCTGGACAAGCTGGCCAAAGAGCGCAAAAAGGTGATGGTCATCGGCGGCGGACCGGCGGGTATGACGGCTGCGCAGACCTGCGCCAAAATGGGCCATGATGTGACGCTGTATGAAAAGAGCGATTCGCTCGGCGGCCTTTTGAAGATCGCCACCGTCGCACCGTTTAAGGAGTATATGCGCCTGTATCTCGATTGGACGCGGCGCGAAACGGAAAAATGCGGCGCGAAGATCGTGTATAACACGGCCGTCACGGCCGAGATGGTGGAGGCGGAGGATCCCGATGCCGTGATCGTTTCCACGGGCTCGCGCTTTGCGCACCCGCCCATTCCCGGCATCGACGGCGAGAAAGTCGTGCCCGTGGCGGATGTGGAGTTCCACACCAGACCCGTGGGTCAGAACGTCGTGGTGTGCGGCGGCGGCATCGTGGGGCTGGAAGCCGCCGTGATGCTGGGCATGGAAGGCAAAAACGTCACCGTCATCGACCAGATCCCGCTGGAAAAATGGGCGGCGGAGATGCCCGTTTTCAACCATATCGAGCTGGAATATCAGCTGGATAAATACAATGTCAAGCGCATCGGCAGCGAGACCATCACGGCCTTTGAGTCCGATGGGGTGCATACCGCTGCGGGCCATGTGTATCCGGGCGATACCTACGTTCTGGCACTGGGCGTTGTGCCCGACCGCACGCTGGCGGATGAGCTGCTGGCGCGCTATCCCGAGGGTGTGTACGTCGTGGGCGACTGCGTGAAATCCGCGCGTATGCTGGGCGACGCGAACAACGAGGCGTTCGCCGCCGCGATATCGATCGTATAAAAATATTTGCAGGAGGAATCGTAATATGGAAGATCTGAAGGGAAAAGTGGTCATCGTTACCGGCGCAGCCACGGGCATCGGCCGCGATGCGGCGCTGGAATTCGGCCGCATCGGCGCGAAGGTCGTCGTGGTCACGGGGCATAACAAGGCCGGCGGCGAGGCCACCGTGCAGGCCATCCGCGACGCCGGCGGCGAGGCCAGCTTTGTCCAGTGCGACGTTTCGGATGAGGCGCAGGTCAAGGCCATGGTGGAAAAAACGCTGGAGCTTTACGGCCGCATCGACTGCGCGTTCAACAACGCCGGTGTCGGCCCCGACGGCGTGCGCATGGGCTTCTACCCGCTCACGGAGCTGCCCGTGGAGGATTGGGACAAGACCATGACGGTCAATGCGCGCGGATGCTTTTTGTGCCTGAAGCATGAGATCCCCGCCATGCTGAAAACCGGCGGCGGTGCCATCGTGAACACGGCGTCGGTCGGCGGCATCCGTATGGCGCCGGGCTTCGGCGGCTATGGCCCGAGCAAGGCGGCCATCATTGCGGTCAGCCGTACGGCGGCGCTGGAATACGCCCGCGAGGGCATCCGCGTGAACATCGTGTGCCCCGGCCCCACGCTCGGCACGGAACTGATGAAAAACTCCCAGGCCACCGGCGGCAACGCATCCGGCGGTGAGGACGGTCAGCCCCCCATCCCCATGGGCAAGATGGGCCAGACCGAGGACGTGGTCAACGCGGTCGTGTGGCTGTGCTCGGAGCGCTCCGGCCATGTCACGGGCCACACGCTCAGTGTCGATGGCGGCATGGCCGACATCGGCTAAAAAGGAAAAAGACCGCCCTTGGGCGGCCCGAAAAAACCGCCGTGGGAATTTCCCACGGCGGTTTTGCTGTGTTGGTTGATAAAGCTTACTGAGCGGCGTACCAGTCGGCGTAGACCATGGGGAAGGTCACGCCGGCGGGAGCCTGATCCACGGCGCCGGAGCCGGTGAAGTTCTGGATGGACTCATCGTCCGGACTCGTGGCGGCTTCCAGCGCGGCGGTGAGGTTGGCCTCGTTGCCCTGCCAGAAGCTGTCGAGCATCAGGGTGTCGTAGAGGTACTGTTTGTACTCGTCGAACAGGGGATATTCGCCCTCGGCGGCGGGCTCTTCGGAAGCGGGTTCCGCAGAGGCAGGCTCCTCGGAGGCGGGCTCCGCGGAAGCTTCGCCGCTGGCCTCACCGGAGGCGGAGCCGGCAGCCTCACCAAGCGTGATGGTGGGGAACTCCGAGCCGACCTCGTCCGGATTCGGGGTCACGGTCACGGTGCAGTCGGCGTCAATGCCGGATACGGTGACGGTTTCCGCCGTGGGATAGGCGTTGGGGCCGCCGGTGGTGACGTTGGAGTAGCTCACGGTGCCGCAGGAGGCGGTCACGCCGGAGCCGATCTCGCCGTCGGCATAGGGGCCCATGTCGCAGGGAGCGGCGCAGGAGATGGAGAACACGAAGTCCTCGCCCGCGGCGATCTCATAGGTTTCGTACACGGAGCCGTCCATGCCGTTGATGAGCGTGACAACATAGCTGTCCGCAGCGGCGGCGGGGGCTTCGTCCGTCTGGATGTCGATGGTAACGCTGCAAGCGCACAGGGCCAGCACCATCAGCGCGGCCAGTGCGAGGGTCAGAAGCTTTTTCATAAATTCTCCTTATTCGGCAACCGGTTCGCCGGAGGGCTCGCCGCTGGGCTCGCCGGAGGGCTCGCCGGAAGCGCCGGTGTTCTCAGCCACGCCAAGGATGATCTCGGGGAAGGAAGCGTCCACTTCGGCGGGGTTCGGGGTCACGGTCACGGTGCAGTCGCCGTCGATGCCGGAGATGGTCACGACCTCGAAGGTGGGGTAGGCGTTGGGGCCGCCGGTGGTGATGTTGGAGTAAGCGATGGTGCCAGCGGTGGTGGTCACGCCGGAGCCTTCTTCGCCGTCAGCGGTGGGGCCCATGTCGCAGGGGGGCGCGCAGGAGATGGTGAATACGAAGTCCTCGCCGGCGACGACCTCGTAGGTCTCGTAGGTGGAGCCGTCCATGCCGTTGACAAGCGTCACGACATAGGTCTCAGCCGCGGGAGCCTCTTCGGTCTCGACGACTTCTTCCGCGGTCTCTTCCACAGCAGCGGTGGTCTCTTCCACGGCGGGCTCTTCCGCCTTCTCGCCGCAGGCGCACAGCGCCAGGACCATCAGCAGAGCCAATGCGATTGCCAGATACTTTTTCATTTGTTGTTCCCTCCTAAATATTTGTGCGGGGAATGAATTCCTCGCGGTTGGATAAAGTTATCAATACACGCCGCCGGCGGCCACGAAAGCGTCATAGGTCATGGCGGAGCCGGTGGTCAGCATGCCGTTGAAAAGCATATCGGCGGGGAAGGTGACATAGTCGCCCGCGTCGATCAGGGCCTCGAACTCGCCCTTCATGGTCTCGTCCATGGTGGAGTTGACTTCATACTCGGCGTCCAGCCAGGCGTGCAGGTATTCCTTGTAGCCGGCCTCGTCCGCGCTGGCGGTGCCGTGGGCCGTGTTCGCCACCGAAGCGGAGGCAGGGGGCTCAGACGAAGCGCCGCCCATCTCGCCGCTGGGTTCGCCGGAAGGCTCGCCGGAAGGCGCGCCACCCATGGCGCCGCCGACAGCAGGCTCCTTCACGGTGCCGGCCTGGAACTCATCCCAGGTGGACAGGCCGATGGTGGTGAACATCTGGTCCCAGGGGGACACGCTCTGGTCAACATCGGCCCAGGAAGTCAGGGCGTTGACCTGCGCGGTGAACTCGGCCAGATCGGGGGCGTTCGCGCCGGCCTTCTCGATCAGATAGGCCTGATAGTCAGCCCAGGTGGCGCCTTCCGCCGCGCCGGCGGCAGGGGCGGCCGCCGCAGGGGCTTCTTCCGCAGCGGGCTCTTCGGCCTTGTCGCCGCAGGCGCACAGCGCCACGACCATCAGCATGGCCAGGACAAGAGCAAGAATCTTTTTCATGTTTTTTCCTCCTATACATTTTTGTGTTTTTACACAACATATTTATATATCATAGAAGGGAAATTGTCAACCGCGTGCGGCATTTTGCTGCTGTTTACGAATTGTTCACAAACTTTTGCGTGTTTGTTCACCAAATGTTCCTGCGCTTGTGGCACTATATATTTGCACACCAGAAAATCAGCTTTTCATTTTCACTCCTCTCTTAAACATCCAAGCAAAAGCGGTCCGGAACAAAAGGTTCCGGGCCGCTTCGTTTCAAAAAGCAGCCGCCCGAACGGGCGGCTGTTTGGTGCTTTAGGCGTCGGTTTTCGGTGTGTTTTTGATCTCGTTTAGCTCGTCGGGCGTGAAGCGGTACTGCGTGCCGCAGAAGTCGCAGCCAACGGTGACATCCTCCTCGCTCGCGGCGATGTCCGCGATCTCCTCGGGCGTGAGGCAGCGCAGCGCATCGGCCACGCGCTCGCGGCTGCACGCGCAGCGGTACTCCACGGGACTGGTCTCCACGATCCTGTAGTCCATGTCCTTGAGAACCTGCGCAAACAGCGTTTCGGCGCCGTCCTCATCCAAAATGGTGGTGAGCTGGTCCATCAGGAAGATGTTGTCCTCGAGCTTATCGATGAGCGCCTCGTCCGCGCCCGGCATGAGCTGCACGATGAAGCCCCCGGCGGCGCGGATGCTGCGGTCGCCATTGACCAAAACGCCCAGCGCGCACGCGGAGGGCACCTGCTCGCTTTCGAGCAGATAGCGTGTCAGATCCTCGGCGATCTCGCCGCTGACGAGCGCCGTGGAGCCGATATAAGGCTCTTTCAGGCCGATATCGCGGCTGACGGTGAACATACCGTTTGTACCCACGGCACCGCCCACATCGAGCTTGCCGTCCGAGCGCAGCGGCAGATCCACGCCGGGGTTTTCCAAAAGGCCGCGCACGTTGCCCTCATGGTCGCTCACGGCGATGATCGAACCGGCGGGGCCGCCGCCCGAAATGCGGATGGTGAGCGTGGCGCGCTCTTCCTTCATCATGTTGCCCAGAAGCGACGCAGCGCAGAGCGTCCGGCCCAGTGCGGCGGAGGCCGTGGGCGTGCAGTGGTGGATGTCCCGTGCGCGCTGCACCAGATCGTGGCCGTCGATCACGGCCATTTTCACAAAGCCATCGGCTGCGATGGCGCGTATGATCCTGTCCATATCGTATCCTCTTGCAGATCGGCATAAAGAAACAGGAGCCCATTCCCCCAACGCGGAGGGAGCAGGCTCCTGCTTTTCTGCTGATTACTCCGCGACGGAGTCCTTCAGACCCTTGCCGGCCTTGAAGTAGGGCGCGGTGTGGGCCGCGATCTTGATCTCAGCGCCGGTCTTGGGGTTGCGGCCGGTGCGCTCGGCAACGGTCTTGGTGCCGAAAGTGCCAAAGCCGATCAGGCTGACGGTCTCGCCGGCCTTCATGGCCTCGGTGATGGAATCGAAAACGGCGGCCACGCAGTTGGCGGCGGCAGCCTGGCTGGCGCCGGTCTTGGCGGCAACGGCCTTGATGAGTTCGGTCTTGTTCATATCTCATTCTCCTTTTATATTGTTTATTCCTTATTTGCGCATTACAACTTTGGTATCATAGCATATCATGACCCGCTTTGCAACGTTTTAGCAGGAATTGCCTTGAAAAATCACGCAATTTTTGCGTTTTTTTTGCTCTTTTTCTGCGTTTGGCTTCTTTTTCAGCGGCAAAGCTGCCAAAAGGCCACGGCGGAGGCCGCCGCCACGTTGAGCGAATCGACTCCGTGGCTCATGGGGATGCGCACGCACCAGTCGCTCGCGGCGATGGTGAAATCGCCCAGACCGTCGCCCTCCGTGCCAAGCAGCACGGCGAGCTTCGCCTCGGCGGCCAGACGCGGATCGGCGATGGAAACGGAATCGTCGCGCAAGGCCATGGCCGCCGTGGAAAAGCCCATGGCCTTCAGCCGCCCCAGCCCCGGCTGGGGCCAGTCGCGAAGTTCCGCGCCGATGACCGTCCATGGTACCTGAAACACGGTGCCCATGCTCACACGCACACAGCGGCGGTACAGCGCATCGCTGCACGCGGGCGTGAGCAGCACAGCATCCATGCCGAGCGCGGCGGCGCTGCGGAAGATCGCGCCCACGTTCGTCGGGTTCATCACGTTTTCCAAAACGGCTATGCGCTGCGCTCCGGCGCAGATATCCTCCACCGAGCGCAGTTTTTTGCGCCGCATGGCGCACAGCACGCCGCGCGTGAGTTCAAAGCCGGTCAGTTGGGTCAAAACCTCGAGCGACGAGGTATAGACCGGAATATCTCCGGCCCTTTCGACCACACCGGCGGCCTGGCCGTCGATGTGCCGCCGCTCCATCAGCATGGATACCGGCTCATACCCCGCGTCCAGCGCACGGTCGATCACCTTGGGGCTTTCCGCGATGAACAGACCCTTTTCCGGCTCGCGCCGGTTTTTCAGTTGCCCTTCCGTCAGCCGGGCGTATACGTCCAGCTCCGGCGCGGACAGATCGTTTATGTCGATGATGTTTGCCATGGCGTGGCTCCTTGCCTCGGCTTAGCCGAGATCGCGGTATTTTTCCATCGTGGCGCTGAACAGCTCCGCCGTGCTGGGCGGGGTGTAGGTGATGGCGTTGGCACCGGCGGCGATGGTTTTCTCGATGGATTCATCGGTGCTGCCGCCGGAGGCGATGATGGGCACGTCCGGATACTCCGCGCGGATCTTTGCCACAATCTCCGGCGTGGCGGGGCCACCGGCTACGTTCAAAATGGATGCGCCTGCGAGCAGCCGCGCGGCAACGTCGGTCTCCGCGCTCACGACCGTGATGATGACGGGGATGTCCACCGCTTTGGCCACGCCCGCAAGATTGAGATCGGAGATCGGCGCGTTCATCACAACGCCCATCGCGCCCTGGCTTTCCACATCCTTGGCCATGGCGATGGTGCGCAGACCCTTGGTGGTGCCGCCGCCCACGCCGCAGAAAACGGGGATATAAGCGGCCTTGATGATGGCCTCGCTGATGGCCTGCTGCGGTGTGAAGGGATACACGGCGAACACGGCGTCGGCATCGCAGTTGCGGATGATGGCGATGTCGGTCGTGAAAACGAGCGTTTTGATGCGCCGGCCGAAGATCAGAATGCCGCTGGCCTTGTAGCAGGCGGCGGGCATTTTCAGGATGTTGTGCCGCAGATGGCTTTCCACCGACGGCGCGGGTTGCTTCTTCCGTTCCATAGGAGATCTCCTTTTGCATAGAGCCCCTCGCAGTATATGGGGC
>CAYLSA010000041.1:0-12054 GCA_964386575.1 uncultured Oscillospiraceae bacterium | reverse complement strand
ATGGTGGAGATCCAGCAGCTCATGGCGCGCTATATCTACATCCTTGAGACCGGCGGCGGCGAGGCGATGGCCCGCGTGTGGGACGATCTGTTTGTCCACGATGACGAGCGTGTGTATCTCGAGGTCGGCGACTCCGGCGCTTACAAGGGCGTTGAGCACGTGCGCCGCGCTTTCTATACCATGGCCGGCAAGGTGGATATGGACGGCAACCCCGTCGATCCCGCGGCCAGGAAGGGCCAGTTGTCCCAGACCAACCGCGACCGCGCGGCTCTGCTGCTGATGCTCACCATCTCCACGCCGTGCGTGGTGGTCGATCCCGATGGGCAGCACGCCCATGGCCACTGGCATCTGTTCGGACCGCACACCAACCGCGTGTTCGACGCTGAGAGCGGCCAGAAAAAGGACACCGCCTTCTGGATCGCCGGCAAGTATGACAACGAGTTCGTCAAGGTGGACGGGCAGTGGAAATTCCTCAAGCTGCGGCCGATCTTCTGGCTGCGCACGCCGTATCACAAGAGCTTTCTGGAGTGCCCCGACTGCCGGCGCACGCCGTCGCCCTACTGGCCGCCCGATGAACCGGCCCGCATCTCCGCGTTCAATCCGGATGAGGGCCCGAACCCCGATAAGTGGGGACCGTTTTTGACGGAGGCGTACGACTATCACGACTATGAGTGAGGCGCGGTATCGGGCGCTGAGCCCCTGGGCGGAGGTGGATGCCTCGGCCATTCGGGCCATCAGTCCGCGCCTGGACAGCCTGGAGGGCAAGACCATCGGTATGTTCGGCGACTTTATGGTCGTTGCCACACTGATGCTCAAGAGCGTGGAAAAGGAGCTTTCCAAGCGCTATCCCACGGCGAAATTTTCCTACATCCAATACAAAACGGAAACCAAACAGATCGAAGCGGACGCCGATTTTAAGCCGGTGTTTGACCGCTGGGCGGCGGATGTGGACTGCATTTTGTGCTTTTTCGGCAGCGTGCCGTCGAGCTCGCTGTTTCTGGGCTACAATGCGGCGTATATGGAAAAGCTGGGCAAGCCCACCGTCATGCTCGTCATGCCGCGCACACTGCCAACGGCGCTTCGCGGCTGCAAGGCCATGGGTGTGCCCGATGTTCGAACCATCGCCTATGACCCGAAGGTCGATGTGATCACGGCGCACGTGGATCAGGCGGGTGTGGACGCGGCGATGGAGCCGGAGATCGCGGCGCTCGGCGACAGGCTCGTGGGCGCGCTGACCGCTCCGCTCACGGCCGAGGAAGCCGCGCCGCAGATCCCCGCGCAGGAATATGCCCGCCGCGTTTATGAGGGCACGCCGCGCCAGATCGCACGCGAGTTTTACCGCCTTGGCTTCACGAACGGCCAGCCCATCGACATCCCCACGCGCGAGGCTGTGGACGAGATGCTGCGCGGCACCGACCTGCCCGCCGATCATGTCGTGGGCTATCTGCCGCCGAAAATGGGCGCGGCTACGGTGGAGCGCATCGCGATCAACGCCGTGATGGCGGGCTGTCTGCCGACGTATATGCCGGTTTTGATCGCCGCAGTGAAGGGCGCGCTCGACCCGTGCATCCTGCTGGAGGGCTGGACGTGCTCGCAGTCGACCTGGGGCCCGCTGATCACGCTGTCCGGCGCGATCGTGAAGGACATCGGTCTGAACACCAAGGACAACTGCCTTTCGCCGTATTATAAGCCCAACGCCTGCATCGCGCGTGCGTTCGGCTATATCATGATGAACATCGCCGGACTGCGGCCCGCCATCGAGGACCTTTCGGAGATGGGCCATGAAAATCGGCTGGGTCTTTGCATCGGCGACGATCCGGACAACAACCCCTGGCAGCCGCTTCACGTGGATTTCGGCTTTGCGTCGGAGGATTCGGCCGTTACCATGTTCTGGCCGCAGGAGCACCGCGCCGCCACCAAGCGCACGGCGGAGGATGTGCTGGATTATCTGGCCACGATGCAGCCGCCCTACGGCTGGGAGCCGGGGCTTGCCATCGTGATGACGCCGATCATGGCCAAAACCATGGCCGAGGCGGGCTGGACCAAACAGGCCATTTTGGACTATATCGTGGAGTATGCCCGCCGGCCGGCAAGCGAGGCCGACCTGCCGTGGCTGATCGGCAACAACCATATCCCCGACACGGTGCATCTGCCCGTGAAGATGAATCACTCCACGCGCGTTTACTGGGATGCGCGGCATATGTTCTGTCTTGTAGGCGGCGGCATGGCCGGGCCTATGATGACGATCTTTGGCGGCGGCGGCGACCATGGCGGTCCGTCCTGCACGAAGATCGAGCTGCCGAAAAACTGGGACGCGCTGGTGGAGGAATACGCGGATGTGAAACCGGAGTATATCGATTACTGAGAAGAAGGAAGCAGGCCAACGAGCGGAAACCGAAAGGAGTGTTACCGTGAAAAAGACCCTGAGCTTTATCCTTTGCATCGTTTTGTGTTTATCCCTTGGCGCGGGCGCGTATGCCGGAAGCGGCGAGAGCGCGCAGGAGCAGATCTGGAGCGCGCAGACCGGCGTGCCCACATCGAGCTATCGTCCGGCGGCGGGTGTCACGCTGGCCTTTGTGCCGCGGGCCGAGCTGCGCGGCGGGAGCGCATCGGTCGATATCTGGATCGATGGCGAGCTGCATGAGGGCGTCGGCGTTTCAAACTACGGCGAGCTGACGGCGCTGGCCGCGGCCAGCGGGCTCAACGGCTCGAAAAAGGTCGTGCTCACGGGCGTCATGGAATACAGCGACTTTGACGGCAAGAGCGTGAAGCTTTTCAACAGCGTCGGCCCGAACGACAGCGTTTTGTATATCCCCGATGCCGAAACCGAGCAGGCGGTGCGCGCGGTGTTTGACGGTCTGTTCTACTACGGCACGCAGGCCGGTGTGGACGCGTATTACACCTTCGACCACGGCTACGGCCTGTATGTGGACGGCTACTACGCCCCCACGGCGGACGACTGTGCCTACTATGCCGTGGATGAGTCCGGCCTTACGGTGCTGGATGGGCCGGCGAACGCACTTTATGAAAAATCCGCGCTGGCCAAGGCGGGCTTCGACGCGCCGTACACTCTGGCGGTGACGGAGCGCAACGCGGCGGGCGAGATCGCGGCGGTGTATTATTCCAAGGTCGTTTCCGCGGCCGACACCACCACCATCCGCCTCGGGCTGGACGGCAACGCCGCCGTGGACAATGAGCTTGTGCGCGAATACGGCAAGTATCTCGACTATGATTTCAACGGCTTCACGGCCAAGGCGGACATCGCGGAGACCGCGATCTATCTTTACACCGATGCGGCCGAGGGCGTTACGCCCGACGGCGAGACGGCGCGGGCCTATGCCGACGGCGCGCTGAATACCTATGCGCCGGTGACGATCGAGGCCATCGAACTGGAAAAGGACGGTCTTTCGGACGGCGAGTTTGCAAACGGCAAGGCCGTGGCCTATGCCACGAACGGCGGGCGCGTGGCGGTAAAGCACGCGTGCGTGGAGAACCAGTATTCCGTGGCAAACGGCGGGCTTCTGGCCGCACTGGAGGCCGGCAGCATCAGCTGGGGTCTCAGCCAGGAATCCGGCTACAACGCGCTCATCTATGCCACCAACGGCGGCACGGTGATCTTCGGCGATCCGGAGGGCGAGCGCAGCTATGTGCGCGGCTATGGCCAGATCGGCAACGGCATTTTCGCCACGGGCGCCGGTATGTATGACATCGAGGGCGTTTCCGACGACGGCGTGGCCACCACGGCCGGCACCGCCGAGGCCTATGTTTACAACACCGATCTCTGGGTGGACGGCTGGAACGGCCACATCACCGACGCCACGCGCGGCGGCTTCGTGTATCTGGAGGACGTGGAGGGCTACTCCGGCTATCCCGGCAGTGTGCTCGGCAACGGCTCCGGTCTGACCACCGATACCGGCGACGGCATGGTCATCGCCAAGGACAGCCACATCGAGGTGTTCGGTCTGGCCTCCGGCGGCATTTACGTCATCGGCTCCAACTCCACCGGCGTGGCCGTGAACACCACCATCCGCAGCTGGCTTGACGGCGGCGCGGTGTCTGCCTCCGGCGGGCGCATCATCGCCATCGATTCCGACATCACCGGCAAGGCCGGCTTCCGCAACCGCGGCGGCGCCACCGGCAACGGTTATTTTGAAAACACCGCCATCACGGCGGATAACGCCTATTCCGGCTCCGTGACCCTGTTTGAAGGCAGCGACCACGAGCAGACGATCGACTTTGCCTACAACCGCGACTTCACCGAAGCAGAGCGGGCGCAGTATGTCACGAACGTCGTGGGCGAGGAGACTTTGGCGGTGTTTGAGCTGTCTCTGCCCGGCAGCATCTATCGCAACACGGCCATGAACACGGCCGAGACCGCCAAATACGACAACGTATACCTGCTGGCCGGCGCTAATGGCTACAACGGCAAGTGGAACTACATCGACGTGTTCAACGCGCCCTACTGCTGGTCAAACGGCGAATCGGCCTCGTATGTGACGTGCTTTGAATTCGAGTCGTCGAGCATGACGCTCGATCTTGTGAACGGGCGCTATGAGATATTGAACGACACCTACGACCCGAACGACGATACGGTCGTGAAGGACTATGACTTCCTGATCGTGTCCGAATTCGGCAGCAGCCCCACGCTCAACTTCCGCGACCACGATGAGCCCGTGACCGGCATCATCTACAACGAGGGCTATTCCACCACGCATCTGAACATGGGCATGCCCACAACGGACGAGAGCGAGCTGGCCGTGAACTTTGAAAACACGGACTTCATCGGCACCTTTGCCGACGGCGATCTGGGCCTGTGGGAAACGGCGATAAGCTACGAAAACGTAAACGGCGAGCGCACGAATCTCAACGGCAACTATTTCTGCGCCGAGTCCAACGGCAAGGGCGTGTACTCCTTCGATGCCGATTCCACCTGGTATGTGTGGTCGGACTCCTATGTGGGCGAGCTGACGCTGGCGGACGAGCGCTGCGTGGAAAGCTACGACGGCGAGGCGAAGAGCGTTTATGTGTGCAACTATCTGACCATCGGCGGCAAGACCTATACCGAGGGCCAGAGCGTGACGATCGGCGATGTGACGTTCACGGTGGACAGCGCCGCGTTCGGCCAGGAGCCCGCGCCCTGGACCGGCGAATATACCATCACGGCCCATGTGGTCGCGGACGATGCCGCGGCGGAGGCGGCGGTCGTTACCGTCCCGGCCAAGGCCGATTTTGAAGAGCAATTTGATATCCATGTCGAGCTGCCCGAGGGCTATGGCGTGGCCTATGTTACGGCCTGCGGCGAGATACTCGGTGCGGCGGCGGACGTGAAGTGTACGGCCAGCTATTCCGTGGAGCTGGAGGGTGCGCTGGATATCGAGGTGGCCATCGCGCCGGTGGAGGGTGCGGACGTCTGGCAGTATGAAGAAAATGCGGACGGCACGCTCACCATCACGGGAAGCGAAAAATACACGGAGAACCACGACTATCTATACTGCATCGTTCCCTCGGAGATCGACGGCAAGCGCGTGACCGCCTTTGGCGATGGCTCGGACAACATCCTCTATCGCTCGGGGCTGTATTCCATCACGTTCCGGGAGGGCATCGAGAGCTTCGGCTATCAGGCGCTGTATGACCTCAACGGCTGTGTTGTCGGCATTTTGCCGGCCTCGGCCACGCAGATCGACGCGGGTTTTGCCCGCTCCATGCCGGCGGCGGTTTGGGGCATTCAGGCGTCCTGCGATGCGGCGCGTGCGTTTGTGGACGCATCGGAGTATTCCTTTGACTACACAAACGCCTGGGAGCAGGCCAACATCGAGGCGCTCCGGCCGAAGAGCAGCATGGAAATGATGTCCGGCGAGCCCTCCATGGGCTGACCCGCAAAAAACGGAGGTATACCATGGCAAAATACTATTCCCATCTGCTCAGCCCCCTGAAGGTGCGCGGCATGGTTTTGAAAAACCGCATGACGGCGGCCACGTCGCTTCCGCACTTTCTCATGGGGCCGGAGCCGTATCTGCCCAGGCACATGATCGATCTGCTGGCCAACCGCGCCAAGGCCGGCGCGGCGATCGTCACGCTGTCGCACACCTACGCGCCCATCGGCGCGCACGGCATGAAGTTCGGCGGCGACACGGATCATTTTCCCGTTTTGGATATGTACGATCCGCTGTGCCAGAACTATCTGATCCAGTTGTGCGACGCGATCCATTATTACGACAGCAAAGCCTGTCTGAACATCACGCGGCCGAATTTCCCGGAGTGGAACGTGGTGGACGATCCGCGCCGCGGCGCGAAGGCGTATACGCCGGAGATCATCGACCAGTTCATCGATGCCTATGTGCAGCAGGCGGTCGTGGCCAAAAAGCTGGGCTTTGATATGTGCTCGGTCCACTTCGCCTATCGCAGCCCCTTTGCCGGCGCGTTTTTGTCGCCGCTGACGAACACCCGCACGGATGAATACGGCGGCAGCCTTGAAAACCGCGCGAAGGTGGTTTTGGAGATCTTCCGGCGCGTGAAGGCCGCCGTGGGCGAGGATTTCCCGCTGGAGGGTCTGATGTCCGTGGAGGATCTGCCCGGCGGATATACCTTTGAGGACACGAAGAAATTCGCCAAAATGTCCGAGGGACTGATCGACGTTCTGCAGCTTCGTATGTCCGATGGCGACCCCTCGCACCCCATGGGCTTCCACGAGGAAACGCCCACGCTGCGCTATGCCGAGGAGCTGAAAGCGCTGGGGCTGAAAACCATCATCGAGCCCATCGGCGGCTACAGCGACCCCGATCTGTGCGACGCCGCCATCCGCGACGGCAAGGCCGATCTGCTGGGTATGGCGCGCACATGGATATCCAACGATCGCGTCGTTTCGCTTCTGCGCGAAGGCCGCGGCGAGGACATCACGCCCTGCATCCGCTGCAACAAGTGCCACGTCATCAGCCACGAGCTGCCCTATCGCAGCGCCTGCTCGGTCAACCCGGCGTTCGGCATCCAGACCTATCTGGACGATCTGGCGGCCCCGATCGGCCCGTCGAAGAAGATCGCGGTGGTCGGCGGCGGCCTGGCGGGCATGGAGGCGGCGCGCATCGCGGCCGAGCGCGGCCACGCGGTCACGCTGTTTGAAAAGAGCGACCGGCTCGGCGGCCAGCTTTTGGCGGCATCCGTGCCTTCGTTCAAGTGGCCGCTCAAGCGTTTTACGGAGTTTATGATCCGGCAAACGGAAAAGGCGGGCATCGAGATCCGCCTGAACACGCAGGCGGGGCGCGAGACGCTGGAGGCCGAGGGCTTTGACTCGGTCGTGTGCGCGCTCGGAGCCGAGGCGAAAAAGCCGCCGGTCGAGGGCTTGGATCGCCATCCGAACACCATGACAGCCATCGAGGCGCTGTTGCAGCCGGAACGTGTGCGCGGGAAGGTGGTCATCATCGGCGCAGGCGAAGTGGGCGTGGAAACGGGTATGTTCCTGGCCGGAAAGGGCATGGATGTGACGGTTCTGGGCCGCAACGCCAAGGTGGCGCCGGAGGCAAATCCCATCCACTACCGCGAGACCTTCGATAAGACCTGGCAGAGTATGCCGACGCTTCGTGTGGTCACAAGCGCGCCGGTGTGTGCCGTGGCGGATGGCGCGGTCGAGTATGAAAAGGACGGCGCGCGTCAAACGGCGGCGGCGGACACGGTGATCGTGGCGGCGGGTATGCGCGCGCATACGGACGAGGCGCTCGAGTTCGTGAGCGACCGCTACGACTTCTGCATGGTGGGCGACTGCGCCGAAGTGGGCACGGTGATGACGGCCATGCGCACGGCGTATGCCGCGGCCAATCAAATTTGAAAAACCCAATATAAAATAGGAGGAACAAAAATGAAGAAACTTACTGCATTGCTGCTGGCTGTGCTGATGCTGCTTTCCATGGCGGCCTGCGGCAGCAACGGCGGCGCCGAGCCGACCACGGAAACGGCCCCTGCCGCGGAAGGCACGCGCCTTCGCATCGGTCTGGACTTCGAGCCCAGCACCATGAACCCCACCACGCAGGCCGACGGCCAGGGCTCCATGTTCGTGACGATGAGCCTGTATGACGGTCTGTGGAAAACGCTCGTCAGCGGCGACATGGTCATGCTGGTGGCGGAAAGCTACGAGTTCGTGGAAGAGGAAGTGGCCACGGCCGAGGCGAGCGATGAGCCCTCCGGCGAGGCTTCCGGCGAAGCGAGCGGCGAGCCCTGCGGCACCAGTCTGGTCGTGCATCTGCGCGAGGGTCTGACCTTCAGCGACGGCAACCCCATCACGGCCGAGGACGTGCTGTGGAGCTTCAACTATGCCGCCAGCGGCACTGCCGGCGCCATGCGTCTGAGCAACATTGCCCTGCCCTATGCCTACACCAAGGACGATCTGACCGTCGTGTTCCCGCTTTACAAGCAGACCCCGACCATCGTGGAGGATCTGGCCCTGATCTACATCATGGAGAAGGCCTGGTGCGAGCAGAGCGAGGATAACATCAACCTCAACCCCGTCAGCTCCGGCGCGTACACGCTGGAAAGCTGGGAATCCGGCATGGGCGTGACCCTTGCCAAGCGCGACGATTATTTCGACGCGGCGAATGTGTATTATGACACCGTGGACATCACCTTCATCGCGGCGGAGGAGACCCGCCTGCTCGCCTTTGAAAACGGCGACTTCGATCTGGTCACGCTCACGGCGTCCACCTCCATCGACGAGATCAACTCCGGCGTGATGGACAATGCCAGCATCGTGGTGTGCCCGGTGCAGTCGCTCACGGGCTTCCAGATGAACATGGTCGATTTCGATATCTTTGACGACGTGCGCGTCCGTCAGGCCATCGGCCACGCCATCGATGTGCCCGCGCTGGTCGCGGCCATCTGCGGCTCGGCCTACACCGTGGCCGATTCCATCCTGCCCAGCTCCAACTGGGCCCATGTCGCCTGCGGCAACTATGACTACGATGTGGATCTTGCCAAGCAGCTTCTGGCGGAGGCGAGCTACAGCGAAGCGAACCCCTTCACCTTCACCTGCACCATCTCCGACGGCGGCTATAACGCCATGCTGGCCGAGGCTACCCAGGCCATGCTCGCGGAGGCCGGCATCGTGATGAACATCGAGACCAAAGACGGCGCGACCTACATGAACATGATCCTCAACAACGAGATCCAGTTCGCCATCAACTCCTACATGGGCTCGTTCGACCCCGCGGGCGTTGTCAACTCCCGTCGTCCCGGTCTGCCCGCGCATCTGTCCAACTACGCCGATGCCGAGCTTGAGGCCCTTTTGGAAGAGTGCTGCAACTCCATGGAGGGCGAGGATGTCCGCAAGCCCATGTGGGAAGAGCTGCAGACCCGCGCCTACGAATACGCCAACTTCATCCCCCTGTATGAATCCAACGTCAACTACGCCGTTACCGATGCCATTGCCGGTGACAGTCTCGCGGCCTCCATGCTGGCCGACGGTTATCTCTACGCAAACTACATCAAGGGCGTCGGCTGAGCCGAACACCCGAACAAGTCCCCAGATATTTGATCTGCGGCGGCAGATGCCCTTCGGGGCGTCTGTCGCCCCGGATGCTTTCGCGGGGAAGGAGGCAAGCCTGTGACAAAATATATTTTGAAAAGAATATTGATGATGATCCCGGTTTTGATCGGCGTGGTCATCATCATTTTCACCATAAATTACTTTTCCACCGTCAGTCCGGCGGTGCTGCTGTGCGGCCCGAACGCCACGGAGGCGGAACTGGCGGCCAAGGAGGCCGAACTCGGGCTGGATAAGCCCTATCTGGTGCAGATCGGAACCTACTTCTGGAACATCCTGACCAAGGGCTCGCTGGGCCAGTCGTATGTGTATAAGCAGCCGGTGCTGGATATGATCCTGCTGCGTCTGCCCATCACGATCAAGATCGGCTTCTTCGCGGCGCTTCTGTCCGCGCTGATCGGCATCCCGCTGGGCATTTTGGCGGCCGTGAAGCAAAACAGCGTGTTCGACTATATCTCCACGATCCTGTCGGTGGTTTTGTCGGCCATGCCGGCGTTTTTCCTGTGCCTGATCCTGATGCTGTTTTTCTCGGTGCGGCTGAAATGGCTCCCGGTGCAGGGCATTGCGGACTGGAAGGGCTATATCCTGCCCATTGTGGCCACGGGCGTTATGCCCATCGCCATGACCTGCCGTATGACGCGCTCGAGTATGCTGGAGGTCATCCGGCAGGATTATGTGCGCACGGCGCGGGCCAAGGGCGTTCCCGAGCGGACGATCATCTGGAAGCACACGCTGAAAAACGCGCTCATCCCCATCATCACCGTGGTGGGCATGAATCTGGGCCTTTCCATGACGGGTTCGGTTTTGTGCGAGACGATCTTCAACATCCCCGGGCTCGGCCTTTTGATGAACAGCTCCATCTCCCAGCGTGACTTCATCACCACGCAGGGCTGCGTTTTGATCTGCGCGTTCATCATCTCCGGCATGAACCTGATCACAGACCTGTGCTATGCCTTTGTTGACCCGCGCATCAAGGCGCAGTATCGCAGCGCGAAAGCGCCAAAGAAAACCGGGGAAAAGGAGGGGGCACTATGAATCTGAAATCGCTGGATATCAACATTCCGGTGGAGGAAGAGGAGCTTCGTCAAAGCCAGCTGAAGCTGATGGTGCGCCGCTTCTGCCGCAACAAAATGGCGGTGGTGGCCCTTGTGTTTCTGGTGGTGCTGGTGCTCTCGGCCATCTTCTGCGAGTATTTGACGCCCTATGATTATGCCAAGCAGGATCTGCTGGCCATGAACCAGTTGCCCTCGAAGGAGCATCTGTTCGGCACGGATAACTTCGGCCGCGATATCTTCACGCGCATCCTGCGCGGCGCGCGCGTGTCGCTGGTGGTCTCGGTGATGGCGGTGGCGATGAGTACGCTGGTGGCCATCGTGCTGGGCGCGCTGAGCGGCTATTACGGCGGCGCGGTGGATAACGTCATCATGCGCCTGATGGACATTCTCGGCTCCATTCCGGGCATGCTGCTTTCCATGACGGTCTCGGCGGCGCTGGGAACGGGTCTGGTGAAAACGGCCATCGCATTGGCTGTGGCCAGCATCGCCCAGCTTGCGCGGCAGCTGCGCTCGTCGATCATGCTGATGAAAAACAGCGAGTATCTCGAGGCGGCCCGTGCCTTTGGCGCGCGCGATGCGCAGATCATCTTCAAGCACATCATCCCCAACTGCCTCGCGCCGCTCATCGTGCAGATATCCCTGAGTCTCGGCAGTACCATCATGGCCATTTCGGGCCTGTCCTTCCTCGGCCTCGGCGTTCAGCCGCCCACGCCGGAATGGGGCAATATGGTGGCCGCCGGACAGGACTTCATCCGCACCTATCCCCACAACATCATCTTCCCCGGTCTCGCCGTGGCTGTGACCATGCTGGCCTTCAACCTGCTGGGCGACGGCCTGCGCGACGCGCTCGACCCGAAAATGAAACGCTGATCAGAAAGGAATTTGTGCTATGAGCTTATTGGAGATCAAAGACCTGAAGATCCGTTTTAACACCGACACGGGCGTGGTCCACGCGGTCAACGGCGTGGATCTGGCGCTGGAGGAGGGCGAAACGCTGGGTCTCGTGGGCGAGACCGGTGCGGGCAAGACCACCACGGCGCTGGGCGTGCTGGGGCTGATCCAGTGCCCGCCGGGCGAATACGTCAGCGGCGAGGTGATCTATAAGGGGCGCGACCTGCGCCAAACGCCGGAAAAGGAGATGCGCTCCATCCGCGGCGGCGAGATATCCATGATCTTTCAGGATCCCATGACGGCGCTCAACCCGGTCATGACCGTGGGCGAGCAGATCGCGGAGGCCATCAGCCTGCATGAGCATTGCACCAAGGCCGAGGCCGAGCGAAAAATGATCGAAATGCTGGAAAAGGTCCGCATCCCCGCCGGACGGGCCGACGACTATCCCCACCAGTTTTCCGGCGGCATGAAGCAGCGCGTCGTGATCGCCATGGCGCTGAGCTGCAACCCCAGTCTCATCATTGCCGACGAGCCCACCACCGCGCTGGATGTGACCATTCAGGCGCAGGTTCTGGACATGAT
>CAYLSA010000040.1:0-14287 GCA_964386575.1 uncultured Oscillospiraceae bacterium | reverse complement strand
ACAAGAAGATCGCCGAGCAGTATTCCTCCGATGAGGAAACGGTTCGCGGCGCGGTTCCCGTCGATGCCGTGAAGGACGATATGCGTGTTCGCAAGGCGGCTGAGCTGATCTACAGCACCGGCGTGGCCGAGGCAGAGGAAAAGAAGCCTGCCAAGAAGACCACGGCGAAGAAGACCACCACCAAGAAGACCGCCGAGAAGACGGAGAAGGCCGAGACCGCTGAGGGCGAGGGCGAGAAGAAGCCCGCCGCCAAGAAGACCACGACCAAGAAGACCGCGGAGAAGGCCGAAAAGGCCGAAGGCGAGACCGAGAAGAAGCCCGCTGCAAAGAAGACCACGACCAAGAAGACCGCTGAGAAGGCCGAGAAGGCTGAGAAGGCCGAGGGCGAGAAGAAGCCCGCCGCGAAAAAGACCACGAAGAAGGCCGACGCGGAATAAGCACTCCGGAAATTGGATACTCTTCCATAGGAAAGGAGAATTAGTATGAGTTTGGTACCCTATGTAGTGGAACAGACCTCCCGCGGGGAGCGTTCCTACGATATTTTTTCCCGTCTGCTCAACGACCGCATCGTGATGCTTTCCGAGGAAGTGAACGACGTTACGGCATCGCTTATCGTGGCCCAGCTGCTTTATCTTGAGGCGCAGGACCCCGATAAGGATATCCAGTTTTACATCAATTCCCCCGGCGGCTCCGTTACTTCGGGCTTCGCCATCTATGACACCATGCAGTACATCAAGTGCGATGTTTCCACCATCTGCATCGGCATGGCGGCATCCATGGGTGCGTTCCTGCTTGCCGCGGGCACCAAGGGCAAGCGCATTGCTCTGCCCAACGCGGAGATCATGATCCACCAGCCCTCCGGCGGCAGCCAGGGCCAGGCCTCGGATATTAAGATCCAGGCCGAGCAGATCCTCAAGACCCGTGCCCGCCTGAATAAGATCTTGGCGGAGAACACCGGCAAAACGGTCGAGCAGATCGAGCATGACTGCGACCGCGACCATTGGCTCACGGCGGAGGAAGCCCGCGAATACGGCCTGATCGATCAGGTCATTTACAAGAGGTAATATCTATATGTCCAACCGGGACGACAGAAAAGCCATACGCTGCAGCTTCTGCGGTAAGCCGCAATCGGAAACGACGCGGCTTATCGCCGGAGACGGCGCCTACATCTGCGATGACTGCGTGCAGCTTTGTATGTCCATCGTGGCGGAGGATATGCAGCCCGCGAACCAATCGGACGCGGAACTGTTCCCCGCGCTCACGGAGCAGGAACTGCCCAAGCCCGAACAGATCAAGGCCGTGCTCGACGACTATGTCATCGGGCAGGAGCGCGCCAAGATCGCCATTTCCGTGGCGGTCTATAACCACTATAAGCGCATCCTTCATGCCGGGGACGACTCCGGCGTGGAGCTGCAAAAATCCAACATCCTGCTCGTCGGCCCCACCGGCAGCGGCAAAACACTTTTTGCCCAGACCATGGCGAAGATGCTGGATGTACCGTTTGCCATCGCCGATGCCACCACACTCACGGAGGCCGGCTATGTCGGCGAGGATGTGGAGAATATCCTGCTTCGCCTTTTGCAGGCGGCGGATTTCGATGTCGAGCGCGCCCAGCGCGGCATCATCTACATCGACGAGATCGATAAGATCTCCCGCAAAAGCGAGAACACATCCATCACGCGCGACGTGTCCGGCGAGGGCGTGCAGCAGGCGCTTTTGAAAATACTCGAAGGCACCGTGGCCGCCGTTCCGCCGCAGGGCGGACGCAAGCACCCCATGCAGGAGTTCATCTACATCGACACCTCGAACATCCTGTTCATCTGCGGTGGCGCATTCGACGGCCTCGACAAGATCATCGAAAACCGCCTTGACCGCAAGGCCATGGGCTTCGGCGCGTCCATCGCATCGAAAAAGGACAAAAACACCGGCGAGATCTTGCGTCATGTGCAAAGCCACGATCTGCTCAAGTTCGGCATCATTCCGGAGCTGATCGGCCGTATGCCGGTCATCACAACGCTGGAAAGCCTGTCGCGGGACGATCTGGTCCGCATCCTCACGGAGCCGAAAAACGCCATGGTGCGCCAGTATAAAACGCTCCTAGGCTATGACGGCGTGGAGCTTGAATTTGAGCCCGAGGCGCTTGCCGCCATCGCGCAGAAGGCCGTCGATATGGACATCGGCGCCCGCGGTCTGCGCAGCATCATGGAGGGCTTGATGACGGACATCATGTTCCGCACGCCCTCTGACCCCAGCATCGAAAAGGTGCTCATCACGGCCGATTGCGCCGAAAACGGCGCCGAGCCGACCGTTTTCCACCGGGAAACGGAAACCGCATCATAAAATCCTACGGGCCGCACTAACCGTGCGGCCCTGCGACGATTAGAGAGAACGAATATGGATACAGTTGAACAGACAACAAGCAACAGCAGTGTGCTGCCGCTGGTAGCCCTGCGCGGCATATCCCTTTTTCCGGGGATGCTTCTGAGCTTTGACGTGGAGCGCAAGGTCTCCATCGCTGCGCTCAATGCCGCCATGGAATCCGACCAGAGTGTATTTCTCGTCGCCCAGCGCGACGCCTCGGTCGAGGAGCCGACGAAGGACGATCTTTTCGCCATCGGCACGATCGGCCGCGTGCGCCAGATCCTGCGTATTCCCGAAAGCGGCAATGTCAAAGTGCTGGTCGAGGGCGTCAGCCGCGCGTATCTGCTGCGCATCGTGGCGCAAAAGCCGTATTACAAAGCGGCCGTGGAGTCCATTGAGGACTATGACGACCCGCGCAGCGCCGTGCGCTCGGAAGCGCTTATCCGCCAGTGCTACAGCCTGTTTGAGCAGTACGCGGAAAACACCGGTATCGATGCCAAGGATATCTTCAAAAACATCCTTGACAGCGACTCGCCCGGCTATATTGCCGACTATATCGCCCAGAACATTTATCTTCGCCATGGCCAGAAGCAGATGGTGCTCGAGGAGCTGCGCCCGGTGCGCCGCATCGCGCTTATGAACCGCCTGCTGCGCCGCGAGATCGACATACAAAACATCGAAAACTCCATCCACGAATCCACCGCCGAACACATCGCCCGCCAGCAGCGGGATATGTTTCTGCGCGAGCAGCTCAAAGCCATCCGCGCTGAGCTTGGCGAGGACGCCGCGGAGGAGGAAGAGCCCGACGAATACAGCGCGGCTGTGGAAAAGGCCGATCTGCCCGAGGAAGTGCGCGCAAAGCTGCGCCGCGAGATCGTGCGTCTGGCCAAGCAGCCGTTCGGCAGCGCGGAGGGCGCTGTGATCCGCAACTATCTGGATGTTTGCCTGGAACTTCCGTGGAACGTGGAGGACGAGGAAACGCTTGATGTGGACAAGGCTCGCGCCCGTCTGGACGCGGACCATTACGGCCTTGAAAAGGTCAAAGAACGCATCCTTGAATATCTCGCCGTGCGCACGCTCGCACCGGGCGAAAAGGGCGGCATCCTCTGCCTCATCGGCCCGCCGGGCACCGGCAAGACCAGCATCGCCATGTCCGTGGCCCGTTCGCTTGGGCGCAAGCTTGCGCGCGTCAGCCTCGGCGGCGTGCATGACGAGGCCGAGATCCGCGGCCACCGCAAAACCTATGTCGGCGCAATGCCGGGCCGCATCATCGAGGCTATCCGTCAGGCTGGCAGCCGCAACCCCGTGATGGTGCTTGACGAGATCGATAAGCTCGGCAGCGATTACCGCGGCGACCCCTCGGCGGCGTTGTTGGAGGCTCTTGACCCCGAGCAGAACAAGGCTTTCCGCGACCATTTCCTTGAACTGCCGTTTGATCTTTCCGATGTGTTCTTCATCACCACGGCGAACACGGCGGAGACCATCCCGCCTGCCCTGTATGACCGCATGGAGGTCATCGAGCTTTCCGGCTACACGGACGAGGAAAAACTTCACATCGCAAAGGAGCATCTTCTGCCCAAACAGCGCAAGCTGCATGGCCTGAATGGCCGCCAGCTTCGTATTTCCGATGCTGCGCTGCGCGAGGTGATCGCACTATATACGCGCGAGGCCGGTGTGCGTCGTCTTGAGCGCGAGATCGCGGCTCTGTGCCGCAAAACGGCGGCGGCCATCGTGGCCGGAGAAACGGGCAAGAGCGTGCGTGCAGGCGGATTGGAGCCGCTGCTCGGTCCGGCGAAATACAAAAACACCTATGCCGCCAAGGGCGTGGCCTGCGGCCTTGTGCATGGTCTTGCGTGGACGCAAAACGGCGGCGAGATGCTCGATGCGGAGGTCGGTGTCATGGATGGCACCGGCAAGCTTGAGCTCACGGGCAACCTCGGCGACGTGATGAAGGAATCCTGCAAGGCGGCGCTGACCTATATCCGCAGTCACGCGGACGAACTCGGCGTGGCGGCCGATTTCTACAAAACCAAGGACATCCACGTCCATTTCCCGGAAGGCGCGGTGCCGAAGGACGGCCCGTCCGCCGGTGTGACCATCTGCACGGCGCTGGTTTCCGCGCTCACAGGCGCAAGCGTGCGGCAGGATGTGGCCATGACCGGCGAGATCACGCTGCGCGGCCGCGTGCTGCCCATCGGCGGTCTGCGGGAAAAGACCATGGCGGCGCTCCGAAACGGCGTGACCACGGTCATCATCCCGGCGGAAAATGAGCCGGATCTGGAAAAGATCGACCCGAACGTGCGCGCGGCACTTCACTTCATCACAGCCGAGCGTGTGCAGACCGTGCTGGACACGGCCATCATAAAGGAAGAACCATGACTTTACTGAACACAACCAAAGCGGAATTCGTAAAATCCGCCGGTGCGATGCGCGATTTTATCCACGATGGCAAGCCCTGCATCGTGTTTGCGGGCAAGTCGAACGTGGGCAAATCGTCCGTGATCAACTCCCTCGTCGGGCGCAAAAATCTGGCCCGCGTGGGTGCGGCGCCCGGCAAGACCAGCAACATCAACTACTTCTTTGTGGGCGATTACTGCTGGTTTGTCGATCTGCCCGGCTATGGCTACGCAAAAGTATCCATGGCCGAGCGTGAGCGCTGGGGCGCGCTGATGGAGGCGTTTTTTGCCGAGAGCGCGAACATCACCTTCGGCGTGCAGATCGTGGACAGCCGCCATAAGCCCACGGCGCTTGACTGCATGATGAACCAGCTGTTCGATGCCTGCGGCTGCCGCCGCATCGTGGTGGCGAACAAGTGGGACAAGCTGAAAAAAAGCGAGATGGAGCCGAATCTGGCCTGCATCCGTGAAACACTGGAGCTGCCGGAATCGGTCAAACTGCTGCCGTATTCGGCGGAGAAGAAGCTTGGCCGCGATGAGCTTTTGGCCGCCATATCGGAGGTCGTGCTGTGAGCGCGTTTCGCACCGTTTGGGAGGGGCTCGACTGGTCGTATATCACGCAAACGCTGCTGAGCGTGATCCCCGCGCTTTTGTGCATCACCCTGCACGAAATGGCCCACGGCGCCGTGGCGCTGGCTCTGGGCGACACCACCGCACGCGATGCGGGACGGCTGACACTCAACCCCATCAAACATATCGATCTCTGGGGCCTTTTGATGATGGTGGTGGCGGGCTTCGGCTGGGCCAAGCCCGTGCCGGTGAATATGTACCGTTTCAAAAACCCCAAGCGCGGCATGGCCATCACGGCACTGGCCGGGCCGGTGGCGAATGTTCTCATAAGCTGCATCATGCTCGCGCTGTACGGGCGGGTATTTTCCGCGCTGTACCCCACGGCGGTGGGGCGCTATCTTTTGCAGATGATCGAGCTGACGGCGTATTTAAGCTGCTCGCTTGCGGTTTTCAACATCATCCCCATCCCGCCGCTGGACGGGTCGAAGATCCTGTTTTCGTTTGCAAGCGGCCGGTTTTACAACTGGCTGATGCGCTATGAGCGCTATGGATTTATTATCCTCATGGTACTCGTGTTTTTCAACGTCACCGCCGCACCGCTTTCCGCGGCCACGGGCTGGCTGTATGAAAAGCTCTTTGCCATCGCAGAATTTACATTTGGACTGGTAAACTGATGGAAAATCCCAGCTTTCGTCTGGAGGGCGTCGTAAAAACCAGGGAGGAAATGGAGGACTTTGAAGGCCCTCTGAGCCTCATTTTGATGCTCCTCGCGAAAAATAAAATCGAAATACGCGACATCCGCATCGCCGAGATCCTCGATCAGTATCTGGCGTATCTGGCCGAGATGCAGCACATGGATCTCGAAGTCGCAAGCGAATTCGTGCAGATGGCGAGCCACTTGGTCTATATCAAAACCAAAACGCTCCTCGCCGGCACGGAGGAAGTCAGCGAGCTGGAAGAGCTGATGTCGAGCCTTGAGCAGCTGAAAAACCGCGACCGACTCGCGGCGGTCAAACAGATCGCACCGGCACTCGGTGCGGCGCTTGAACGCGGGGCACTGCTGTTTTCCGCGCCCGGCGAAACGCTGCCGCGCTATGGCGAGTATGACTACCGCCACGAGGGCTGGGAGCTTCTCGCGGCGCTGGCGTCCATGAGCGAAAAGGGCGTTTCCGTGCCGGAGGAAGAAGCCCGTGTGGCCGTGCCGAAGCCCATCGTTTATTCCGCGCGGCGCAAGGGCGGGGAGATCATCCGCCTATTGAGCGACGGACGCGCGATGCCGCTGCGCGAACTATACGCCATGGCGTCGAGCCGTTCGGAGCTTGTGGCCACGTTCATCTCCATTTTGGAGATGTGCCTGATCGGCAGCGTGTGCCTTGACCGTGAGGGCGATGAGTATACCGTGCGCTTCACCGGCGGCGACGCCGAGCAGATATTGGAGAGTTTTCAAAATGACTGACAGCAACCTCAAAGCGGCCATCGAAGCCATACTATTCGCCTCCGGCGACCCCGTTCCGGCCGAGCGCATCGCGCTGGTTCTGGACGAGCAGCCTGAGCGCGTCGTGGCCATGGCGCAGGAGCTTATGGCGGAATACGACGAGCAGCAGCGCGGCATACGCCTTGTGCGCCTGAACGATTCGTTCCAGCTTCATTCCGCGCCGGAATACGCGCAGCCCATCACCCGCGTGCTTGAACAGCGCCGCGCCCCGAAGCTTACACAGACCTCGCTGGAGGTGCTGGCCATCGTGGCCTATTTTCAGCCTGTCACGCGCGCCTATATCGAGCAGATACGCGGCGTGGATTCCTCCTATACCGTTGGCGTTCTGGCCGAACGCGGCATGATCGAGCCCTGCGGCCATCTGGAAGCGGTGGGACGGCCCACGCTTTATCGAACCACGGAGCTGTTTCTGCGCAGTATGGGTGTAAGTTCGATCGAGGAATTGCCGCCTCTGCCGGAGATCACCGGCAGCGATGCCGCGCGTCAGCTTCAGGAGAAGGTGGATGCCCTGCGTGCTGCGCAGGAATTGCAGGCGGCTGCTGAAAACGGCGAGTTGGCGGATGAGCCGGAGGCGGAGGCGTGACAGCGCTGATCGTGGTCGGCTGTGTGCTGGCGGCAGTTTTGCTGCTGGGACTTATCAAATGCCGCGTGGATGCATCGTTTTACGACGGGCAATTCGACTTCCGTTTGGCGGTCGGGCCGGTCGCCGTGCATCCGAGCCGTTTGAGAAAAGCGAAGAAGGCGGAGGAGCCGGCAAAGGAATCGACGGGAGAGGACGAAACGCCCCAAAAGGTACGAAAAAAGCCCAATCTTGCCTATCTGCGTGCGCTGGCGGAGCTGGCGCTGCGGCTGCTCAAGCGTTTTTTCCGCGTGCTGCATATTGATCTGCTGCACCTTTATTTCACCAGCGCGTTTGACGATCCGTACGACACGGCCATGGCCTATGGCTATGCCGGAAGCGCCATGGAGGCACTCACCGCCTTCGCCAATGGACGCATCCGCCGCCTGGAGCTTCACACGGAGCCGGATTTTGACTCCGTTCAGCCGCGCATCGAGGTGCAGATCATTTTATCCGTGCGCCTTGGCTGTCTGGTATTTATCGCGCTTTCGGCGCTTTTTGGTTATCGCGCGATCGGGCGCAAAAATCATTCGGAAAAGGAGAAGGAACATGGCAAATCAGTCGATCGGTGATCTGATGGAAACTTCCATCGCGAAGATCCGTGATATGGTGGATGCCAACACTGTGATTGGCGAGCCCATCACCACGCCGGATGGCGTGACGGTCATCCCTGTCAGCCGCATGAGCTTCGGCTTTGCCTCCGGCGGCAACGACAAAAACCCGCAGAGCAAGGGCATCTGGGGCGGAGCCGGCGCCGCGGTGCGCGTTTCGCCCATCGGATTCCTCATTATAAAAGACGGCGGCGTTCGTATGCTGAACATCTCCGCCCCGGCTGTGACAACGGTCGACCGTGCGCTGGATATGGTGCCGGAGCTTATCGACCGCATCGAGGCCATGGTGGAAAAGCACAGCCCCAAAACGGAGGATTGACACGCCGCGCGGCGGGCATAATACATCCGGGTGATGTTTTATGAAAAAAGCCGCGCCGGCCTTGATTCTTGCTCTTTTGCTGTGTGGTTTTGCGTCTGCTTCGGCTTCGTCCGTGTCGGAATCGGCGGCGGCCTGCATCTTGGTCGAGGCATCGAGCGGCCGAACGCTCTATGAGAAAAACGCGGACGAGCGTATGCTCATTGCCAGCACGACCAAGATCGCCACGGCGTTGGTGGTGCTGAGCCAATGCGCGCCGGAGGACGTGGTTCAGATCCGTCCGGAATGGACCGGCATCGAGGGCTCCTCGATGTATCTGCAAGCGGGCGAGAGCTACACTGTCTCCGAACTTCTTGCGGGACTGATGCTTGCCTCCGGCAACGATGCGGCCACGGCGCTGGCCTGTTATACGGCGGGCAGCATCGGTGCGTTTGCCGTGCAGATGAACGCGCTTGCGCGCGAATGCGGCATGGAGAATACGCATTTCACCAATCCTAGCGGACTGGACGACGGACAGCACTATTCCACCGCGCGGGATATGGCGCGCCTTGCGTGCCGTGCCATGGAAAATGAGACCCTGCGCGCCATCGCATCCAGCCAGAGTCTGACCTTTGGCGAGCGCACGTATTATAATCACAACAAGCTGCTGAGCCGCTGTGATGGCGTGTTCGGGCTGAAAACGGGCTACACCATGGCCGCCGGACGAACGCTGGTATCCTGCTGCGAGCGGGATGGGATGACGCTTGTGTGCGTCACGCTAAACGACCGCAACGACTGGGCCGATCATGAGACGCTGTACGACTGGGGCTATGATACTTGGCATATGGAAACGATCTGGCCGCCGGAAGTGACCGTGCCGCTCATCGGCGGGCAGGAGGATCTTCTGCCGGTCGAAGCTGAAAATGGCGTAATGCTGCCCCTATGCGAGACGGATGAGCTGCGCTTTTCTTACGAACTGCCGCGCTTTGTATTCGCCGGTGTTAAGGCCGGCGAGTGGCTCGGCATGGCGAAAGTATATTTAAACGGCGACTTTGCGGCGGACATCCCGCTTTACAGCGCGCAGGACACAGAGCCGGTGCAGGCGAAAGAATCCCTGTTGCCACCGTTTTTGAAATCCATTGGAAGGAACATATACACGTTTTGACACAACGACTGCAAAAAATCATATCGGCCGCCGGGGTGGCTTCGCGCCGCGCTGCGGAAAAGATGATCGAGGAGGGGCGCGTGGCCGTCAACGGCAAAACCGCCTCTCTCGGCATGTCCTGCGATCCGGACACGGACGTCGTCACGGTGGACGGCAACCCCATCACCATATCTGCCCGCCGGCGCTATATCATGCTGCACAAGCCGCGCGGCTATGTCACCACCATGTCCGATGACCGCGGCCGCCCGACCGTGGCGGAACTGGTGGAATCGGCGGGTGGGCGGCTGTACCCCGTGGGACGGCTCGACATGGATTCCGAGGGTCTGCTTCTCATGACGGACGACGGCGAATTCGCCAACGCCATGATGCACCCGTCCGGCACGGTGAACAAGGTCTATCAGGTGTTTGTGCGCTCGCGCGACATCCACGAGGCCATCCGTGCGCTCAACGCCATGCGCTCGCTGGACGGCGAAACCATCGCCGCCCCGAATGTCACGCTCATCGAACGCAGCGGCGAGGACGCGGAGCTTCAGTTCATCATCCATGAGGGCAAAAACCGCCAGATCCGGCGGATGTGCGCTGCCTGCGGCGTTTCTGTGCAGCGGCTCATACGCATCGCCGAAGGGCCGCTCACGCTGGGCGATCTGCCGCTTGGCAAGTGGCGCTATCTCACCGCCGATGAGATCAAATCCTGCAAAACGGAGCTTGCATCCGTCAAATAAGCGGGGTTTTAGCGCATAAACGCAGATAATTTTGAAATTTTCTGATTTTTAACTTGCATTTTTGCGTGCCGCTGAGTATGATGGAACTATTCATCGGAAGCGGGTGTATGATATGCAAAAGGACATTTTGACGGAGCTGAACGCGGAGAATAAGCGCTTTTCCAAAAGCCATCGGTCTTTAGCGCGCTACATAGCGGAAAATTACGATAAGGCGGCCTATATGACGGCCGGAAAGCTTGGCCGCACAGTCGGTGTGAGCGAATCGACGGTGGTTCGTTTTGCCATGGAACTCGGCTACGACGGCTATCCCGAGATGCGCCGCGCCCTGCAGGAAGCCGTGCGCAACCGACTGACCAGTGTGCAGCGTATCGCGGCTTCACGCGAGCTGATGGATGGGCAGGATGTGTTCAAAAACGTCCTAAGCTCCGATATGGACAAGCTGCGCGTGACCATGGAGGGCATGGAGCAGGAAAGCTTCGACCGCGCGGTCGATCTTATTATGGAGGCCAGGGAACTTTATATTCTCGGGATGCGCTCGTCCACGGCGCTGGCGTCGTTTATGGGGTTTTACCTCAATTATCTGATGGATAACGTCCGCGTTGTCAGCGACAGCAAGGGCGGCGAGGTGTATGAACAGATGCTCCGCATTGGCGAAGGGGACGTGCTGTTTTGCATCAGCTTCCCGCGCTATACCTCAAATTCTCTCAGCGCGGCGCGCTTTGCCAAGGAGCATGGCGCACGCATTATCGCCTTGACGGACAATCCCGCGTCACCGTTCGCGAAGATCGCCGATACGGCGCTGTTTGCCAAAAGCGACATGGTGTCGTTTCTCGATTCGCTGGTCGCGCCCATGAGCGTGATCAATGCCATCATTATAGCCATAGCCTCCCGCCGCCAGGAGTCGCTGGATGCGACGTTCGGCAAGCTTGAGGCGCTTTGGGAGGAATACGGAGTGTTTACAAAAGGTGAAAGCTGATCTCGTTGTGGTCGGCGGCGGTGCCGCCGGTATGATCTGCGCGGGCACGGCGGCAAGCTATGGAAAAAACGTGATACTGCTCGAGCCGAACGACAAGCTCGGCCGCAAGGTTCGCATCACGGGCAAAGGCCGCTGCAACTGCACGAATAACTGCACACCGCGCGAATTCATGGCCAATGTGCCCACGAATCCCAAATTTTTATACAGCAGTCTGAACGCCTTTTCGCCGGAGGATACGATGGATTTCTTCGAGTCCATCGGCGTGCGATTGAAAACCGAGCGCGGCAACCGCGTGTTTCCCGTTTCCGACAGCGCCAATGAGCTGGCGGATGCGTTGGGGACATGGATGAAAGGGCAGGGCGTGCGCGTGGTCAAAACCCGTGCGCGGGCCGTTCTTAGCGAAAACGGCGCCGTGACGGGCGTGGAAACGGACGGCGGCGCGATCGCCTGCCAAGCCGTGGCGTTATGCACCGGCGGCCGCAGCTATCCGCTCACCGGCTCGCGCGGCGACGGCTACCGCATGGCGGAAAAGCTTGGCCACCATATCATCGAGCCGAAACCCTCGCTGGTGCCGCTGGAAAGTCCGGATGCGTTTTGCTCGGAGCTTGCGGGCGTTGCGCCGCGCAATGTCACGCTGCGCGTGTATGAAGAGGGCAAACTCATCTTCTCCGAGCTTGGCGAGATGCTGTTCACCCATTTCGGCGTGTCCGGCCCACTGGTGCTTTCGGCCAGTGCCCATATGCGCCATTTTGACACGAAGAAATACGAACTCGCCATCGATTTTAAGCCCGCGCTGGACGCGGAAAAGCTGGATGAGCGCCTTCTGCGCGACTTTTCCAAGTATGCAAACCGTAATTTCGCCAACGCACTGGATGATCTGGCTGCGCGCTCGTTCATTCCGGTGCTCGTGCGTATGAGCGGCATCGCGTCGGACCTGAAAGTCAACTCCATCACGCGCGAACAGCGCCATGCTCTTCTCTCGCTGTTTAAGGCGTTTCCCGTTCGTGTGAGTGCGCCGCGCCCGATCGATGAGGCCATCGTGACGACCGGCGGTGTGGATGTGCGCGAGATCGACCCGCGCTCGATGCAGTCGAAGCTGGTTTCCGGCTTGTATTTCGCCGGAGAGGTTCTGGATGTGGACGCCTACACGGGCGGATTTAATTTGCAGATCGCATGGTCCACCGGCCGCTGCGCCGGAAATCATATAGGAGAGAAAGATTATGACTGAAAAGCTGTTTTCCGTTGCCATCGACGGCCCGTCCGGTGCCGGCAAAAGCACCATCGCCAAGGCTGTAGCCGAGCGCTTCGGCTTCATTTATGTGGATACCGGCGCGATCTACCGCACGGTGGGTCTGGCTGTCAGCTGCGCGGGCATCGACCCGCAGGATACGGACGCAGTCGTGGGTCTGCTTCCGGCGCTGGATATTGCCCTGCGCCACGGAGAGGATGGCTTGCAGCATATGTTCTTAAACGGCGAGGATGTATCCGGCCTTATCCGCACGCCGGAGATCTCCATGTACGCCTCGAAGGTGTCGGCGCTGCCGCCGGTGCGAGCCTTTTTGATGGAAATGCAGCGCTCCATGGCGCGGCGCACGAGCGTTATCATGGACGGGCGCGACATCGGCACGGTCGTTCTGCCGGATGCGGCGCTGAAGATATTCCTCACGGCCAGCGCGGAAGCCCGCGCCGAGCGCCGCTATAAAGAACTTCTGGAAAAAGGCCAGAGCGTTTCGTATGATGACGTTCTGTGCGATATGGCCGAGCGCGATAAAAACGACACGACCCGCGCGGCGGCCCCTCTGCGTGCGGCGGATGATGCCGTGCTGCTCGATACCTCCGCGCTTTCGCTGGCGGAGAGCATCGACGCCGTGGCTGCGCTGGTGGAGAAAGGACTGCGTGCGTGAGGTTTTTCTACGTTTTCATCTATTTCCTGATGTGGATCCCGGTCCACATCGCCTATCCCATGGCCGCGAAGGGAAAGAAAAATATCCCGGACGGCCCGTGCATCATCTGCGCCAACCACTCCAACTATATCGACCCCTTTCTGCTCATTTTCGTCTTTGGCCCCAAGCGCTTTCTGCACACAATGAGCAAAAAGGAGGCGCTTGAAACGCCTGTCCTCGGATGGATCTATAAGATGTGCGGCGCGTTTCCCGTCGATCGCGGCGGGGTGGATGTCAGTGCCGTGCGCACGGTGATGAACCTTCTCAAAGGCGGCAGCAAGGTCGTCATTTTCCCGGAGGGGACCCGCACCGATGATGACGATCCCGATGCCGGCAAAAACGGCGCCATCCGTTTTGCGTCGAAGCTCAATGTGCCCATCCTGCCGGTGTATATCACGCGAAAGAAGAAGGTTTTCGGCCTTGTACGCATCCACATTGGCAAGCCCTATGAGGTCCATTGCCAAGGCCATCAGGATACGGCGGAAAAGACGCATGAGCTGATGGAGAATATCTTTGCGCTGGGGGCGGAGTATGGAAATTAAGCTGGCCGAAAGCGCGGGCTTCTGCGTGGGCGTAGAGCGGGCGGTCGAATTGGCGGAGCAGGCACTGGAAAGCCATGCCGCCTGCTGGAGTCTTGGGGAACTCATCCATAACCGTGATGCCGTCGAGCATTTCGCGGCAAAGGGCCTTCGTGTGGCGGCGGATGTGCAGGCGGTGCCGGAGGGCGCGCGTGTGGTCGTGCGCTCGCATGGCGTATCCCGCGCTGAGCGGGAAGCGCTCGAGGCGAAAGACTGCGAGATCATCGATGCCACCTGTCCGCGCGTGTCGCGCATCCATAAGATCGTGCAGCGCGCCGAACAGGCAGGGGAGCGCGTTGTGATCGTGGGTGAGCCGAACCATCCGGAGGTACAGGGCATCCACGGCTGGTGCGAAAGCGCTGTGGTCGTTCCGGACGGCGAAACACTGCTGCAATGGGCCACGGAACAGCCGGAAGGTGCGGCATTGGCGGTCACAGTGGTTTTTCAAACAACTTCCAACAAACAAAAAATTGAACAAAGTATTAACATTTTCAAAAAAGAGTATACAAAATCAAAGTTATTTGATACAATATGCGATGCTACGTTTATACGGCAA
>CAYLSA010000039.1:0-14292 GCA_964386575.1 uncultured Oscillospiraceae bacterium | reverse complement strand
TGCTCGGCGGCAACGAAAGCTATGTGGCCATGTGCCATAGCTGCTGGCGCAAAAAGATCGAAGAGCAAAGCGAATAAAGCAAAAGCGCGGACTGGTTTTTACAGCCCGCGCCTTTTTGCGCCTTGTTTCAGGATTCATCTTCTTCGCTTTGCTCATCGGAGGTGGAAACGCCCATATAGGCCGAAAGCTTCTGCTCCTGTGCGCTGGCCTGCAGCCACAGCTCGTAGTAGTCCGTTTGGAACACGCCGAGCATCTTGCGGTAGACATCCAGATCGCCGTAGTAGTTCCACGGAGCGTAGCCGTCCGTGATGCCGTTATCGTACAGGGCGAGAACCTCGCGTTCGATGGCGGCGTTGTCGTAGTTGTAATAGCTCTCGTCCCAGGTCTGTATCCAGGTGCGAACCTTCGCGGGCGTGGAACATTCCGCCTGGCGGCGGTTCACCTTGCCCGACCAGGTGTTCAAAACATCGTAGGGGTGCTGGTAAGGGCGGTAATAGCCGCCAGAGGTCCAGTAGTTGGCATAGGACTCGGGATAGGGCGTGGCACACATCACGTCCACCACGGTGCTGAACGCGGTCCAATACTGGCCGTAGCTGGTCACGAATGGCTCTGCCGACTCGCCAAGCACTACGGCACTTACATAGGCGTTGTGATCGTGCAGCGTGTCCGTGGCATACATCAAAAACCGCTGCAGTGCCTGCGCACGCGATTCGTCGTTTTCGTTGCGCAGATCGGTGCCGATGTAATTGTCGATGCCGTAGGGCGATTGGAGATAGTCGAACATGATCTCGTTGAAGCCGAAGCGCTCCACCGCCTCCACGGCCAGATCGACCTTGATCTTCCAAACCGCGCGGGAGAACAGACTCGGCCATGCCACATCGCCGATCAGCTGCACGCCGCCGGAGGGCGAGCCATAGGCAAGGGCCGGGAAGGCGTTGGCCAGCGCGCTGTCCTGGAAGGTCACGATGCGTGCCACGGTATAATACCCCGCGTCCTGCACCTTCTGCACCACGGCGGCGAAGTCCTCGGCGGATATCTGGGTCGTGTAGCTCGACAGGATGCCGAGATCGTTGATCGTATCAAACGGGCAGGCGAGGGCATAGTTGTCGCTGATGGTGAAAACGAAGGTGTTGATCTCAGTACCCTGCGCGAGCGCGAGATATTCGTCGATGTTGGAAAGAGCCTTGCTCTGGGCGGGGATATAGATGCAATAGCAGGCGTCCGGCATGGTGTTGCCCGCGGCGCTGAAATCGGCGTTCGGACGCGGGAAATAGTCCAGATTCTTCGGGTCGCCGCCGCCGTAGGCATTGCCGCGCGAGGCGTGGCCGTTGTAGCTGCCGTCGTCGTTCGTCCAGTTTTCCATCGCGTCGCTGAAGCGCAGCGCAACGTAATCCGAGCCGATCCAGCCCACGCTGTCGCCGTATTTCACCTGATACAGATGCGCGCCGCCGTCGGCATCGAGATAGTCATAGGCCAGCACGTTCAGCGGCGAGCCCTTGTCCACGAACTCGCCCAGCGCGGTATCATCGGGCGAGACCAGCAGATTCGTCGCCGTGCGGACGTATACCTGCGTTTCGCGCAGCACGCGGTCGGACGAGGCGGCGATGTGCTCGGTGGATATGTAGCCGTAGCGGCCGTTATACCAAACGTGGTAATACTCGCTGCCGTCGTCGGACCGATACGGCTCCCAGCTTTCCAGCTCCAGTGTGATGCCGCGGCCGCAGTCTGTGAGCGGACCGAGACCCTCCGTGTAAAGCGGAACGGAAACCTCGCCCTCGGCGGCTACTACATAGCCGTATACCGGCTCATCCCAGCCGGAGCCGGTGAGCGGGTCGGTCACGGGGTCGAATTGCTTCTGCCGGTCAAAGTCCACCACGGCGGTGCCGAACAGCATCAGCACAAAGCCGATGGCCGCACACAAAAACAGCCGCTGCCACACCCGCAGTCGGATGCGGCGCCTGGGGCGCGTGTATTCGGTTTTGAATATCTTTTGCGGCAATGGTGCGGCCTCCTGTGGGCATACTTATCTGTAAAATAGCACACTTAGCGCCAAATGGCAAGATTGCCGTCCGGCGGCGGATGTGGTACGATGGCAGAAAAACGCCGGGAGAGTGAGATCAATGACGGATTTGGAAAGAGCGCGCAAGGTGTTCGGCACGGTAGGCTATGCCATGGAGCTGACCGGCTGCGTGATCGAGGAGGTCGCGCCCGGTTTTGCCCGCTGCTCGCTGAAAATCGAGGATAAGCACCGCAACGGGCTCGGCCATGTGATGGGCGGGGCCATCTATACGCTGGCGGACATGGCCTATGCCGTGGCCTCCAATTTCGACCGCGATGTGTTCGTTACATCGTCCAGCCACATCTATTTCCTCAAAAGCGCCGATACCGGCACCCTCACCGCCACGGCCCGCGAAATTCGCTCCGGCCGCCAGACCTGTCTTTTTGAAGTGGAGATCCGCGACGATGCGGGCGATGAGATCGCCCATGCTGCGATTGGCGGAACCTTGATCAAAAAACGTTGACGGCGCGATCTTTTCGCGCGATACTGCGCCGCGTCGGCTCGCAGCACCTTAGTACAGCTTCGCCTCCGCGTCATCGTCTCGCACGAAAATCTCTGCGCCGTGGCGTGGGCGTTTTGTGCGATACTGCGCCTCGTCAGAACCGATTGCGTTATGACCCGCCTTTCGCGTGAACGCGAAGGCTCGCTCATTCCATCGGTTCTTCCTCTCTGCTCCGAACCGCTTCGCTGGGTTCGGAACGGTTTTTTTGAACGTGCGCCAAAGCCTCCCCTGTGTAAGGGGAGGTGGCAAAAGCGTTAGCTTTTGACGGAGGGGTTGTCGATTTCCCGGTCTCGCCTTCGGCCTATTTCTTCCCCTCCAGCATGGGTTGGAGCTGGCGGCCATTGAGCGCGGCGTATACGGCGGGGACGATCTTGTCATAATCGCAGCTGAGCGAGCAGGGCTTTGCGTCGGGATCGTCCTGATAAAAGGGGACAAAATAAATATTCTTCCGCGCCATCAACCGCCCGATGTTTTCCGCCGAAGCGCCGAGACCGTCGTTTGTGGAAACGCCCAGCACCAGCGGCTTCCCGTTTCGCAGATGGCCCTTCGCGGCCATGGTCACGGCGGTGTCCGTGATGCCGTGGGCCAGCTTTGCCAGCGTGTTTCCCGTGCATGGCACGATGGCCAGCACATCCAGCGCGCCCGAGGGACCGAGAGGCTCCGCACCGGCGACGGAATCCACGGCAGCCCTTCCCGCGGCGCTTTCCAGCGCCCGCCGCCAATCCTCCGCGTGGCCGAAGCGGCTGTCGCGCGTGGCGCTTTCCGACAAGATGGGCGTCACGTCAAACTCTCCGCACAGCGCATCCAGCACGGCAAACAGCTTTGAAAACGAGCAATACGAGCCCGTGAGGGCCAGGCCAAGTTTTACTTTTTCCATGTTTCGTCCTCCTGCATGGTCTCATAAATGGCGTCGCGCGCGATGAGCGCGGCCTCCTTCGGCGCATAGCGCCCCGGCAGTCCCGGTGCGTATAAAACCGGTGTTTCATCGGCCCAGCCGCCCGGCGCGCTGGCCAGATCGATGCACAGCGCCCCGCCGAAGCCGCCGCGCAGCACCGGCGCCGGAATGGTATTGAACACGGCGTCGTATGTTCCGGAGACGGATATTATGTCAACTGATTGATAGCCGTCGGCCTCCGCCAGCGCGCGTGTTTCGCCGCGTTGGGCCGCCACGGTCACGCGCGCGCCCAGTGCATCCAGCCGCCGCGCCAGCTGCCGTCCGATGCGTCCATAGCCCGCCACGAGCGCGCTCCGCCCCATCACCGGCGCACGCCGCTGCATCCAGAGCGCCACGGCTGCTTCGGCGGTGAGGGCGGCGTTTCGGATGGCATAGCGCTCGTTTTGGTAATAGGGCAGCCCGCGCTTCCTGCTCGGCGGCGCGATGACCACGCCGTCGGCACCGATGCTGTGACCATCGGCGGTCAAAAGCGCCTCCAGCGGCGCAAAGCGGGGGTCGGCCCCCTGAAGATCAAATCGCATTCACATCACCTCTTGCCATGTTATGCCGAAGCGTGTAAAATTGACAATAATTATAATGATAAGGAGCGAGAAAGCATGAAGGATATATTCACCCCGGCGGACATACTCCTGCCGAAAAAGGGCACGGACATGGCCAAGTGGACGGTCGTGGCCTGCGACCAGTTTTCCGCGCAGCCGGAATTTTGGGAGGAATTCGATTCCTACGTCGGCCCGGAACCCTCGGCTCTGCGGCTGATGCTGCCGGAGGCGTATCTGAATGCGCCGGATGTGGCGGAGCGCAAGGCGGCTATGTGCCAAACGATGCGTGAGTATCTGGTGGGGGATGTGTTTGAAACGATCCCCGATTCATATATATATGTGGAGCGGACGCTCCCGAATGGCAAGGTTCGCCGCGGTCTGGTGGGGAAACTTGACCTGGAAGCCTATGACTGGACACCGGGGTCGGAAAGCCCCGTGCGCTCCACGGAGGCAACGGTCCCTGAGCGCCTTCCCACGCGCGTGGAGCTGCGGCGGGAGTCGGCGCTGGAAATGCCGCACATCGTGCTGTTCATCGATGACGAGGCCGATACCGTGCTTTCCAAGGCGGAAAAGGGCGCGCTTTTGTATGATTTCGACCTGCACGCAAACGGCGGCCACATTGCCGGCTGGCGGGTGACGGGTGCGGCGGCCGAGGCTCTCAGCGCGGCGTTCGATGCTCTGCCGGAGGAGCTGGCCTTTGCCATGGGCGACGGCAACCACAGTCTTGCCGCGGCCAAAAACCGCTGGGAAGAACTCAAGGCGGCGGGCGCCGGCATGGATCATCCCGCGCGCTGGGCGCTGGCGGAGGTGGAGAACCTGCGGGACGAAGCCGTGGAGTTCTATCCCATCCACCGCGTGCTGTTTGATACGGATGAGGGCGGCTTCATCCGCGAGATGACCGGCGGCGACACCGGCGAGCTGGTGGCCGAGGCGGACGCGTTCTGCCGCGAATACATCGCCGCGCACGGCGGCTATGTGGACTATATCCACGGGGAGTCGGAAACGCGCGAAATGGGCGCGCAGCCCGGATGCGCCGCGCTGCTGCTGCCCACGCTGCCGAAGGCGGAGCTGTTTGCCCACATCCGGAAATCCGGCAACTACCCGAAGAAAAGCTTCTCCGTGGGCGAAACATTGGACAAGCGCTGGTATCTGGAATGTCGCCGCATCACGAAGTGATATTCGCTCTTGCAAATCGCGTGCGCTTTGCTATAATAAATATAGTTAGTCAGCTAATTTAAAAACTTAGTATAGAGGAGAGTAGAACATGGCCTATACCTACGAAGACTACAAAAAGATCTATGAGTCCAAAAAGGGCACCGTGGATCAGGCGCTGGATCTTATCCAGTCCGGCGACGTGATCTGGTGCTCGAACAACTACAACGAGCCCACCACTCTGTTCGGCCGTCTGCACGAGATCGCCCCGCGCGTGGAGAACGTGATCGTGTACAAAAGCCGCATCGGCGAGTATCCGTTCCTCATCACCCCGGGCATGGACGGCCACATCAACTGCGCCAACTACTTCTACGGCCCGAGCTACCGCAAGGCCCACAAGCTGCGCAACTCCATGTTCATCCCCGTTGACCTGCCCAACTACTACCGCTCCGTGAATATGCACCGCCCCTGCAACATCTTCACGGCGCAGGTTTCCCCCATGGATGAAAACGGCAATATGTACATCGGCATGAACCAGACCATCGAGTACTACGCCGTTCGCGACGCCATCGAGCAGAAAAAGAAGATCATCGTTGAGGTCAACCCCAACCTCACCTACATGAACGGCTCCGTCGCCATCCCCGTGGAAGCTGTCACCCTGCTGTATGAAGTGGATACGCCCGAGTACTGCATCGGCGGCATCAAGACCACCGAGCTCGAGGACCAGATCGGTAAGACCGTCGCCGGCCTCATCGACGACGGCGACACCATCCAGATGGGCATCGGCGGTATCCCCGACACCGTGGGCCGCTATCTGCTGGACAAGAACGATCTTGGTCTGCACACCGAGCAGTTCACCTCCTCCATGGCCGGTCTGATCGAAAAAGGCGTCATCACCGGCAAGAACAAGGTGTTCGATAAGGAGCTGCACGTTGGCGTGTTTGCCGACGGCACCCACGAGCTGTATCAGTATCTGCACGACAACCCCAAGTGCATGATGAAGCCCGGCCCCGAGGTCGTCAATCCCTTCAACATCGCCCGTCAGGACCACATGGTCTCCATCAACACCCTCGTTGAGATCGACCTGACCGGTCAGATCGCGGCCGAGTCCATCGGCCCGACCCAGTACTCCGGCTCCGGCGGCGGCTTCTGCTTCACGCTGGGCACCTACTATGCCGAGCACGGCAAGGGCATCATGGCCTTCACCAGCCGCACCAACAAGGGCCTGCCCAAGATCAAGGCCCAGCTCACGCCGGGCGCCGTTGTTACGCATCAGCGCAACTACGTGCAGTATGTCGTGACGGAATACGGCTGCGTGAATCTGCGCGGCATGGACGTGCGCGAGAGAGCCAAGGCCCTCATCTCCATCGCCCATCCCGATGACCGCGACGCGCTGGACGCTGCGGCCCGCGAACTCTGCTACTACTGATAAAACCGGAAAAACCCTGTAAGATCAAGGGAGGACGCCGAATACGGCGTCCTCCTTTTTGCGCGGAAAATCATCTCAAAAAGATAAAATAGTTACAAATCTTACATAGGTCTTGACAAAGAAATGGGAATACTATATATTGTGTTTTGCTGCTTAGTGAAACCACCAGATGGAACAAGATATATAAGCTATGAAAATTCACGGGTTACAAAAAGTTACGCTGCTGGACTTCCCCGGAAAGGTGGCCTGCACAATATTCACGGGCGGGTGCGATTTCCGCTGTCCCTTCTGCCACAACGCCTCGCTGGTCGAGCCGGAGCGCTTTCCGGCGGCCATGGATGAGGACGAGCTGTTCGCGTTTTTGCAAAAGCGGCAGGGCGTGCTCGACGGTGTGGCCGTCACGGGCGGGGAGCCGCTGCTGCATCCGGACGCGGCCGATTTTCTCAAACGCATCCGCGCGCTTGGCTATGCTGTCAAGCTCGACACGAACGGCTCGTTCCCCGCGCGTCTGCGCGCGATCGTGGAGGCGGGGCTGGTCGATCGGGTGGCGATGGACATTAAAAACTCGCCGGAGAAATACGCCGAAACGATCGGCGTGCCGGGCTATGATCTCGGCCCCGTGCGTGAGAGCGTGGCGTTTTTGATGGAAGGGCGTGTGGACTATGAGTTCCGCACAACGGTGGTAAAGCCCCTGCATCAGGCGGAGGATTTCGAGGCCATCGGTCGGTGGATCCGCGGGGCGCAGGAGTATCATTTGCAGCGTTTTACGGACTCCGGCGAGCTGATCGACGGCACCGGGCTCGGCCCGTGGGACGATGAGAGCATGAAGACATTCGCGGAAACGGCGCGTGCGTTCGTTCCGCATACATATTTACGAGGCATAGGATAAGGAGAGGAACAAATATGTATCAGGTGAGCAAGCGAGACGGCAAGATCGTCGATTTCGACATCGAGAAGATCTCTGCCGCCATCACAAAGGCGTTCGACGCCACGGAAACCAATTATACCCCCAGCGTGATCAACTTCCTCGCGCTGATGGTCACGGCGGACTTCGAGCCGAAGATCAAGGACGATCTCGTGTCCGTGGAGGCCATTCAGGACTCTGTGGAGTCCGTTCTCAGCCGCGGCGGCTATGAAAATGTGGCCAAGGCGTACATTCTCTATCGCCGCAACCGCGAAAAGCTGCGCAACATCAATTCCACCTATCTTGACTACAAGGATACCGTGGACTCCTATCTGCGCGAGATGGACTGGCGCGTGAAGGAAAACTCCACCGTTACCTACTCCGTGGGCGGTCTGATCTTGTCCAACTCCGGCGCCATCACGGCCAACTACTGGCTCAGCGAGATCTATGACGACGAGATCTCCACGGCGCACCGCAGCTGCGACCTGCATCTGCACGATCTGTCCATGCTCACCGGCTACTGCGCCGGCTGGAGCCTGAAGCAGCTGATCGAGCAGGGGCTCGGCATCCCCGGTAAGATCAACTCCTCGCCCGCGTCGCATCTGTCCACGCTGTGCAACCAGATGGTCAACTTCCTCGGCATCATGCAGAACGAATGGGCCGGCGCGCAGGCGTTCTCCTCGTTCGATACCTATCTGGCCCCCTTCGTCAAGGCCGATAACCTCACCTATAAAGAAGTCAAACAGTGCATCCAGTCGTTTGTCTACGGCGTGAACACGCCCAGCCGCTGGGGCACGCAGGCGCCGTTTTCCAACATCACGCTCGACTGGACCGTGCCGGCCGACCTGCGCGATCTGCCCGCCATCGTGGGCGGCAAGCCCATGGACTTCACCTACGGCGACTGCAAGGCCGAGATGGACATGGTCAACAAAGCCTTCATCGAGATCATGGTCGAGGGCGATGCCCATGGCCGCGGCTTCCAGTATCCCATCCCCACCTATTCCATCACGAAGGACTTCGACTGGTCGGAAACGGAAAACAACAAGCTGCTGTTCGAGATGACGGCGAAGTATGGCACGCCCTACTTCTCCAACTACATCAACTCCGACATGGAGCCGTCCGATGTGCGGTCGATGTGCTGCCGTCTGCGTCTGGATCTGCGCGAGCTGCGCAAGAAATCCGGCGGCTTCTTCGGCTCCGGCGAGTCCACCGGCTCCATCGGCGTGGTCACACTGAATATGCCGCGCATGGCCTATCTTGCCACGGATGAGCAGGACTTCTACCGCCGCCTTGACCATCTGATGGACGTGGCCGCGCGCAGCCTGGACATCAAGCGCCGCGTGATCACGAAGCTGCTGGACGAGGGGCTGTATCCCTACACGAAGTATTATCTCGGCACCTTCGCCAACCACTTCTCCACCATCGGCCTTGTGGGCATGAACGAGGCGTGTCTGAACGCCAAGTGGCTCGGCTGCGACATGACGGACGAGCGCGCCCAGAAGTTTACCGGCGAGGTCCTCGACCATATGCGCGAGCGCCTGAGCGACTATCAGGAGAAATACGGCGACCTGTTTAACCTTGAGGCCACTCCGGCCGAATCCACCAGCTACCGTCTGGCCAAGCACGATGTGGCGAAGTATCCCGACATCATCACCGCCAGCGAGGCCGGCGGCACTCCGTATTACACCAACTCCTCCCATCTGCCCGTGGGCTACACGGAGGATGTGTTCACGGCGCTGGACGTGCAGGACGAGCTTCAGACCAAGTACACCTCCGGCACGGTGTTCCACACCTTCCTGGGCGAGAAGCTGCCCGACTGGAAGGCGGCGGCGTCGCTGGTGCGCAAGATCGCGGAGAACTATAAGCTGCCGTACTACACCATGAGCCCGACCTATTCCGTTTGCAAAAACCACGGCTATCTCACCGGTGAGCAGTATGTCTGCCCCGAGTGCGGCGCCGTCACGGAGGTCTATTCCCGCATCACCGGCTACTACCGCCCTGTGCAGAACTGGAACGCCGGCAAAACGCAGGAGTTCAAAGACCGCAAGACCTACGACATCGGCCGCAGCCGTCTGACCCATGTGCGCAACATGGCGGCCGAGGCCATGGCCCAGAGCGAGGGCACGCCCGTTGTGACCGGCGCGGCGCAGACGCTGCTGTTCGTGGGCGCGACCTGCCCCAACTGCAAGCTGGCCGTGCAGATGCTCGATAAGGCCGGTGTGGCGTATGAGACCGTGATGAGCCAGGACAACATGGAGCTGTGCAAGAAATTCGGCGTCATGGCCACGCCCACGCTCATCATCACCGACGGCGAGAACACCGAGAGATACGCCGGTGCCGGCGCCATCAAGAACTTCCTGAAAAGCGAAAAGGCTGTGTAAAGAATCCATATAAACCAAGCTGCCGACCCATTCGGGCCGGCAGCTTTTTTGCGCAGTACGGGCGGATATCATCCGCCTGTAAAAACGGGGAGTCCGGATGGACTCCCCGTAAAGGTTTTATGCGGTTTTGTCTCAGCCGGCGTAGGTCAGGCCGGTGAGTTCGCAGACGCGGTCGATGACGGCCTGGACATTGTCCGAGATGCCGCCGATCTCGCCGCGGGCCATGCCGTCGCGGAAAGCGATCTGGGCAATGACGTCGTACCAGATGGCGAAGCCTTCCTCATCGATGTCGATGACGGTGGCGCCGTTATCGGCCAGAGCCGCACGGTCGGTGTCCAGAGAGGTCTGGAGCAGACCCAGGGAGAACTGGGAGGTGGCGGCAGCCGCCTGCTCGATGACAGCCTGCTGCTCGGCGGTCAGACCGTTCCACCAGTCGAGGTTGACGGTGATGAAGTTGCCGGCGGCGTAGGTGTTATCGTACATCCAGTAGGGGGCGTCGGTGTAAAGCTGCATGGAGACGAGCGCGGAAGCGTCCATCTGGGTGGCGTCGATGATGCCGGTCTGGAAGTCGGTGGTCAGATCCCAGGGGAACACATCGATGACGTTCAGGCCGTTCAGGCCGAGACGGGAGCCGAGCTCCTGATACATGGCAACGTTGTGGTTGCCGAAGGACTCGGTGCGGCTCATGAGGTCGGACAGCGTGGAGAACTCGAACTCGGAGATGAAGGCGTTGGCGCCGCCGGCGCTGGTGGCGAGGTACTTGATGCCATTGGCTTCGGCCTCAGCCTGGATCAGGGCAGCGGTGGTCTCGTTTTCGAAGATGATGTCGTTGAAGCAGTTAAGAGCGTTGGCAATGGAGTCGCCGAAGTACTGGGGGATGGTGTTGAGCAGGGGCAGCTCGTCGGGGTTGTCGCTCTGGCTGATCAGGCACATATTGGCGCTGCCGGAGGCCATGCCGGAAAGCTGGTCGCCGTGGCCAAGGAAGGTGCCGCCGTACTTGACGTCAACGGTGATGGCGCCGCCGGAGAGCTCCTCGACCTCTTCCTTGAAGTGAGTGGCGATCTGGCCGCCGGTCTCGGTTTCATTGAACAGGCAGTTGAAGATGATGCTCAGGGAGTCGACGGTGGGAGCAGCCTCAGCCGCGGGGGCCTCGGCAGCGGGAGCTTCGGCCGCGGGGGCCTCGGCAGTGGTCTGCTCGGCGGCGGGCTCTTCGGCCTTTTCCGCGCCGCAGGCGCACAGGGCAAAGACCATCAGCGCCGCAAGCAGGAGAGCGATGAGTTTTTTCATGTTTGTTCCTCCTAAAAATTTGGTTTTCCTAGTTATATGGACGGGGCAAAGCGCCCCGTTTCCACTGAAGTTACATGATGCCGATCAACGTGGGGAAGAAGGTGACGAAGCCAGGGATAAACGCGATCAGCAATACCATGCAAATCTCGCATATGAAGAATGGCCAAACGCCGGAAAATACCGTCGACGGACTGACACGCAGGGCGTTCGACGTGGCGAACACGTTCATGCCGACCGGCGGGGTCAGACCCGCGATCTCCATCACGAAGCAAAGCGTGATGACGATGGCGTAGGGGCTGTAGCCGAGGTTGCACAGGATGGGGAACACCACCGGGATGGTGATGATGATGGCGCTCATCATGTCCATGATGCAGCCGCAGAAGATGTACAGCACGAGCACGAGCAGGAAGATGACGTAGGGCGGGGCGTTGAAGGAAGCCACGGCCTTCGACAGATAGTTGGCGAGACCCGTGAGGGAAACGAGGTTGGAGAAGATCTGGCCGCCGATGATGATGGGGAAGATGCCCGCTTCCATCACGGCCGCATCCACGATGCAGGCCCAGATGCGCTTGAAGGGCAAACGCTTGATGGCCGCGTAGATCAGGCAGGCCACCGCGCCCACAGCGCCGCCGACCACGGCGGGGAACCAGCCGAGCATCGTGCCGCCGATGATGAGCATGAACAAAAGCAGAATGGGCAGCAGGAACGCAAGGCTCTTGAGCTTTTCAGCGGCGGAATAGCCTTCCTTCGCGGCGGGGGGGATGGCGCCTTTTTTGATCGTGCCGACGATGAAGATGGTCAGACACAGGGCAATGGCGGTCACAACGCCGGGGAAGATGCCGCAGGCCAGCGCCTTATCGATGCTGGGGCTGAGATCGCTCGGGGCGATGATGCACATCATCAAAATGCCCATGGAGGGCGGGATGAGTGTGGACAGCGCGCCGGAGGAGGCGATGGTGCCGTAGCAGAGCTTTTCGTCATAACCGCGGCGGCGCAGCTCGGGGATGGACATACGGCCGAACACGATGTTGCCGGCGATGGACGAGCCGGAGCACGCGCCGAACACGGCGTTGGCGCACACGACGGTGTAGAGCAGACCGCCCTTGACGCGGGCGAGGAAGCGGTGGAAGCACTCAAACGCGCCCTCGGCCACGCCGGTTTCCGATACCAACGCGCCAACGAGGGAGAACAGCGGCAAGACCGCGTAGTTGTAGTTTGCGCCGAGAGTGTAGATGCCATCGGCAAATTTGGTGATGACCAGATTCATGGTCATGGCCGCGCCGTTCACGACCGGGGCATAGGCCACAAAGCCGGCGAAGGCGGACGCGAGCATGGAGATGAACACCGGCACGCCGCAGAACGTCAGAACCAGCATGGCCAGGAAGCAAATTACGCAAAGCGTGGTTGCACTCATTTCTCGTTACCTCCTTCCACTTCGGGAGCGATCTCGTCCTCGGGGGCTTCCTCGGGGCCGCCGCCGGGGCCGTTCGCCTTTTCGGGGTGCATGATGAAGTAGGGGTTAACGCCCTTATGCTTCCAGAAGCGCACCATGCGAACGATGGCCCAGATGAAGCTGAAGCCGAGAAGCGCAAAGCCGACCACATGGAAGATCGTGAACGGCCACTTCGGCCAGCCGGAGCCGGGGATGTTGGTGATGGTCTTGTGCTTGGCGAAGTCAGCCGTGAGGATGTTCGCCGCGGCAATGTAAGAGATGAAGAACGACAGCGCCGCGCCGAAAATATGGCCGATCATCATAAAGACCTTCTGCAGCCAGTCGGGCAGATGACTGCTGAGCAGGTCGATGCGGGTGTGGCCCTGATCGAGCGTGACGTAGCCGGCCGTCAGGAACACCAGCGGAATGTGGCAATACTGGATCATGGCCTGGCTGTTGGCGATGCCGTGGATCCAGGAAATGCCGGCCTTGTGGAGTTTGGCGCCCACCACGTCAAAAAACGCGATGGCCAGGATCACGCACAGGGCGATGGCGGAGATGTTCGCAAAGAAGTGGAAAAACGCCATGACCTTGTCGTCCACTCGCTGGAATCGCGAATACTCCGAGTCGGGAAGCTGGGGCGCGGATTTCTTCTTCCCGAAGAGCTTTTGGAAAAATGCATACAGAGGGGAGTCTTTGAATTCGTTGTAAGACTCGCCGCCGACTTTCTCTTCCAACTTTTGTCCTCCTTTTGGGCTTTGCCGGTTATTTTACAGATTAATTATATACGAAACGCGCTTTTTGTCAATCAAAAAGCAATCCCCAAAGGGTTAACGCGGTGATTGATTCACGCGCGACGGTATGATATAATTCCATGAGTTATAAATGGTATAAAAGGGGCTTTTGGAAAATGGTCGCTGATGCAAAGAAGCTGAAACAGGACATCGTGCGCGAAGTGTCGCGCGTGGTCGTGGGAAAGGAAGAGAAGCTGCGTCTGATCACGGCGGCGCTTCTGGCCGATGGCCACATCCTGCTGGACGATCTGCCCGGCGTTGGCAAGACCACGCTGGTCAAGGCGCTCAGTCGCGCGCTCGGCTGCCGGTCCAGCCGCGTGCAGTTCACGCCGGATCTGCTGCCGTCGGATGTGACGGGAATGAACATCTACGACCGTGCCACCGGTGCTTTCAAGCGGCTGGACGGTCCGGTGATGACGAATCTTCTGCTGGCCGATGAGCTAAACCGCGCCATCCCCCGCACCCAGTCGGCGCTTTTGGAGGCCATGGAGGAGCGGCAGGTCACGCTCGACGGCACGACGCAGGCGTTGCCGAAGCCCTTTTTCGTTCTGGCCACGCAAAACCCCGTGGAGTCGGAATCCACGTTCCGCCTGCCGGCGGCACAGCTTGACCGCTTTCTCATGTGCCTTTCGATGGGCTATCCCAGCGAGGCGGAGGAGGCTGCGATGCTGCGGCTCGTGGGCGGGGCCATCCCGTTTGACGCGGTGCAGCCCGTCACATCGCCGGAGGCGCTGTGTGCGCTCATGGACGAGGTGCAAAGCGGCGTGGCCGTGTCGGAGGAGATGACGGCCTATATCGTCGCCGTCACGGCGGCCACGCGCAAAAGCGAGAAGCTGCGTCTGGGCGCATCGCCCCGCG
>CAYLSA010000038.1:0-14421 GCA_964386575.1 uncultured Oscillospiraceae bacterium | reverse complement strand
TCATGCCAAGGTCGGAGATATAGCCCGTGCCGCCTTCCAGCACGCAGGCGTCCGAAGTCTGCACGTGGGTATGCGTGCCCCAAACCGCGCTGACGCGCCCATCCAGAAAATAGCCCATCGCCAGCCGCTCGCTCGTGGCCTCGGCGTGCATATCCACCAAAATGATCTTCGGCACGACCTCGAAGCCCTTGAGCAGACAGTCCACCTCCACAAAGGGATTGTCCGTGTTCGCATCCAGCGTGAAGCGCCCCATGGCGTTGATCACGCAAACATCGCCGAAATCGGTGTGGTAAACGCCAAAGCCCCGTCCCGGGCACTGCGGCGCATAGTTCAGCGGCCGCAGAATGCGCGAATTTTCCGCCAGATACGGCTGCAGCTCCCAGCGCGTCCAGGTGTGGTTGCCCAGCGTGATCACATCCGCGCCCGCGTCGAAGATGCGGTCGGCCTGCCGCGGCGTGATGCCCACCACATTGGCATTTTCTCCGTTCACCACGGCGAATGCGATGCCGCGCTCGCGCTTTATGCGCCGCAGATTATTTTCCAGAAATTCCAGCCCCGGCGCACCGCACACGTCGCCCACGGCCAAAACCTTCACGATCATCGTCGATACCTCTCGCAATTATACATTATAGGATAATATACCATATCCCCGCGCGAAATACCAGCGCCGCGCGCAAAGTCCTTTGAAAAACTTCATCCATACATTTGCGCTCTTTTGCCTCTTTTCAAGCGGCGGAAAAATGTGTATAATCTAACCTTGACTGTCCAAACTCAAATCATAGGAGCTTTCCATGCCCGAAAACCGATATAAAAACCGCATCGTCACCATCCCGAACCTGCTCAGCCTGCTGCGCATCCTCTCGGTGCCCTTCATCGTATACAGCTACGTCACACTGCAAAACAGCCGCCTGGCCGTGGCCATTTTGGCCTTCGGCGTGCTCACGGATGTGCTTGACGGCTTCATCGCCCGCCATTTCCACATGGTCTCCGACCTCGGCAAGGCGCTCGATCCCGCCGCGGACAAGCTTACACAGGCCGCCGTTTTGATCTGCCTGTTTTCGGCCCATAAGCAGCTTCTCGCCCTGATCGTTCTGTTCGCCGTCAAGGAGGTCTACGTCAGCTTCTGCGCGTGGCTGGCCCTGCGCTACTGCCGGCGGGTGGACAGCGCCCAGTGGTTCGGCAAGCTCAGCACCACCGCCCTTTACATCACCTGCGCCGTGCTGTTCGTGTTCCCCGATCTGCCGCTTCCCGTTGTGGACGTTCTCATCGGCCTGTGTTTTGCACTGCTCGGGCTCTCCGGCTTCCTGTATGGCCGCCATTACCACGCCGTTCTGCACGAGAAATTCCGCTCCGACCCCGCCATCCGCCAAACGATCCGCCGCGTGGTCATCGCGCTTCTGGTGCTGGTGTGGCTGGTCATCCTGGGCCTTTGCATCTACTACCGCAAACTCATCTCGGTCGAAAACATCGTCGCCTGGTCGCCGCACTCCATCCCGCTGGCCATTTTGCTGATACTGCTGCTGTTCGCGCTCAAAAGCGTCAGCTTCGTGCTCTACTGCGGCATCTTCTACGCCGCCAGCGGCACGCTTTTCCCCCTGCCGCTCGCCATCGCGGTCAATCTCCTCGGCACGGCCGTCATGGCGCTGTTTCCGTATTTCCTCGGCCGCGCACTCGGCACCGAAACAGTCGATCAACTCCTTGCGCGAAAACCGGCCATCCAAAAGCTGCGCGATCTGCGGCAGGACAACGATTTCCTGTTTGTGTTCCTCGTGCGTGCCTGCCGTCTCAGCTACGATGTAGTCAGCCTTTTCATGGGCGCCATCGGCGTTCCGTTTAAGAAATATCTGCCCGCAAGCGTGCTTGGTATGCTTGTGCCCATCGTCACCTATCCCATCATCGGCATGAGCCTGTCCGACCCCCATTCGCCCCTGTTTCGCCTGTCCATCCTGGCGGAGATCGTTCTGGCCGCCGCGGCGATCGTTGTATGGAAGCTCTATCAGCGCCGCCACGAAAAAAACTGAAATTTTCCAATCATACAAGCGCCGCCCATCGGCCATACTAAAGGCGAAAGGAAGGCGTCGGATATGAACAAAATGACCTTTGTCAAGGGCATCGGCCTCGGCATCGTGGTCGGCTCCGCCATGGGCATGGCGCTGGCCCCAAAGAAGAAAAAATCCGCCATCGTCAAGGCCCTTCGCTCCATGGGCGATGTGGTCGAGGGCATCACGGACACCATCGGGCTGTAAAAAAATCAAAAAAACGCAAAAAAGACTTGCAATCCGGCTAAGCTTGTGCTATATTATTCAGGCGCGAGCGGCATTAGCTCAGCTGGATAGAGCGTCTGGCTACGGACCAGAAGGCCGGGAGTTCGAATCTCTCATGCCGTGCCAAAGGGGCGACTGCATTTGCAGCCGCCTCTTTTCTTTCTTTTACACCACAAGCGTCCCACACCATTGGCGTGGGACGCTTGCTTTGCTTTTTATCAGAAATCGAATTCCTCCACCTGCTGAAGCACGACCAAACCGGTGTTCGGCACGGCCTCGAAAGTGCGCTTGCCGTTGAGGTAGCTGGGGATATCGCGCGTCACGCCCGTGTCCTGATTCACGACCGGCGCGGTATCGCCCGTGTACTGGATGATCAGGCTCGTGCCCTCGGCTACATACACATCCAGCGGGCGGCTGAATTCCGAGCCATCCAGCTGCACGAGCGCGGAGCTGGAGAAGCCGAACTCCGTGCCGGTGATGGCGATGTCATAGCCGCTGATCTCGCTGGAAGCGCCGTCCTGCGGCTCGCTTTCGATGGGGTCAAGCTCGATCACGCCGCAGTCGATGAACCGCAGCAGGATACGGCCTTCCTTCTGGATGGTCAAAATGCCGTCCGGGAAGCGCAGATCGCTGTCCACCGCCACAAAGGAGCTGACGTCCGTGAGCATGGAGGTGTTGTTCGTGTTGGCGATGGTGCTGGCCACCACGTCGCTGTTTTCAATGTAGAAATAGGAAACGCCCGTCATGGAGCCGGGGCCCGCACCATAATGCGAATCGATGATATAGGTAGAGCTGGCCTCATCGTTGAAGCCACCGCCCACCGTGCCGGTAAATTCGCCATCGGCATAGTTCACATCGCAGTTTTTATAAACCGAAACGCCGGAGAAGAAGTCGGAGGAATGCACGCGGCCGCCGTTGGTCATGTTGGTGCAGTCTTCAAACACCACGGTGCCGTTGTAGCAAAGCAGCGTTTGCGTGGCGGACTTGTAATCCGCATTTTTCACAATGATCGTGCCGCCGCAGGTGGGCTCAAGGCCGTTCATGTGAATGGTGCTGGCAAAGTCCAGCGTGGGGCTGTCCAGCGTAAGCACCGTGCCGGGGTCGTGCACGACCACCACGCCGCCGTCCGCCCAGCGGTAGTTGAGCGGATACATGCCGAACGCCGCGCTGAGGTTATAGCTTTCGATAGTCGCATCCGTCAGCTCCACCTGCGCGCCGCCGCGCACCACCAGCAGGTTCGTGCCGGCCTCGTAATCCATCTCGCCGGAGCCGTCGATGGAAAACACCTCGCCCTCGGACTTGTAATCGTCCTCGATCACGGTCGTCAGATCGTTCACGGTCATAAAGGCCTCCTGCATCGTGTGGGAGGCGTTCGTGCCCCTCACGCACTCATACAGCGTGCCGATCACTTCGATGCGGCTCAGACCGTCCGCCAGATCGATCTCGCCCTTCGGCGCATACACACCGTTTGCGATCAAACTGGCCACGGCGATGCGGCTGGCCTCGTCCGCGTCCTCGCTCAGGATACCGTCGAGCAGCTCATCCGCCTCGTCCGCATCCACCACGCGGAATTCACCCGGCCGATCGATGTTCACCTTCATGGTCGTTTCCGCACCCTCGGCCAGCGGCGCACCCTCGCCGAGCCGGCCGTCCTCATAGGTGTAAACGTTGAAGATCGTATTCAAAAGCGTCCCCATGGTCACAAGGCCGTAGGGGTCGAAGATGTCGCCGTAATCGTCCATCAGTCCGCTCCAACGCACCGCATGGGTGGCGTCGGCGAATTTATAGCCGACCTCCGCGCCCATCTGGTTGAGCGGCACGTCGTCATAGAACCACTGGCCGTCGTCGTTGGACATGGAGTAGAAGCGATACAGGAAAAACGCCAGATCGCAGCGGTAGAACGGCTCATCCGGACCAAAGCGCGTCCAGTCCACGCCGCCATTGGTCACGCCGCAGGTCAGCCACCAGTTCACGGCGTCCTCATACTCGGCGTAGCGTCCGTCCGCCAGATCGATGAAGCTGTCGTAATCGAACAAAAAGTAGTTTCCGCCAACGGCGGCGCTCTCGTCCGACTGCGGCACAGCGTAGTCGCTCACGTCCAGCTCGTACCCACTGCCCCGAAGCTCAATGGTCTGGGCATTGACCGCAAGGCCAAACACCATCGAGAATATCAGGATCAGCGCGAAGGTCAGGGATAGCTTTTTCATGGGGTTGCTCCTTTCTAAATTTATGCTCCTGGGGCACATTATAGCAAACGCGCCCCCGCTTGTAAACGTATTTTTTGTCAAAAAAGCACAGAGAACTTTCGTCCCCTGCGCTTTTTTTGTTTATTATGTTCAGCTTATCCGTGTGATGCCTCGCCGGAGGGCTCGCCGCTGGATACCGCGCTCTCGGCGCAAATGTCATGCACCCACTCGACGAATGTGCCGGTGCTCTCGCCCTCGCCGGAGCCATGCACCATATTCCAAACCAGGCTGTAATCCACGTCCGCCCCGGCCGCGAGCGCCGAAAGGCACAGATTATACGCGACGGAAAAGCTCGTATGCTCGTCCGCCGTGCCGTTGCGCGTGCGCCAATAGCGCGAGATGTCGGACTGCTCCGTGCCGCTTGCCACGTTCAGCATGATGGCCGTGCCATTCATCAAATACGCCTGCTCGGCGATGTCCTCGCGCCCTGCCTGCGCGATGTATTCATCCACATCCTGCTCGGCAAAGCCGTCCATCGCCTCGTAGCGGTCATAGTTTTCCTCCAGCACCGCCGCCACGGAGGCCGAGAAATGCACGCCGTCCTCGTCCGCCGTGCCGAAGCCGTTGCCCTCCTCGGTGGCAAAGAAGGTGTCAAAACCGGGGATGTTCTTGTTGCGGGCAAGCCCCGTGCCATTCAGCATCCCGGCCAAGTCCGTCACGGCATAGCTACCGTCCGCGTTCTCCTCAAGCCACTCGTCCGCTCTGTCCAGACTCGCGATATAATCCTCCGCGCTGTCGTACGGCTCGCGCGAAGCGCCGGCGGCGGCATACGCGCCGCTTTCAAGCCACGCATTGAGCGCGTTCGAGATGTTCTCCAGCGTCTGCTCATAATAAGAGCCGCTGCGCGGGTCGGGCTTGCCATCCGGCCCAATGTCAAACGTCAGCGCCTCGCCCCGCTCGTTCACAAGGCCCAGCGAATTGATATACTCGCAGAAGGCCAGCGCCAGATCGTCCTGCAGGGCAAGCTGGAACTCGGAGAATGCGATCTCGCCGCTGAACATGGTCATGGCGCTCGCCTCGCCTGCATCATAGCGCAGCCAGGCATAGGCCAGATCGGCATTGTTCAGATCCACGATCGGGCAATAGCACATACTCGCAAAAATATCATCGCGGATGGTGGAAACGTATTCGCCCTCCACCAGCTCAACGCCCGCCGCGCCGATCTCATACAGATAGGGATAATACTCGTCCATATTGCCCGTTGCGCCAAGGATGGAGCTCATCTGTCCGCCGCCGGACGAGCCGAGCGACACGATGCGCTCCTTATCGCCGGGGATGACCGCGTCGTTTAAGCGCAGATAGCGCACGGCGGCCTTCTGGTCCACCACGGGCGCAGGCATTTTGCCGGTGCCGTTTTCGGCGTTGCGGCTGCGCGCGCCCACGCTGATATACACAAAGCCCTCGCCAAGATAGGTCTTGTTCGCGCCGGAGGGCGAGGAGCTGTTCCAGCCCATGCAGTTGTTCTCGACCACGATGGGCGCGGTGTCCGCCGTGTAGCCGTTGCACTCGCCGCCGGTCAAATATGCCGCCGGCACATAGATGTTCATGTACTGATACGTCGGATTGACCACCTTCGTGCAGTACACCACATTTTTCAGCTCATAATAGCTGCCGTCCGCACTTTCCGCCCACGCGGGGTCTACCAGTTCCAGCGATATATCCGCGCCGGCCTCGCCGCTCATCTCGCCGCTGGCCGCCATCGCGCCGGTGCCCATGCTCAGCACCAGACACAGCACCAAAAGCCATGCAATTTTCTTCACGTTTGCATCCTCCTGATCGTGTTATTTGCGAAAACGCAGTTTATATTTTAACATTCCCGCCCGAAATTTCAAACATTTTCGGCGCAAACAGCGCATTTTGGGCACAAATAACACATCCCCGCAGCCGAAAAAAGCCACAGGGATGGTTTGGTATTCAGGAAAGAAGCATCCGGTCGTTATCGAGCGCCTTGCCCACGCCGCTTTTGAACCGCTCAAGCAGATCGGCCACCGTGAGCCCCTCACGCTCCTTGCCCGCCACATCCAGAATGATGCGCCCGGAGTCCATCATCAGCGTGCGGTTTCCAAGCTCCAATGCCGACTGCATATTGTGCGTGATCATCAGGCACGTCAGCTTATCCTCCGCCACGATCTGCTTAGTCAGCGCGATCACCTTGTCCGCCGTGCCGGGGTCGAGCGCCGCCGTGTGTTCGTCCAGAAGCAACAGCTTCGGCGACACCATCGTGGCCATCAGCAGCGTAAGCGCCTGCCGCTGCCCGCCGGAAAGCAGCCCCACCGGCTGCCGCATCCGATCCTCCAGCCCCATATCCAGCAGGGCCAGCCTTGCGCGGAATTTCTCCTTTTCCGAGCGCTTCACGCGCGAGAGCCACCCGCCGCCGCCCGCGGCCAGCGCCAGATTTTCCTCGATGGTCATGCCCGGCGCACTGCCGCGCATGGGGTCTTGAAACAGCCGTCCGATGCTTCGCGCGCGCTTAAATTCCGGCAGGAAGCTGATGTCCTGCCCATCGAGCACGATGGAGCCGCTGTCCGTGAGAAAGCTTCCCGCAATGGCGTTAAACAGCGTGGATTTGCCCGCGCCGTTTGCGCCGATGATGGTCACAAAATCGCCCTTTTCCAGATGAAGGTTCAGGTCGTTCAGCGCCTTTTTCTCGTCCGGCGTGCCGGGGTTAAAGGTCTTGGAAACATGAGAAAGCGTCAGCATGGCTCACTGTCCTCCCTTCCCGGCGCCACTCGCGCCCATCCGCCGCCGCAGCTCCGGCCAGCGGTTTTTCAGATACGGCCCCGATATGGCCGCGATCACGATCACGGACGAAACCAGCTTCAGCATCGAGGCCGGCATATTGAACCGCAGCGCGATCGTATACACCAGCCGGAACAAAAACGACCCCAGCACCACGCCCACGGCGCGCTTGAAAATACTGCCCCGGCCCATGAAGCTGCCGCCGATGAGCAGCGACGCCAGCGCCACCGTCACCATGCCGGTGCCGATGTCGATGTTCACGGACTTCTGCGACTGGGCCAGCAAACAGCCGGACAGCGCCGTGAAAGCGTTCGCCACGCAAAGGCCCACCGTGGTGGTGAAGATCGGATTGATCGACGACGAGCGCACCATGTCCGGATTGTTGCCCGTCGCCCGGATGGCAAGGCCCAGCCGCGTGCGCAGAAACAGCGTCAAAAACGCCACCACCAGCGCTACGGCGATCGCCGCCACGATCAGCTTATACTGTCCGGCCAGCACCGTGCCGTCCAGCAGCGCCTTGAGCTTTGTGAACACCGTGTCGGTCTTGTTCATGTTCAAAAGCGAGGAGTTGCCCATGATGGCAATGTTGATGGAATAAAGTCCGGTGTTGACGATGATACCGGCCAAAAGGCTATCCACGCCCATGCGCGTTTGCAAAACGGCCGTGATAAAGCCCGAGAGCACGCCCGCCGCCATCGCCGCCGGGATGGACAGCCACGGATACCCCGCAATGGCCACCACCGCGCCCACGGCCGCGCCCAGCGTGAAGCAGCCGTCCGTGGAAAGGTCGCACACGTTGAGCATCGAATAGCTCAAAAACAGCGCCAGCACGGTCAGCGAGCAGATCAGTCCCAGTTCCAGCGCCGTCTGGCCCAGACTGAGAACGGTTGCTATGGTCATGTCGTATTCCTCCCTTTGTCGCGCCTCACTCGATCTCGCCGAAGTCCTCGGCCGTGGTGATGGGCTGCACCTTCGTGCAAAGCGGGGCGAACAGCGCCTCGATCTCGTCATAGTCAAAGCCGAGCGCCGCGCAGGTCTCGGTGTTCACGGTCGCGGTGCCGTTGTCAAAGGTCATCACGGCCGTCGTCGCCGGGTCGTCGCCATCGAGCAGGATGCCCGCGATCATATTGGCCGTTTCCACGCCGAGCTTGGCGTAATCCACGCCGTAGCCCAAAAACGCACCGTTGAGCGCAAAGGAATCCGCGCCGGTATAATGCGCGATGCCGGCCTCGGCCAGCTTTTCATAGATAGAAAGTTCCGCCGTCATGATGGTGTTGTCCGTCGGGGTGAACACGGCGTCCACGCCGTCGGCGATCATGGCGTCCGCCGCCAGCATCACCTCGTCCACCGTGGTGCCGGTGTATTCCTTATAGGCCACGCCCTGCGCGTCCAGATATTCCTTTGCCGCCGCGATAGGCGTTGCGGAGGAGTCCTGCCCCACGTCGTGCAGAAGGCCGATCAGCTCGGCGTCCGGCTGGGCCGCGAAGATGAGCTTCATGATGGCCGCCGTGTCCAGATAGTCGCTCGTGCCGGTCAGATTCGCGCCCGGCGCGTCCAGCGATTCCACCAGTCCCACGCCCACGGGGTCGGACACCGCCGAAAACACCACCGGCACGGGATCGTCCGCCGTGGCCGCCTGCATGGTCATCGCCACCGGCGTGGCCACGCCCACCATCAGATCGACGCCGTCCACCAAAAAGTTCGAAACGATCTGCTCAAGCACCGTGGCATCGGCGTTGCAGTTGTCATACTCCACTGCAATGGTCACGCCGCGCTCCGCGCCGATCTCGTCGAGGCGCGCGCGGATGTTCTCCACGATCTGGTTGAGCGACGCATCGTCCACATAATTGCAGATGCCCACGGTATAGTCCGCCGCCGTTTCACTGCCCGTTTCCGCGCCGCACGCGCAAAGCGAAAGCGCCAGCGCCGCGATCATCAATATAGCCAAAAGCTTTTTCATAATAGGTATCTCCTTTTCTTTCCGTCTCGATTCTCCGTCCGTTTCAAAACCTGTCTCATCCGCGGCGCGAACGCCATCGTTTGGAAAGTATAAACATCGTTTTGCTCCTCCAAAAAGCCTGCTTCATAAGGGCTGCTTCGTGCAATGCCGGCAAGAGCGGCCGGCGAGAGATTTTGTGTTGGAAAAAGGCGTTTTTTTCGCAGGAATACTTTGTGTATTTCAAGAAAAAAACAACGCATTGCCGGCGCAAAAGATCCGGCGGATGCCGCAGCCGGCATTGCGCGAAGCAGCCCAAATAAAAAACCTGTCCCAGCAATATCTGCTGGGACAGGAGTAATATTCCTGCGGTGCCACCCGGCTTGACGCAAACGCGCCCACTTTCGCCCGTACGATCATACGGCGGCTTTGTTCACGGAGTGCCTCTCTCCGTCGCACATAGGGCAGCGCCGCTGCCTTCCGATTGCCCTCCGAAGTCCATTCGCTCGATCCTGTCTGCATCGCGATCTCAGCTGCCGCGACTCTCTGTGCCAGCCATGGGTCGGTTACTTACTCTTCATCAACGGTTTAAAATTCAATTTTTCCTTATTCTATGCGTCCGCGCCGGATTCGTCAAGAATAGTCTGATTTTTAACAAACTCCGCCCGTCACGCCAGATAGCCCTTCTCCCTGGCGGCGGCCTCGATGCGTTCAAGCGCCTGCGTCACATACCGCCGCGGACAGGCCAGGTTCATCCGTCCGAAGCCCTCGCCGCCGGCACCGAACATCGCGCCGTCGTTCATATAAACGCCGCAGTCCGACTCCAAAAACGCCGTCAGCGCCTTATGCTCAAGGCCGAACGCGCCAAAATCGATCCACGCAAGATACGTCCCCTCCAGCGGATACACCGCCACGCCCGGCATCCGCTCGGCACAGAACGCGCACAGCGTCCGATAATTTTCCGCCACATATTCGTTCATCTCGTCCACCCACTCGGCGCATTTGTCATAGGCCGCCGCCGTGGCCGTGATGCCGAAAAGGCTCTGGAAATGCCGCCCGTCGCGGTCAAGCTGCCCCTTGAAGCGCTCGCGCAAAGTCTCGTTCGGGATGATGATGGAGCTCGTCGCAAGGCCGGGGATGGAAAAGGTCTTACTCGCCGCCGTGCAGATCACGGCATTTTGCGCATACGCCTCGCCCAGCGTGCCAAAGGCCGTGTGATGAACGCCGGGACGCACGATGTCGTGGTGGATCTCGTCCACGATCATCACCACGCCGTTTGCGATGCATACATCGCCCAGCGCCCGCAGTTCCTCCGCCGTCCACACGCGGCCCACCGGGTTGTGCGGCGAGCATACGATGATGGCCTTGGCCGTCTTTGCCTTCGCGGCCAGATCGTCAAGATCCATCGCATAGCGCCCGTTTTCAAGCTTCAGCGGATTTTCCACCACCGTGCGCCCCGTGTTTTCAATGGAGGCGCGGAACGGAAAATACACCGGCGGCTGGATGATGACCTCATCGCCCGGCTCCGTCAGCGCCTTCACGGCCTCGTAAAGCCCGCCCACAATGCCGTCCACCGCCACGATCCACTCGCGCTGCACCGTCCATCCATGGCGGCGCTGCATCCAGCCGGTCACGGCGTCATAAAATTCATCGCCCGGGTAGGTATAGCCATAAAGCCCAAATTCCGCCCGCTGAACCACCGCGTCCACGATCTCCGGCGGCGTCACGAACTCCATGTCCGCCACGGAAAACGGCACCACATCCTCGCCCGCGTGCGGACCATGTTCCAGCGCGGCCCACTTGCCGGCGTTTAAGCCCCGGCGGCTTTTGAGCGTTTCAAAATCGTATTTCATCGGCTCTCTCCTGTCGTTTTTTCTCATCGTACCACGGCCTTTTTCCCCTGACAAGGGCAAATAAGGAACATTTTTCGGCATTTTTGTGAAATTGCCTCTTTATCTTTTGCACGCCCTGTGTTATTTTATATAAACTGGGTTTGGAAACGCCCCCAATCCCGGAATAATAACACGTTGCATTCGCCATTGTGGGCGAAGCGGCAGTGGAGGTAATCTTAATATGAATCGTTCGATCCGTACCATCGTAGGCGGCGGTCTGTTCGCCGCCATCGTTGTTGTGCTGCAGCTTGTCGGCGGGATGATCCGTTTTGGGCCCTTTTCCATCTCGCTGGTGCTGCTTCCCATCGTCGTCGGAGCGGCAGTATACGGCTGGCAGATCGGCTGCTGGCTGGGCTTTGTGTTTGGCCTTACCGTACTGCTCACCGGCGACGCCGGCGTTTTTCTGGCTGTGAACGCCGTCGGCGCCATCCTCACCGTGTTCGCCAAGGGCATCGGCTGCGGTCTGGCCGCCGGGCTTTGCTATAAGGCACTGGCAAAGATCAAGCCCATCCTCGGCATCGTGGCCGCCGCCATCGCGGCCCCCATCGCCAACACCGGCATCTTCCTGATCGGCTGCCGCCTGTTCTTCTGGGACACCATCTGCGAGTGGGCGACCGCCGCGGGCTTTGCCAACGCCGGCGCGTATGCCATCATGGGTCTCGCGGGCGTGAATTTCCTGCTGGAAATGGCCGTGAACCTCGTTCTGGCTCCGGCCGCCGAGCGCCTGATCACCCACTTCTCCAAGAACTTTAAAAAGGCCTAAGGAGGCGTTTTTCCATGCTTGTCGCTGTGGATATCGGCAATACCGATGTAGTCATCGCCGCCTTGACGAATGGCGAGCCGGTCGGCGCTGTGCTTCGCATCCCCTCTCATCCCGAACAGGACGCCGCGGCGTTTGCGGCGCAGATCTCGGCTTGGTTCTCTCGCGCGGGGCTCGACCCCACCGCGCCGGAGGGCGCCGTGATCTGCTCGGTCGTTCCGGCTCTCACCGGTACTCTGCACGAGGCCGTGCGCCGCGTCACCGGGCTTGATGGCCTCATCGTCAGCGCCGCGCTCGATTCCGGACTGACCTTCGCCATCGAGCAGCCCGACACCCTCGGCGCGGACATTCTGGCGGGCGACGCCGCCGCAGCCGAGCATTATCCGCTGCCCGTCATCGTCTTTGACTACGGCAGCGCCACCACCGTCACGGTCGTCGATGAGCAGCACTGCTATCGCGGCGGCGTGATCCTCGCGGGCGTGAAGCTCGGCCTTCAGGCGCTCGCCAACGGCACGGCGCTTTTGCCGGATGTGCATCTGGCCGCACCGGATAAGATCATCGCCACGCAAACCGAGCCCGCGCTCGTGGGCGGCGCGATCTATGGGGCCGCCGCCATGACGGACGGTCTGATCGACCGCATGGAAGCGGAGCTTGGCCGCCCCTGCACGGCGGTTTTGACCGGCGGGCTCGCCTGCGTCATCGCACCGCACTGCCGACGGGATGTGAAGCTCGATAACCACCTCATTTTCCGCGGCATGGAGCTTCTGGCCCGGCGAAACAAAGCATAATATCAAAGGGTGTGCCGAATTCGGCACACCCTCTTTTTGTGTGTATCGTTTCACTCCACTTCAATGCTGCCGCCGTCCGTCAGCGTGCGCTCGTCAAGCAAAATGAGCTTTTCCGCCAAAAGGCGGGCAAAACCGCCGATCACCGCCGCCGTGCATATGAGTTCCTCCGTGCTTTCGACCGTCAGCTCCGTTTCCTCCTCGTGGTCCAAAATGCGCGCGCTGGCCAGCTTCACCTGCTCCACAAAATAGCGTGAGGCCAAATTGTGCCGCGCGGCATAGGACTCATACGCCTCGCGCACCTCGGCTTCATCCTCGCCGCTGGGCAGCAGCGTTTGGATCATGGACATACTCAGGCTCTGCTTGAGCGTGCATATCATGATGAGATACGCCAGATGCACGCGCCAATAGCGCTTGCGGCGCGGCCCCGGCAAAAGCTTTCGGCGCACATAGTTGTTGATAGCCGCGCTTGTCACGGGCTGCTCCTCGTCCTTCAGCTCCGGCGGCATATAATCCAGATACCCGCGCAGAAGCTCCACCACCTGCTCCATATAAAGCCCGATGTCGGGAATATCCTCCCACGCCGGCAGCCGAAACCGCAGCAAATACCGCTCCCAGCGCCGCAGCTTTCCGGCGATCAATTCCTTATTATAAGCCATGCCCTCATCTCCTCTTTCGGCCATAATACCACAACGGCGATCCGCTTGTAAAGAAATATTTGTCCCCAAAAACAGTTGACAGCGATATACCGACGTGCTAATCTTGTCATGCAGATTAGATAAGGAGTTCTGTGTGACTATGTTTGAGATCATTACCGATACATCCGCCAATCTTGACTCGGCCCTGCTGAAAAAGCGCGGCATCGAGCTGGTGCCGTTTTCCTTCCAGACGAGCGGCAAGGAGAAAACCTGCCTCAACACAGCCTCGTTCCGTCCCAAGGCGTATTACGACGCCATGCGCAAGGGCGTGCGCGTGACCACGTCGCAGATCCCGCCGCAGCGCTATGTAGACGCCATGCGCCCCATCCTCGAAGCGGGCAAGGATGTTTTGTATGTGAGCATGAGTTCGGGCGTGAGTTCATCGTTTGCCTCGTCCCAGATGGCCGCCGCGCAGCTTCGCGCGCAGTATCCCGAGCGGCAGATCTGTCTGGTGGACACGCTGGGCGCCTCGCTGGGCGAGGGGCTGCTGGTGCTCGAGGGCGCACGCTGCCGCGACGAGGGGATGGACGTTTCCGCCGCCGCGGCCCGACTGGACGAGATGCGCCTGCGGATGTGTCAGGTGTTCACGGTGGATGACCTGAAATACCTGCGCGCCACGGGCCGCCTGTCAAACGCCAAGGCCGCGCTGGCCACGGTTCTACACATCAAACCCATCCTCAAGGGCGACAGCCGCGGCAAGATCGTGTGTTTCGCCAAAACACGCGGCCGCAGCCGTTCGATCGTGGAGCTTGCCGCGCAGTATGATAAATACGTCGTAAACGCCGCCGAGCAGACCGTCGGCATCGCCCACGCGGACTGCCCCGAGGATGCCGAAGCACTGGCCGCACTGCTGAACAAGACCAACCCGCCGCGTGAAATTCTCACCGTGGGCTATGAACCCGTGACCGGCGCGCACGTCGGACCCGGTGCGCTGGCGCTGTTCTTCCTGGGCAAAAGCGAGTTCCGCAGCGCGGAGGATTGACCTTTTCGCCAATATACCCGCCATGGTTTGGGCACTTTGTACACCGAGACCCGCCATGGCGGTTTTCATTTTGGAAAAATTACTACTTGCTTTTGGCATTTAAAGTGCTATAATGCAAA
>CAYLSA010000037.1:2983-15246 GCA_964386575.1 uncultured Oscillospiraceae bacterium | reverse complement strand
GCGAGGTCGGCGTGGAAACGGCGCTGTATCTGGCCAAGAAGGGCCACGACACCACGGTCGTCGAAATGCGCGACCGCCTGTCCGCCGACTCCACGGCCATCCACTACTACGAGATGTTCCGGGCCGCCTGGGAGGCCGAGCCCAACTTCCACGGCGTCACCGGCGTGAAGGTCGCCCGCATCGAAGATAATGCCGTTGTCTACACCGACAAAGACGGCACCGAGCATTCGCTGCCCGCCGATTCCGTTGTCATGTGCGCCGGCCGTGTGCCCCGCAAGGAGCAGGCCATGGCTTTCTATGGCTGCACGCCCGAGTTCTACATGATCGGCGACTGCAAAAAGCCCGCCAGCGTTCAGCAGGCCATGCGTCAGGCCTACTCCGTTGCCACCCGCATCTGACTTTTGGCTTGACCTTTTTTCACAAATCAAAAAACTGCCGTCTGCATTTCGCAGACGGCAGCTTTTTTCATATCCGGTTTTGTTCAAATTCCGTGCGCACGGTCTGCAGCAGGTTTTTATCCGCCAACAGTTCCAGCGCCGCGCCCGTCATGGCACGCACCACGCTGTGGATGGCGGCATGGGCCTGCGACCCGTCCACCACGTCAAGCGCCTCGCGCGTGTGGATGTTCACGGGCGCGTCCGGCGGTGCGATCTCCATATACAGCGTCGGGCACACATGGCTCACGTTGCCGATGTCGGACGAACCGGACAGCTCCCCCGGCCGGTCGACGGTGTAGTCCGGCTCGAGCCCCTGCGCGCGAAGCTGCGCCTCGCCAAGGCGCGACAGCGTCGGCGCCGGAAGCAGCTCGTCCAGCGGCGGGTCGGGCTCTGTGATGGTCAGCGCCGCGCCGGTCATCATCGCCGCGCCCTCGGCGATGTTTTTCACACGCTCGATGACTTCGTTTAGATACCCGCGCTGCTCGGCGCGAACGAAGAATTTGGCGGCGGCTTTATCCGGCACGATATTCGGCGCAGCGCCGCCCTCGCTCACGATGCCGTGGATGCGCACATCCGGTCTAAGATGCTGCCGCAGGGCGTTGACGCCGGCGAACAGAAGCTGCACGCTGTCCAGCGCGTTCACGCCATCCCATGGGGCCGCGGCCGCATGGGCGGCTTTGCCGTTGTAGGAAAATTCAAAACTGTTCATAGCCAGCATCCGGCAGGCCGTGCTGGTCGTTGGATGCAGATGGGCCTGTATCGCGGCGGCGGTTTGGTCAAAAACGCCCTCGCGGGCTAGGATGACCTTGCCGCCGTAGGTCTCCTCCGCCGGTGTGCCGACAAGGCGGATAACGGCCTTGATCTCCCCACGGCGCACAAGCTCCGCCAGCACCACCGCCGCGCCGCAGGTAGTGGCGGCGATCCAGTTGTGGCCGCAGGCGTGGGCCGGACCGCCATTGGGGCCGTAGCCGGGCAGGGCGTCGTATTCCGCGGGGAAGTCGATCTGCGGGCCCTCGGTGCCGAACGTGGCGATGAAGGCGGTGTCCATGCCGCAAACGGCGGTTTGCACGTCAAAGCCGCTGCGCCGCAGATAATCCACCAGAAAGGCGGCCGATTCCCGCTCGTCCAGACCCAGCTCCGGATGGGTGAATATAAAGTGGCTGATCTGCTCAAGCTCGGCGGCGTGCTGCCGCTCGATCTCCTCGGCCAGCCGGATGGTTTTTTTCAGATTCATGATGCTCTCCGTCCGTTGTTGAGATGGTTTCAATATACTCTGTCCCGGCGGCATTTGCAAGCGCGCAAAGCGTCCGCGCGGATCAAAAGGGCTGCAAAAACGCCTCCCGTGGCCGCAAAACGCGGAAACGGGAGACGCCTTTTTTCATGCCTGAAACAGTTTCAGATTCTGCTCGATGCGCTCGTTTGGCCCATAGCGCAATGCCTCACGGGCACAGGCGGCGGCGTAGCCGTTCCGGCCAAGATGATACCATGCCACGGAGATCATATCCCATGGCAGCGGCCCCCACGCGCGGGGCGTGGTGGTGTAGCTGAGATCGCGGTTTTTGATGTCAAGACAGCGCGTCAGATACCGCACACAGCCGCGCCAGTCCTGCTTTTCATACGCCATGCGCCCCAGCTCCAGCCACGCCTCGCGCTGCTGCGGGGCCTCCATTGCCGCACGCAGAAGCCACAGCTCGGCTCTCTCCGGTTCGTCCTTGGCATCATAGGCACGGGCGATATAGCGCATACCGGCTGCGCGTTCCGGCGCCCAGGTAGCCGTCGGCATGGCCAGATGCTCTTGCAGGGTGCGGATGCAGTCATCCCAGCGGCCGTGGAACAGATACTCACGGCCCAGATAATGCCGGTTTCGATCGTCCTCGGGCGTCTCCGCCACGCTCAGCTCCAAAAGCGGCAGATACGCCGCGCGGCTTTTGCTCTCATCCGGGTGGTGCTCCAGCCGTATCGCCAGCGGACATACCACCTTCGGCACGCTGTATTCGAGGATCTCATGCACCGGATGCGTCCAACGGCAAACACCGGGCGCGTGGATCTTCTCATACAGAAATTTCACCCCGTCCGAGCCGTCCGACTCAAAGCTCCACACATACTCATACTGACCGCAGGTAGCCCCCGGCCACCAGTGCTGTTCGAGGACCGCACGCCAGCCGGGCCGAAAAACCTCGTCCAGATCGGTGCAAACGAGCACATCCGCCGCAGCCGGTACCAGCGCCATGGAGGCGTTGCGCGCCGTGTCAAAGCGCCACGGCTCGATGCGCTGGGTTTCCACCTTGGCTCCCAGCGAACGCAGGATGGAAACGGTGTCGTCCTCGCTTCCGGTATCCAGCACAGCCACGCCGTCCGCCTCCGCCATGGAGGCCATCCACCGCGCGGCAAAGCGCGCTTCATCCTTGGCGATGGCATACACCCAGATATTCATGGGCAAGAAACTCCTTTCGTTACCAATCGGCGCTGTTTACGTAGTATGTGGTGCTGTTGATGGTGGTCGTGGACTGGGTAGGGTTCGTTCGCATCGGCGGGCGACAGTCCACCGCGAGGGATGGACGGGCTGAGGAAGATGAATAAAGCTGATAGTACCGCATACACCGCGCGAGCTGCTCGGCGTAGTTCGGTATCTCGTTGAGCACCCAGTTGCCGCTTGCGTCCTGATGCGCAAGCGTCTGCTGCGTGCCCAGCTCCAGCTTCGCGGCCACGAGCGTACACGCAGTGATGTCGCTCATATCGCGGATGCGGATAGACATATTGAAATAGTTGATCGTGACATCGGCCGAGATGTCGCAGGTCACGGTTATCAAGCCGTTTTGGCAACTGATGCTGTGGCCGAATTCGGTACCGACCGCAATAGAAAATGTGCCGTTTGACACGGCGGCATAGAAGTCTGTTGACGTGCCTGTTATCCCATCCAGAAGGAAGGACGCCGTAACGGTTTTCCCCTTTAATGCGTTTGCATTTTCAACAGTTTGCATTAAAAATGGTGTGCTACCGTTTTTCTGAAGCTTGAGACCATTGGCCTGTGCCGTTGCCGTAACATTACGCAGATGCCAGCGGTCATAACCGAATTTACTGCTGTTGTTGGTCATATCAGGCTTGGCATAGCTGCTCGCGCCACGCTGGTTGACGATGCAGCCGGGCAGGAAGCACCAGTTGTCCAGCAGATTGGGGTTGCTGGGATAGGCCTTCACGTCGATGCAGCCGTTTTGAATGGTGATGCCCTGCCCGGCGGAGTAGCTTCCGGCGGGGCCGGTCGGCCCGGTCGGGCCATTTGTGCCGTTTGCACCCGTGGGGCCCTGCGGACCGGTCGGGCCGGTGACTCCGGTTGGGCCTTGTGGCCCCGTGGGGCCGGTGGGGCCGCCGGGGCCGACAGCGCCGCTTGTACCGGCGGGGCCCTGCGGACCGGTGGGACCGGTCGGGCCGGGATGGCCCTGCGGCTGCCAGCTCAGCGATGCCGTGTCCGGCCCCTGCATCGAAAGCGGCCACGTCTCGCCCGAGGCGGAAAAGCGAAGATCAAAGTCCGTCATTCGATCACGCCCTCCCTCAAAACCGGTTCCACCGGCGTTTCCACGATGTTTGAGGCGATGGCCTCGCCGGTCGCGGCAACGATACCGCGCAGTTGGATGAGCGCATCGGTTCCGGCTTCCAGCTTCAGTGTCTCCTCCTGTGTGAGCGTGACGCTTACGGCGCTTCCATCCGCCATGCCGCGCGTGTGCGGCACGCTGAATTTTTCCACACCACGCTGGGCGAAGCTGATGTACCAGCTTGAAAGGCCGCTTGCCGGAAACGGCAGCGCGAAGCGATAGGTGGGGGTCGTTCCTCTTGTCATAATATGCTCCTTTCCTCCGGTTGGTTCGTTGCCGCCGATTATAGCACTGTGCGCATAATGTTGCCATATAATAATTGCACTATGCAACATTTTGGCAACAAAAAATTTTTCATTCTTTGCGGAGATCGAACCAGCTTCCCGCGAGGATGCTGACCATGAGCAGCGCGGAACCGGCCAGTCCCGCGGCGGAGATACGCTCTTGCAGCAAAAGGAAGGAAAACACCGCCGTGAACACGGGCTCGGCGCACTGCGTGAGCGCCACAACGGCGCTGGAAACGCCGCGCAGGGCCGCGTTTTGCAGCCAGTAGCACAAACAGCCGCTTGGCAGCGCCAGATACGCGATCACGAGCCACGCCGTCGGCTTGATGGCGGCGAAATGAGGCGCACCGTCGATGCAAAGGGCCATCACAACGCAGGCAATGGCCGTGAAAGCAAGCTGCGTGAAACTCACGGCCACGGCGGAAAGCGCGGACAGGCCTTTTTCGCCAAACACCAGCGAGCCTGCCACGAACACGGAACTGGCCAGCGCCAGCGCCTCGCCCCAGCCGAACGTAAAGCGCGCACCGCCCGAGCAAAGCAGATACAAGCCAACAAGCGCCGCCAACTGCACGAGCAGCATACGCTTATCGTATCGCCCGCCATGCACCAACAGCGCCAGCGGCGGTGTGAACACCACGCCAAGGCTCATCAAAAAGCCCGATACCGTGGCGCTCGTGCCGTCGAGGCCGACGTTGAAGCACACATAGGCTCCGCACATACAAATCGCCGCGGGAAGCCATGTGGCGGGCTTCACGGCTCTCAGCTCCCGAAACAGGCCCCGTCCGCCCACGACCGCCATCGCCGCAGCCGCCAGCGTGAACCGCAGCGTCAGACACCACAGCGGCGTCACGCTTTCATAGGCAAGCTTCGTAAGCGGCGTGCCGAGACCATATAACAGCGTTTGCGCCAAAACCAGCAGCACGCACACGCTTTTTTTCATCGACTTTTTTTCCATACGTTTCTATTATACGTCATTCGGCGTGATTCGTAAAGCACTTGCGTCCCATGCACGGATGGGGTATGATGGGTTTATCGCTCGACAAGGAGGCTTTTTTATGCACATTCCCGCCGCCCCCACCACGGAACTGGACGTTCTTCCCTTTGCCGAGGCCATGGCCCGCAGCGGTCTCACCGGCGGCTACGACAGCGAAAAATGGCTGTATGTGCCGGATTTTTACACCGAATACCGATACATCCTCGGCACCCGCGGCGAAAAGCCGCTCATCTGCATCGGCGTCAATCCCTCCACGGCCGAGCCGGATAATCTGGACAACACGCTCAGATCCGTCGAGCGCATCGCGCATCACAACGGCTATGACAGCTTCATCATGTTCAATGTATACGCCCAGCGCGCCACGCGCCCGTCCGACATGGAGCGCGAGCGCAACGAGGCGCTGCACCGGGCGAATATGGAGGCGTTCGATTACGTTCTCGGTCTGTCCGAAGCGCCGGCGGTGTGGGCCGCGTGGGGCAATATCATCGAGCAGCGGCCGTATTTGAAAGACTGCGTGCAGGATATGATCGCTCTGGGCGAAAAGCACGGCGCGCGCTGGTTCACGGCGGGCAAGCGCTCCGTGAAAGGCCATCCGCACCATCCGCTGTATCTGAAAAAGGACAGCGCGCTCGACCCGTTCGACGGCGCGCGGTATCTTTGCGAGTGCCTTTAATTTAACGCTTGCAAAAGCGCAGAAAATGCCTATAATTAAGCGCTGTGCAGGGTTTTGCACAGTGCTTAGTTTTTTAGGGAGAAAAGATCATGGAACTGTTTTTGGCTGCGGCCATCGCGCTGATCGCGGGGCTGCTGTTTACGCGTGTGACAAATCTGTTTCATCTGCCGGACGTAACGGCGTATCTGATCGCCGGGGTGCTGGTGGGGCCGTATTGTCTGGGTCTGCTCGGTGTGCCGGGGTTGGGCTTTTCCTCCGGCGAGCAGGTGGAGGCGCTGGGCTTCATCTCCAACACGGCGCTTGGCTTCATTGCCTTTTCCATCGGCAGCGAGTTCCGGCTTTCCAGTCTCCGGCAAACGGGCCGTCAGGCGCTCGTGATCGGCGTTTTGCAGGCGCTCGTCACCTGCGTGGTGGTCGATCTTGCGCTTTTGGCCGTGATGCCGCTGCTGGGCGGCACGCTGTCCGCCGCCGGCTGCATCACGCTCGGCGCCATCGCCACGGCTACGGCTCCCGCCGCCACGCTGATGGTCGTGCATCAGTATAAGGCCAAAGGTCCTGTGGTGGATGTGCTGTTGCCGGTCGTCGCGCTCGATGACGCGGTGGGTCTTGCGGTGTTTTCCATCTCCTTCGGTGCGGCGCAGGCCATGAGCGCCGGAGCGCTGAATCTCGCCGCCATCGTGCTCGAGCCGCTGCTGGAGATCGTTTTGTCCCTGGCCGTGGGCGCGGTGATGGGCGAGCTGCTCACACGCATCGAAACCATGTTCCACTCCAACCGCAACCGCATGGCTCTCATCGTGGGCTTTGTGCTGCTCACGGTCGCACTCAGCCAGCTGGAGTTCACCGTCGGCGGCGTGAACATCGGCTTTTCGACGCTTCTGGTGTGCATGATGCTCGGCACTATCTTCTGCAACCGCTGCCCGCTGTCGGAGGAACTGATGGATAAGTCCGACAAATGGACCAGCCCGCTGTTCGCGCTGTTTTTCGTGCTGTGCGGCGCGGAGCTGGAGCTGAGCGTGTTTACAAAGTGGACGGTCGTGGTGATCGGACTGGTTTACATAATCTCGCGCTGCGTCGGCAAATATTTCGGCGCGCGCTGGAGCTGCCAGTTGGTGAAATCCGAGCCGCAGGTGACCAAGTGGCTTGGCATCACGCTGTTTCCGCAGGCCGGTGTGGCGCTGGGTATGTGCGTCACGGTGGCCAACTGGGGCGCGGAGGGCGCATTGATCCGCAACATCATTTTGTTCTCCGTTTTGATCTATGAGCTGTTCGGGCCGGTCATGACCAAGATCGCGCTCACCAAGGCCGGCGACATCCGCCCCATGAGTCCGGAGGTGGCCAACCGCCGCGCCGATGCGCTCAAGGCCGCGGAACAGAAATAAGCTCCGCCGTGCGCCTTGTAGGTGCCGCTTCCAAATCCATACCTCTTTGACAGGCAAGAGCGTCCTTGTCCACGCGGACAAAGACGCTCTTTTTTCGTTTTCCTATTCATTCTTCGCTGGTGTTTTTCCAGTGTTCCAGCGTGGGAAGCAGCGAGCTTAAATACGCGCGCACCTGCTCAGGCGGAAAGGCCTCGCTGGCCATATGGCCGGAGAGGAAATCCACCAGCTGCTCCATGCTTTCATAGGCGAATTTGCCACCCGAATAGCACCACTGGCAGTAGCTTTCGTTGAACGCGCCATCCACCTCGCGGCTGAGCGTGGAATCGTCCAGCGGCATCCCACAGCACTGGCACACCAGCTTGCGCGGGCAACCGAGCAGCGTGTTGATGGAAACATCAAACAGCGCAGACAAAAGCTTCAGCGTTTGCGTGTTCGGCTGCGTTTCGCCTGTTTCCCAGCGCGACACCGCCTGCCGCGTGACATAGACCTTTTCGGCCAGTTCCTCCTGCGACAGGCCCCGCTCCGTGCGCAGTTTCAAAAGAATATCCTTGGTATCCATTCAGCTTCATCTCCCTACCGCCAGTATAACCCGGCGGGCATACACCGGTCAAGCAACGCGCCGTTGCTTTTTCACGCAAAGCGCAGCGCCTCGAACGGACACGCGCGCACACACGCCGGCAAAAGCCCCGCCCGCACGCGCTCGATGCAGCCGTCGCACTTGCGCATTTTGCCGTCCGGGCCGAAAACCGGCGCACCGCTCGGACACACGGCCGCGCACCTTCGGCAGCCGATGCACGCGGTATTATCGCACAGAACAAGCCCCGATTCCGCATCGCGCGCGATGCACCCCATGGGGCAGGCTCCGATACACGGCGCATCCTCGCAGTGGAGACAGCCGGAGCTGAGATAGCGCATCGTGACCGCCATCCCCAGGCCCTGCTCCGAGGTTTCGCAGCGGCGGAAGGGCTGGTCGCCGGCGGCCAGATCCACATCGTTTTGGTCCATGCACGCCACCGCGCACGCACCGCAGGCCACGCAGCGGTCGGGGTCAAATACAAAGCGTCCGCTCATAGCGCCGCCTCCTTCTCCGCGCGGAACACGCGGCAGGCAAATTGCTTATAGGCCGGAAATCCCGTGTAGGGGTCGAGACAGTCCATCGGCAAAATAGCGTTCACATTCGCCTCGCGGTAGCCGTGATACATGGCCACCTCCCCGGGCGCGACCGTTTCCGTGACCTTGGCCGCCGCCGTGATGCATCCCGCGCGTGTTTCCACCGTTACCGCATCGCCGCTTTCGATGCCGAGACGCGCGGCATCGGCATGGCACAGCTCAAGCTCCGCCTCCGGCCGCAGCGAACGCAGCCACGCAACCTCATGCAGCCGCGAGTGGATGGCGTGCGGCAGCCGTCCGCCCGCGATGAGCGTGAGCGGATAGTCCGCGTCCGGCGGCGTGGGGATAAAGCGCGGCAGCGGGTCGAGCCCGTGCTTTGCGGCCTGCTCGCTGTATAGTTCCAGCTTGCCGGTGGGCGTTTGGATGTTTTTCAAAAAGTGTCCCGCCTCATACGGCTTTGCGTTCGGCACCGGCACGGGCAGCGGCGCATCCTTCACGCTCTGCCAGTCCGTGATGCCGGAGGGCGCGAAGATATATTCGATGCACGCATCATACCCCGCTTCGAGCCGCGCATCGCCCAGTCCCATCCGGCGGGACAGCTCAAAGATGATCTCCGTGTCCGGACGGCTTTCATACAGCGGCTCGACGGCCGGTTGGGAATAGTTCACGAAGCGCCCGCCGTAGCAGCGCACCTCGCCGCGCTCATAGGACGTGCAGGCCGGCAAAACGATGTCCGCATGCGCGCACACGTCCGTCCAGAAAATATCCACGGCAAACGAGAAATCCAGCTTGTCCATCGCCGCGAGCAGACGGGGCGATTCGGGATACATCCGGTCGTTCACGCCAAAGCAGGCCAGCGCGCGGATGGGATAGGGCGTGCCCTGTTCCATCTGGCGGACAAGATCCATGCCCTGTCCTTCGTCCACCATGTCGTCCCAAAGCGGAAAGCGCTCGCAGCCAACGGCCTTTTTGGCATTTTTCGGCCTTGTCTCGTCGATAAAATCCAGCTCCCGCGACACAAAGCCGCCGTCGGAATGGCAATAGCTGTCGTTTTCCGGCAGCACGCCGCCGGGCCGATCCACCCGACCGAGCAGCACCATCAGACTGATCACGGCGCGGTGGGTGTTAAAACCGTTTTCCCGGTGCGTCAGCGCATTGGCCGGCGCGATCACCGCCGTGGGGTCAAGCGCCAGAAGCTCCGCCGCGCGCACGATATCCGCCGCCGGAACGCCCGTGACGGTCTGCGCATATTCCGGCGTGAAGCGCTGCACATATTCGCGGTACGGCTCAAAGCCATGGACATAGCGCGCAATGAAATCCGCATCATGCCAGCCGTTTTGAATGATCACATTTGCCATGGCATGTGCCAACGCGGCATCCGTGCCCACTCTGGGCCGCAGATACAGCGTGGCAAGCTGCTGCGCCGCCTGGGTCATGCGCGGGTCGATGACCACGATCGTGCCGCCGCGGTCGCGCAGGTCAAGCATGGCGCGGCCTTTGAGATAGGCGCTGACCTGGGGGTTGCCGCCCCAGAGAAACACCGTTTTCGCCCGGCCGGTCGGCACGATCATCGTTTGGCCGAACACGGCCTTGTAGCTCATCACCTCGGCGCGGTGGCACGCGCTCGACTCCGTGAGATAATTTTCCGTGCCGAACGAGTGGGCCAGCCGGTGCAGATAGGGCCGGTACCACTTGGGATAGCCCGTTAAAAACACCACGCCGTCCGGGTCCCTTTCGCGCTGCTTTAATAGCTCGCGGGCACAGATATCCAGCGCCTCGTCCCAGCCGATCGGCTCATATTGTCCGCTGCCGCGCGGCCCCGTGCGGCGAAGCGGCGTGCGGATGCGATCCGGCCGGTAAAGATACTGCCGTCCCGCCGCACCGCGCACGCAAAGCCGCCCATCGCTGCCGGGAAAACCTTCGGTACCCTCCATTTTGATGATACGACCGTCCTTCACATACGCATCCACGCCGCACTGCGGCCCCGGCGTGCATATGTCGCACATGGTTTTGCGAATCTCCACGCCCGTATCGGCGGCGGGAATTTTCGCGCGAGTGCGCGCCTCGCTTCGCTCCATGCAGGATGCCTCCCTTGCGATGTTATTTCCGGCGGCCAAACAGCCCCCGCTTTTCGAGTTCATGGCTTTCCGCGCCCAGCACGCGATAGCCCGTTTCCTCGATCACACGGCGCAGCGCCGCTTCATCCAGCGCCTGCGCCGATTCAATGCGCGTTTCGCCCTTCGCGTGGGACGACGCGACCTTCTTCACATCAAAATGCGCGCGCACGGCGTCGTTCACGTGCGCTTCGCACATCCCGCAGGCCATGCCCTCTACCTTTAAGATCGTCTCGATCATGCTCATTCCTCCCATGCAGTTAGATGAATCAAACTTACATCATCCCATCCGCCGTGTCAAGCGCAGTCACTCGCAGTCGAGCACGATCTTGAACACGCCCGGCCGGTTTTCCAGCGCCAGCTTATACGCGCTTTTGTAGTCGTCAAGCTTAAAATGGTTCGTGACGAAGCCGTCCACGGAATACTTGCCGTCGCGTATCCAGCGCTGCACAAGGTCGAAGGTATAAAGCTTTTCGCCTTCCCAATCCTCCATGCCGTGCGCATCCACGCCGATGACGGTAAGCTCCTGCCACCAAACGGGCGTTTCGTCGTAGCGAATGGCGTTCATGTGGTGGCCCACCTTGATAAGCCGGCCGCGCGCGGCCAGCAGACGCACCGCCAGCGTGTTCATCTTGCCGCCGCCGATGCAGTCGTACACGCGGTCGAAGCCGCCGAAGAAATAGCGGTTTTTGCGGCTCATGCCCTGATACACCTCGCTGCCGCCGGTAGCCTCGGCCGTCTGCTCCATGGCATCGCCCGCCAGCACATGATCGGCCCCGAGGCGCTTGGCGAAGTCGAGTTTCTCCTTCGTTCGGCTCATCACCCAAACCTCGCAGTCCGGCTGCACGCATTTGACCGCCTGCACGATGCCAAGGCCGATCACGCCGCAGCCCATCACGAGGATCTTCTCGCCCGCGCGCGGGATATCCACCAGCACCGAATGCACGGACACGCAGCTCGGCTCGATCATCACGGCCTGCTCATCCGTCAGTTCGTCATACACGCGGTAAAGCTGCTGCTGCGGGGCGATGAAGCGGTCTGACCAGCCCGCACCCGTCCACGGCAGATCGTATTTCGGCTTCGCACCGTAGTTGAGACAGAAGTTATAATTGCCCTCGGCGCAGTATTTGCAGCGCGGCAGGTCTTTGGTGTCGCAGCCCGCCATATAGGCGCGGATGCCCACGCGGTCGCCCACCTTAAAATCCGTGACCGCCGGGCCCACTTCTACCACGCGGCCCACGTTTTCATGGCCCAGATAGGTCTTCTGGCTGCCCGGAATGGGCTCGAGCGCGGAATCGGTGCCGGTGGTGGATTTGAAAAAGCTCACATCCGTGCCGCAAAGACCGCAGGCGATGTTTTGCACGCGCACCCAGTTGTCCGCCGGAAGCGGCGGCTCCGGGATGTCGGTTTTGAATTTGACTGCATTGATGCCGGTAAACAGCAGCTTCTCCGTGGCGCGGGAGCCGGCCGCCGCCTTACTGAGCAGGATGCGCGGGATATCTTTATCGTAATAGATCGTTTTCATGCTTTCTCCTTTTAGAATGCCCAGCCGCCGTTTTCAAACAGTTTCACGGTTTTTCCATCCTCGCACCGCGCCTCAATCGACAGATCGGGCGTGCCGATCATAAAGTCCACGTGGATCATGGAGTCGTTGACGCCCATGGCGCGCATTTCCTCCAGTG